>JAEXFV010000145.1 GCA_023451115.1 Bacillota bacterium
GAGTTATTGGAAAGGGGCGCACTGGATTGATTACGGGTGTCTCCTGTTCGGAACAAGAAACGGAATCTTTGGGTGCCAAGCTGGCTGCAAAACTATTCCCCGGAGCATTTCTGGCCCTGTGGGGGGATTTGGGTGCAGGCAAAACCGCATTGTGCCGAGGCATTGGAAAGGCGTTAGGGGTTCAGCAGGTGATGAGCCCGACTTTTACCATCGTGCAGGAACATCAGTGTAATGCCTTTACATTGTTTCATTTTGATGTTTACCGGCTTTCTAGCGGCGATGAATTGTATGATATTGGGTATGAAGACTATTTGGCACGCCAGGGGATTATCGTGATGGAGTGGCCGGGCAATGTAGAAGAAGCTTTACCCAAAGAGCGGTTGGACATTCGGATACAAGGCAGCGGGGAAGAGCCACGCAGTATTGCGCTTATCGCCCATGGAAGAGCGCATCAAGCTTTGCTGGCCAGTTTTGAGGAGACGGGAATATGCTGATATTGGGTTTTGAAACTTCAGGGCCTGCAGCTTCTGTAGGAATTTGTGAGGATGGCCAACTCAAAGCGGAGTATACTTTGAGCAATACCAGGACGCATTCTGAAACCATTTTGCCGTTGGCGGCACGGTTGATGGAGGATTTGGGATTACAGCCGCAAGATTTAAGCGCCTTAGCTGTAAATGTTGGGCCGGGATCTTTTACTGGTGTGCGGATTGGAGTATGCACCGCCAATGCAATGGGCATGGCTTTGGGAATTCCTGTGATTGGCATTGACGCCTTGGCTGCGCTTTATCAGGGGCTGCGTGTTGCAAGCGGGCCGGTTTGTGTGGTGATTGATGCCCGTAACGCCAATGCCTATGCTGCACTGTTTGAAAATGGGGCATGCATACGCCAGCCAGAGGCAGTTGCCTTGGCGGAATATTTACCGCAGCTGCCTCCGGATACCTTGTTTGCCGGGGATGGAGCATTAGCTTACCGCAAGATGATAGAAACGTTATGTTTTAAGCCTGCTTTTGCGCCGGATGATGATGCGCTCAATCGAGCAGGGCTGGTACTTAGCGCTGCTTGGGGGGAAATGGAGCGCATGGGAAAAGGCGGATGGCCGATGGCCGCTACGCCGCTTTATTTACGCCCATCTCAGGCAGAGCGGATGTGGCAGCAGCGGGAGAAGAACAAAGGGGAAGGGAACGTATAATGGAGCAACCGTTTCTGTTTCGGCCTATGTGCAAAGAGGATGTGAAAGCGGTGGCTCAGATCGAGCAAATCTGTTTTCGTTCGCCTTGGACGGAACATATGCTGATGAGTGAAATGAAGAACCGCCTGGCCCACTATCATGTAATGGAGCAGGAAGGGAAGATTGCCGCTTATGCAGGGATGTGGATTTTATTTGATGAAGCGCACATTACCAATGTGGCTGTTTTGCCGCAATACCGCCGAAAAGGGCTAGGCCGTAAGTTAATGCTTTTCAGCATGCAAACCGCGGTGCGCTTTGGCGCAAATAAAATGACTTTGGAAGTACGGGAAAGCAATGTTGGCGCCCAAACACTGTATGCAGAGGTAGGTTTTGTGAAGGCCGGCAAACGGAGAAAGTATTATTCTGACACCGGAGAGGACGCTTATATTCTTTGGAATGAAGACATTCAAGCTACGCTGGAGGAGAACGGGCTGGAAACTTCCATATAAAATTAATGCGCGTGATCGCATTTTATGATATAACAGTTAAGGTGGTTATATAGCATCTTAATAAATTTTCCGGAGCTGAAGTGCTCGGGAAAGGTGAAAAATTTAGGGGAGTGTGTAAAACAAATGAGCCTTTATAGCGACTGGAACGATATTGCGCAGGCAGAGCGTAGCCCGGCGGAGCATCAAGCGTTTTGGAGCGCCTATTTTGATGCGGAAACGGAAAATTATAAAAAGATTTTGTCAGAGCCTGCTAAAGTGTTCGAGGGGACGGTAGGGGAATTGGCCGATGGCTTTGAAATGGACCCGACCACCTTTTTAGGTTTTTTGGATGGCATTAATACCAGTTTGAAAAAGGAACTGTCTTTAGATGGTTTAAAGCTCACCAGCAAGGTAGCGTTGGACATTGACTTTGAAAAACTGTATTTTAATATGCTGGATGCAAAAGCCAGCTGGCTTTATGGCTTGCCCCAGTGGGATGATATTTTAACGCAGGAGCGCCGAAAGGAAATCACCAAGGAATTTCGGGCTTCAAAAATGTTTGTCAAGGAGCAAACGGTAGGCCGCAACGATCCCTGCCCCTGTGGCAGCGGAAAAAAATATAAAAAATGCTGCGGTAAAAATCAGTAATGTTATGTTTGTTATTGCAAACTGGCGCAGGCGCCGTTCCCGTCTGCGCCAGTTTAAACGAACTTGGTGCAAATGTCTGGAAATGGGCATCAATAGGCCACTTAATGAAATGTGGAAATATGGTTTCACAGTTGCCATACATGGGATTTTAGAGATTTCAACAACATTTCAAAGGGCTTTCAGTTGAAAGGATTTACTTGGACGTCTTTTTTTTTCGGGTTACCATTGACAGCCAATCCTGTTTCTGTTAGAATACTTAACTGTCGGTAGTGCTCAAGGGGTGCCGGAGAGGATTATGCCGACGGCGTTGGACTTGCCTGCTCATTAGCTTCTTGCGCCTGTAGCTCAGCAGGATAGAGCAACGGCCTTCTAAGCCGTAGGTCCCGGGTTCGAATCCCTGCAGGCGCGCCAAATTGTTTTATATGGTGGGTATAGTTCAGTTGGTTAGAATGCCAGATTGTGGCTCTGGAGGTCGTGGGTTCGAGTCCCACTACCCACCCCATCTTATCAATTTGACGCGAGCCCTACGGTGGGGTGTAGCCAAGCGGTAAGGCAACGGGCTTTGACTCCGTCATTCGCAGGTTCGAACCCTGCCACCCCAGCCATTTATGACCCGTTAGCTCAGTCGGTAGAGCACCTGACTTTTAATCAGGGTGTCCGGAGTTCGAGTCTCCGACGGGTCACCAAGTTTTTGGCATAAGCGTGCGGGCGTGGCGGAATTGGCAGACGCGCCAGATTTAGGTTCTGGTGCCAACAGGCGTATGAGTTCAAGTCTCTTCGCCCGCACCATTCGGGAAAGAATGAGACGTTATGCGCTTGTGCTATTGACAAATACCATGTAAATGGTTTATAACAATTTGCAGAACCTCATATAGGGGGGAAGCAAGTATTTCCTTTGTATAAGGAATGCAAAGGAAACCATCGCGGGAATAGCTCAGTGGTAGAGCATCGCCTTGCCAAGGCGGGGGTCGCGAGTTCGAATCTCGTTTCCCGCTCCAATCGTTTCCTTAATTATATATGGCGCCATAGCCAAGCGGTAAGGCAGAGGTCTGCAAAACCTTCATCCCCGGTTCGATTCCGGGTGGCGCCTCCAAGAAAAATCAACACCCCTAGGGGTGTTGATTTTCATTGGAGAAGCATACATTCAGCGGAATCGAAGCCGCGTTAAAAAAAGGCCGCAGTGCGGCCTTTTTAGCGGCCGGGCAGCGCAGCCGCGCATAGCCGCGCCGCGCGAAGCGCAAGCGGTGCGAGGCTAAGCGGAGATTCCGGGTGGCGCCTCCGTCGTAGTGGGTCAAAAAATATTCACCCGAGAAACCCGGATTTTTTCCGGCTTTTTTGTGCTCTGAGTCCGTTTGCGCCGTGAGCGCTCCGCCCTATCTATATTTTGGATTCAAACGGAATATCGCGACTATATAGCCGTTCTGAAGCGCGATTTAAGATGAGGGGGCAGCTTTTTTGCGTAGCATTTTTGCCGGGTCAATTCAATACTGGAGGTACGAAATGCATCCCAATACACGAACATATAACAAGTTCAAGGGATATACTACCTGTACAATGGCGTGAAAAGAGTCAACCGTCTGATACCTGTCTGCTGCTGCCTGGAGAAGCTCTAAACGGCAGCGGAGGCCATTTGCCCTAGGCCTGCGGGCCGTCTAAGGCCGGACACGATCTCACCAAGGGCGCCGATGAATACCGCCACAGGGCAGTTGTGGGCACATAATCCCTTTCATTTCAATCTGCCGGATATACGGGGATAAGCCTGCCCTTTGGAGGTAAGGCAGCCCCAGATGATGAGGGCGTTTTTTACTTTCCTACATTCACCGCAGCAAACAAAAATGCATCCGCTGTTTCAATTACAAGAATATGCCTCCCTGATGTTTTGGGTGTTTGCGTGACGAGGAGGATATCACCCGATGCAGCTATCCCATCTGACGCTATACTGTGTTCCATACAGGCGGCAAGACCCTCTGGCGTGCCATCGTCAAGCAGTATGCGTTCAAAATAGCTGTGGCATCCAAACTCTGTATCTGGTATACGGCTGAAGCGGGGGCCTGCAAAGGGTAGAAATAGGAGATGTTGCTGCGCCAGATATCAGGCAGCGCAAGATCAATGTCCTTGTTGATGCGCTCAAACCCGGTAGTTTCTTCCCCTGTCATGAGCTTTGGTGGCTCCTCATTAAACCAAGCGGCATGACTGGCCCATGAAGCGATATTGTACATCGGGTGAAAGCGTGTGGCCTCCCTTACCGTCAACACGCCTTCATACGATGTAAGATTTGTGTTCACGAACTGATAGTTTCTCTCATCTGTAACAAGGCACATCATCGCTGCAGCAGCGGCCAGCCATACGGTTTTCGGCCGTTTACCGATGTTTCTCATGCGCGATTTCAGTTCTCGCTTTCCACCTGTCATCGATGTAGTAGTAAATATGAGGTTTGAAACCGGCTTATCCACCGGTATGATGGACAATAGCGCTATTCCGTAGCGCTCACATTCCGTCTGGGTAAACTCCTTCATTACTCCTGCGTCGCAGGCAAGCTCGCAGTCGGCACGGCTCTTGAACGCTGCCCACCATACGATGGGGTTGAACCAGTGCAGTGTGCAGCAAAGGTTCCGCACCAGTGCCCACCACTGATCTCCGGTACGGAAATGGCACAGCTCATGCTGTAGCACAAAGGCAAGAGTCGCATCGTTTCTCAGAGCTGCTTCGTTTACCAGTACAGCAGGGTGAAAGTATCCGCACAGGCAGGGCGAGACAAGTCCGTCCATTCGATAAACCGGCAGACAGAAGTCCCAGTCAATGCGTTTTCTAAACTGTTTTACCGATATATAGAAACGGACATTAGTAAGCAGCATATATAAAAGCACCAGCGCGGCACCGCATGCCCATACACAGAACAGTATGGCTATCAGATCGGGTACTGTAGCTGCTTGCTGTATGGGAGTTGCTTGCTGCGGTATCGGTGATACCACCGGCGCGATATCCACAGTGGCCGCTACGCTCGGTACCGGCGTGATGGGCACAACTGGTGCGTTATAGGATTATACAATAAAATTGGAGGCTCCAGCGGGCACAAGGTTCATAAGGGACATGTTGCTTTGGAAGCTGATCGGCAACAGTAGCCGCAGGGTGGGAAGCAGCCACAGCACGTACATGAGCCGGGGCGATATACAGCGTTTGGTTAACCACCGCAGCAGCATGACCGCCAGTATCAGCACGGATGCCTGAGCACTCATCATAAGCAGGCGAGCGAAAAACTGGTCAATCATTCTCATGCTCCCTTCCGGCTTGAAGCAGCCTTACAAGTTCTGTGTATTCCTCATTGGAGAGGCTCTGTGCGTGTACGGCGGACTGCACCATCAACAGTAGGTCGCCATGATACACCCGGTTGAGCACATCCTCTTTCGTTTATTATGCCAATATAAAAACAGCATGCATTGGGCAAAGTTCCACCTACGGTGGGAAGAGAAAGCGGAGCAACGGGAAAAAACACAGCCGGGCACGAATTGCGCCCGGCTGTATCGGAACATGGTTTATGCGTTGGGATTGGAACTGCCAATGCTGACGACTTGGATGGTTATTTTGTTATCACTGATCACGACAGTCTTGTCATGGTTGCCCAGCAATACCTTAAACAGCTCAACCGGAACGTAGGTGGTCTTACTGATTTGTACCGGTTCGGACCCCAGGTCCGTGGGGGAAGTCATTCCAATGGCGCTTGTGCTGTAAACGGCATATATGCTGCTGCCAAAGGCAATGTCGCAGGCATTTGCTCTGTTTTCCAGATGGTAGCTCTCATTTCTGCTGCTGTAGCTGACTTTGTAACCCAGCGCTTTTGCTACCTGCTTGAGGGGGACCATAACGGTGCCATCCACCATGCGGCCCTTGGCCCGCTGCTTTTTGCCGTTGACCGTGATGGAATACCACTCGGAGGTATTATCGCCCGGCTTGTTATCGTCCACTTTGCTGTTGATATGGAGGATACTCCCCTCAATCTCTATGGCCTTGTCGCTGTTCCCCAGCAATATGCGGAAGAGCTCTGCAGGGACGTGGATTGTTCCGGAAATCAGCTTAGGCTCAGCGTCCAGGTCGGTGGGGGCGGTCATGCCAAGGCAGTTCAAGCTGTAAGCCGAGTATACGGAGCTGCCCATCTTGATATCGCAAGCGCGCTTGCCGTTTTCCATATGATAGGTTCTTTCTGCTGACTGATAGCTGATGCTGTAACCCAGCGCTTTGGATACGGCCCTCATGGGGACCATCAGCGTGCCGTCCTGTATGACTGCCATAGCACGGGTAGCGTTTCCGTCTACCACGATCTCATAAGAGCGCTCTGCGGCAAAAGCTGGCATAGCCGCGCATAGAAGCGTAATAACAGCTAACATCAATACGATTACTTTTTTCATTTTTCTCTGTCCTTTCTTATTGCTTTCTTGCAACCGTTTCGCTATAGATACAACCGGGGTAATCGTTTTGTTGCATATTTTATAAAAAAATAAAAAACCGGGACTGCTCCCGGTTTTTCGCGTGGGATTTAGGTCATTGGGCGGATGGGTTATGGATACTGTTGATGATTGTGCGCATATCGCTCTCTGGCAAAGGAGCTGTGGAAGAGATGGAGTACGCTGTTTCGCCAGCTGTCCATATGGCTGCCTGATAGCCGTTTGCATCCCCTTTAAGCCATACCGAAGCGCCGTGATCTGCACAAATGCTATTCGTTATGGCATACGCGTTGTAGTCGCCGCTGATATCCTCATTTCCCTGGGCGGTGCGGAAACGGATCTGATTTTCACCGTTTGTGTATGTCAGTTCCAGCATCTCTCCGGAGTATACCGTGCATTCCGCCAATTCATATCCCTGTGGCAGTGCGGCTGGTATGCAGGCGGAAAAGGGCAATACCGCCAATGCTTCTTCTATGGTTTCATAGCGCTGCGGCGGAAGCGGCACCCCAACGAATTCTTCTGGCTGCTGCGTCTGTGCCCGCATCATTGGCACCAATGCCAGGCATAGAACGATGGCTGCAGCGCAGGCAGCAAGCCCCGCCATCCAGCGGGTATAAGGATATTTTTTCACTTTTGTGTTGTTTGCCGCCTCTTTATGGAGATTGCCCACAATGCGCTCCTCCATTTCCGGCGTTACCGATATATGTTCCATAATCTGTTCGTAGCCGCCTCTGTTTTCGTTTTTTCTATCCATAAATTTCCTCCAGCGGCGCTTTGAGCAAATTTTTCCCGCGCATCAAAAGCGACCGTACCGTTGCTTCGTTTTTTGATAAGATTGCCCCAATTTCAGCTGAGCTGTAACCTTCATAATAATACAGGTGCAGCACTTCGCTGTATTTGTCAGGGAGCTCCCTGACACATTGCCATACGAAGGAGAGATCCTCGGCCTGGCGCTGATCCGGAACAAATTCGGTCAATTCGTCTTCCTTTAACCTTTTTGTGTGGCGTAGCCTGTTTTTGCAGTTGTTGCTGATCACCCTCATGAGCCAGGCTTTTTCATGGGCTTCCGTTTCAAATGCCGGCGCCTTGCGCATGTATTGAATAAGAGAATCCTGCAGTGCGTCTTCCGCATCCTGCATATTATGAACGTAGGAAAACGCAAGCCTTAAAAGCGAATTGCCATGTTGCTTCAATGCTTTCTCCGCACGCAGCGCCACCGCATCCTGGCACGAAGTCAGAGGCAATATACCGTCCTGCTCAAACAATGCGGACAGCCATCTGAATGCATGCCGCAGCAGGTCAACCATTCGCATGCCGCGAGGCAAGGGGAAAGCATAACCGTTCAAACCTGTATTCCTCCTGATGATGGCATAAGTATAGCATAGTACGCTATTCCCTTTATATACAAATCAAAGGGATGGTTTGTTGTACACCCGTGAAATCCTTTTTTTAGTTTTTTGAAGTACGGCGGAAGGCGCGGCCTGGATGATATGGCACGGTGCCAATAAACGATGTAAGAGCGCCTGATCAATGTGAAAAGGAAAATGGCCTTGCCCTGCTATGGGATGGGATATTATAAGGAAAAGGCCTGGATTGTATCCGGGCCTTTTCCTTACGCTAAACTTTCTGGGGGATGATAGTCAAAAGCTCCGGGGCGCCGCCTTTTATAGATATTTAAAGGCGTTGGAAATGCACGCTATTTTTCTACATAAATTGCCTTTCGCCACCACGCTTTTGCGCCAAACCGGCGATTTAAAATGGAAAACAAACCATATCCTATCAAGCCACCGGCAAGGTTCATAATGGCATCGTCGATATCCGCGCTGCGGCCCATAAAATACTGCAGCGTTTCAATGGCCAAAGTGGTGGCAAGGGTTACCCCAGCGGTTTTCCACAGCTTTCTTAACCTTGCAAAGTTGACGGGCAGCAGAAACCCGAACGGTATGAACATGCAGATATTGAGCAAGAGCTGCTTCATCATTTGAGCGGGGCCCATCTCGTAGGTCTGGGTG
>JAEXFV010000149.1 GCA_023451115.1 Bacillota bacterium
GTTCCCAATGGCTATGCTTTGTCCGGCGGTTTTGAAATGGTGCTGCTCACAGAGATATTCATTGTATTTGTAAAGCGTTTCAATCATACCGTCGGGAAGCTCCTGAAAAAGCATCTCATGCGCCAAAAACCGTTCAGGCTCCGCTTTGTGATCGCTTGCTTCTCCACAAAGCCCCTTTTTTACATAAGCGTCAAATTGATTCCGTATTGTCCTTTGCTTTGAAGCATCCAAAACCGCCATATCCTTTTTGATGAATTTGCCGAAATTAACCTCTTCATTCAATATCTCGATAGAAATGGCAGAAATCTTTGATGTTTTCCAGAAAGATATAATATATTACTTGAGATAGACTTCATTCCATCAGTTGTTCCCAAGCAATTCACAACCGCTCGGGTGGGGTATGGACGCAATGGCAAACAAATGGCATTCAATAAGCGCAATAAAAGCATATGGCTTTTACTGCGCTATTTAAATAAAAGGTAATTTCACTCAAGCAAAGCGGGATGTGTACATCAAAATTGATGCTAAAAAGTTAAACATAATCCCCGCACTTTTAATCACTAGTTCCTATTAAGTAATTCCGTGATTTGGGTTTTCTCTTTTTTAGGCACTAAATCCAGCAGCAGCCTGAATTTTCCTCCAGACGTTGTTACCATTGAACCATATCGATATCAGCAGTATTTCCCCGACAACATCACAAGCCTTATAAGAGATTTCCAATTTAATAACCCCGTCGCGTTATGCTAACGGGGTTATATGAAGTGCAAGCTTTCCCATTTAAGAAGTGATTGCCTCCAAAATGGCAACCAATAGTTCTATAGTCACCTTTACATCAGCCAAGCTGCAACTTTCCTCAGGGGTATGGACGTCCAGAAGCGTTGGGCCAATAGCTATCATATCCAAGCGGGGATTTTTTTCGGCAAATGCGCCACACTCTACACCGGCATGCACAGGTTCGACAATCATCGTCTCCCCTGTCAGCTTCTCATAGGTTTCGCAGCAAATTTTTGTCAGTTTACTTGCGGGATTGACTGCCCAGCCAGGCATGTGCCCTTCAGCCTCAAAATCATAACTGCAGCGCTCCGCTATGATTTGGCAAATCACACCGAGTTGCGTTGCTTGATAGGCTACCGAGCTGCGTGCAAACACGGTGAGTGTAACCATGTCTCCCTGCGTGGATAGCACACCTAGGTTGGAAGAACTCTCTACCAATCCGTCAATAAATGGGCTCATGGTATGCACATTATTGGGAAGCGCTGTTACAATATCTACCAATCCATAACCGATTTCACGATCAAGTACAAGAGCGGGTGGAATATCTTTCACATGGACAGACCACAATCCTGTGTTTTCTATGTTGCCAAAAGCCTCAAGAAACTCTGCATGGAAGCGCGAAAGGATGCTTTCAGCCTTTTCGCAATCACTGCCGGCAAGCGTAATCACAGCTGTGCAATGAGCAGGTATAGCATTTTTCGCCTGCCCGCCGGAGAATTCCGCTATGCGGTATTCGATACCTCCCTGCCGCAGCAGGCTTAGCGCGGTCGCTATGCTCACGATCGCATTGGCGTGCCCCTTGTTGATGCCAACACCGGAGTGTCCACCCAAGAGCTTGTTAAAACTGAGCGTCATGGTCTTACACCCTGCAGGAGGGGCTTCACGCACAGCCTTTCGGCTGAAATTAAAATAATCGCCACCTGCACTGGAGTTGCAAAGGGATCCTATGGTTTCCCAATCCAAATTGATCAAATAGCCTCCGTCCAAATACTCCGCCTCTATATCTTTAGAGGCCATACCATCCTCCTCATTAACCGTAAATATGGCTCGTAAAGGCCCATGGCGCAGGCTATTATCTCCCAATAGATACAGGCATATGGCGATAGCGATGCCATCGTCCGCTCCAAGGCTTGTGCCCTCCGCACGAAGCGTGATGCCGTCGTTGATGACCTTGATTGGGTCATTCAAGGGATCGTAGGAAATGCCCTCCGCGGCTACACATACCATATCCATATGCGCTTGCAAAATAACGCGTGGCACGGCCTCATAACCCAGGGAAGCAGGTTTGTCAATAATGACGTTACCTAGGCTGTCTATTTGAGCCTTCAGGCCGTGTATGCAGGCCCATTGCCGAAGATATGCGCTTATGCGTTCCTCATGATGGGAGGGACGGGGAATTTCAGCAATTTTTAGAAATTCCTCCAGAACGATATCAAAAGCTCTTTCGTTGCACATCGTAAAACTCCCTTCTATATGGTTGTTATTTGGCAATGGAAGTGGCTTCCTCGATGCTCATAGGACCATCCCCGGCTAGCTTGCTGTTTTTAAGCAGGCTATATAATACCCAATACGCGATGAATGCAACGATGACGCCATCAAGTGCTGAAGAGAACACTGTGATGATGCCCAACGTTTCCAGGAGCGCAAATACACTGCCGCAAACCCATGCAATGATACCGATCCAGTTGACGCCTCGCATGGGCGACCAATTGTCCTTGTTGCCTTTGCAGCAAACCCAATAATCACAAATAACAATGCCCATAACGGGTGGTACTGTCGCACCCAGAATACCGATATAGGTATTCAGCGCATCGGCCAACCCAGCAACAGCCATAATCACGCCCAGCACACCGCAAATCATGGTTACAAGGGGACGCTTTTCATCCTTAATGGAGAACATTTTACAGGCTGCCAAGCCAGCCATATAAGCATTTCCTGTATTGGTAGTCCATGTAGCGAGAATAAGCACCAACATGGCGATAATTGGAAGGCCTAGCCCGGCAAACATTGCAGTTACATCATAGTTTCCGGTACCGATAGCCATGACAGCACCCGCAATAATCATTAATAGAGCAGCAGGCAATACACCAATGACTGTCCCCTTCACGACATCGGCGCGCGTTTTACAGTAACGGGTATAGTCGGCATTGCAACTCGCTCCCATTGCAAAGAGGCCAATAGTAGTAGAGATAGCAACTGAAAGTGGCATCATGTTTTCGGTTACAGCACTGGTTATAGTATCCCAGCCGCTGGTATTGATGGTATGAATGCCGCCATAGGCACAGAGTATGACCAATAGAGGAACTGCTATGTAGTTGAGTACAGCCATCCACTTCACGCCATAAACAGCCGTAATAAACATGACAATGCCCCAAATTACACAGCTCAGCCAGAAAGGAAACTCAACACCAAATTGCAGCAGCAGCATATTGAACGCACTGGCACAGGTGGCAGTCTGTACAGCGAACCAACCTGCACCAGAGATACAGGTAATCAATGCCATAGAGAAGTTGGCGCCTGTCATACCAAAGGCACGCGTGGAGCACATGGCCGCATTGAGGCCGGTGTCAGCGCCAACGATGCCGCCTAATACCATCAGGACACAGCAAATAGCAAAGCCAATGAATGTAGCCCAAAAGATAGAACCCATTGTAAGCGAGCTTCCGAAGATTCCGCCTACCATCAGCATGGGGATACAAATCATGGTACCAATCCAGATAAAGGCTACACTCCACCATGTCCGCTTCTCATTTGGCTGCACCTGTGTCATGCCGCGGTCTTGTTGGCCCTTTTTCGGAGCAGTATCGGTTGCGATTACTTTATTATCTTCCATGTTTTTCTCCTATCCACAAGTTTTTTGGGAGTCGGGTTTCTCTTTCAAAAAAGAGGGCGGGTTAGGATCGGGTCCGCCCTCCTTTTTATGCAGCCTTATTTTGTGAAGGGGATATTCTCTCCCTCATAGCCCACGTTAGACAGGAAGGGTTTCCAAACCTTGAACATATCGGGATTTTTCCACCATGCGGGGGGAGCTTTGATAGCGCCCAGGCATATCTCCATGCCCTCGCAGATATCCGCGTTGGTCAGCGGTTCACCGGTTTCGGCATTATAATAACAGGTAATGTCGGGCACAGTCATGACGGCTTTCCCATCATGTTCTACATAGAGGTTCTCGTTTTGGAAGTAGATGATCCAGATACCGTCCGCCGCCTCTACGTAAACTTTACCGTAGTCGAAGCCCTTCTTTTGGAGGTTTTCCTGCTTAATAACCTTGCCGCGCGCCAGGAACTTGCAGTCTACGCCCTTTGCAGCCAGTGCATCAAACGCGTTCATACCTTGCTTGGCGCATTCGCGAAGCTCGTGGCCTATCTTTTCACACAGGCTTACTGTGCCGCAGGGCAGGTTGGCCTCAATTTCACTTTTTTTCACCATCCAGCCGGATAATCCGCTTATCTGGCCGAACGCTGTACAAATCCAGCGACCAATTTCTTCGCCCGTAGGCGCGTCTTTCGGATTTTTGAGCTTGATAAGGACCTGATTGTCCTTGTCATCTGCCATGGCCAGGGGCGAGGTATCCAAACCATTGATGTGTAACAGGAGGGTGTCCAAGGCGGGCACAGCGCGGCCTGCCCCGTCACAGTCAATGAAAGGAATTCCCTCCAATAGGGAGATCAGCATGGGGCAGAAGGTATTGAAGCCGCCAAGCTCAACAGGCAGGCAATAGCTTAGCTTGCGGGCAGGCCGCATATCAGATGCCATCTCCTTCAGGGCATTGAACGCATTAACGGCATATTGGGAGAAATCCACCGTTTTGAGTATAGTAGGCGCCCCCATGCCCGCGGTCACAGCGGCATAGGATTCGGGGTCCATATCACCGGGTTCCAAGAGCGTCAGCGCTACTGGCTTTTCCGGATGCAGCTCCTTGTACTTCTCAAGCAGGCCAGTGCCGTTGAGCATGGCGCCGCCGCCGCCGCCACCCATCAGAGTAGCGCCCCAGATTACATCGATGATCTGTTCTTCGTTTAGAATTCTCTTTGCCATGACACGTTCCTCCATTTTTAGAAATGATTGCAGAGAAGTGCTTTTTCCCTGTATTATCATTATAAAAATTTTTCCGAACGCCCGTCATCGTTTCGCTAACCTTCAATTTCGCTGTTTCGTTGGGCAGTGGAACAACACGGTCTCATCTCCCTAGCAGGCGGAAAAGGGCGCAAGCTTGGTATACC
>JAEXFV010000089.1 GCA_023451115.1 Bacillota bacterium
CTCCAGTGGTGCATAGAGCACCTGCAACCATGCCGTCCCCTACCCCTTCATTTACCATCATAGCGGCAAAAAACAAAGGATTTTTCATCGTAGCGGCAGCTTTCTCAGGCGTTACACCCTTTTCCTTCCGCATTTGATAGAACTTTTCGGTATAATCGGCCAAATCAGGGGACGTAGCCGGGTCAACAATGGAAACGCCGTCCAAGCTTACACCCAGCTTTTCAGCGGAGGCTTTGATCTCTTGTTCATTGCCCAGCAGTGTTACATCCGCAATGCCCTCTTTTACAATAATAGCTGCCGCTTGCACGGTCCGTTCTTCCGGCCCTTCTGGCAGCAAAATGTTTTTCTTGCAGCTTTTCGCTTTGGCTTTGATCCCATCCATCAACGACATTTCCGTATACCTCTCCTTCCATATTAGAAACCATGTATAATAATCGGTGAACCCTACAAATTATATCACACCATATAGCAAAACGGTATGGATAATCTGGAATTTTGCAGGAAAAGCTGCGAAAAAAGAGTTTAGTTGTGATACAATGGGGCAAATAAATGGTTATCGTGCCAGGAAAGGGTGTTTTTATGGAGGTTGCTGGCATCATCGCAGAATATAATCCTTTGCATAATGGGCATTTGCACCATCTCCAATGCGCGAAGGACGCTACCGGCTGCAAGTATTGCATTGTGGTAATGAGCGGAGATTTTGTGCAAAGGGGCGAGCCTGCAATTGCCGATAAAATGACTCGTGCACAATGGGCCTTGGAGGCAGGTGCCGATTTGGTTTTGGAACTGCCCGCAGTTTTTGCAACAGGAAGCGCTGAACGTTTCGCATATGGAGGCGTAAAAGTTTTAAACGCTACCGGTGTATGCACTGCTTTATGTTTTGGCAGTGAAATTGCGGATATGGAAACCCTGTCTCAAACGGCCCAGTTGCTGCAAATGCCGCCTTCGGGCTTTTCATCAGCACTGTCAGAACAGCTGGCTTTGGGAA
This sequence comes from Bacillota bacterium, assembly GCA_023451115.1. GTDB lineage: Bacteria > Bacillota > Clostridia > Christensenellales > CAG-138 > JAEXFV01. The sequence goes on from JAEXFV010000089.1 coordinate 989, forward strand.
AATCTTTTCCTAAAGCTCGTTATGATGCGTTGGAAGCATGCGGTGTTTCTTCGGACCTTTTAGCCGTTCTACGCACTTCCAATAGTATATTGGCTATGGAATATATCCGATTTTTGAAACAACTTGCACCCCAGATACGCCCCGTAGCCATTTCCCGACAGGGTGCGGGGCATGATGCCCCTGGCCTTTCCTCATTGTTTCCCAGTGCCAGCGCTATTCGTGCCGGAATAACGGAAGGCGACCAAGAGGTTTATTCTGCTGTGCCAATGTATGTAGCTGGCCGTTTTTCAATAGGAAAGATACCGCCGGTTGGTTTTGCCGAGGCAGCCCCATTGATACGTTATGCACTACTGCAATTGGATAAGGATGGGCTGAAATCCCTTCCCGATGTGCAGGAGGGTTTGGAAAATGTGCTGTATCGAGCCGTACGGCAATGTGAAAGCATCGACGAATTATTTGCGCTTATTAAGAGTAAACGGTATACCATGGCGCGCTGCAAACGCATTGCCATAAGCGCTCTTTTGGGGATCAATCGTACTTTGGCTGCCCTTTCCATGCAAAAGGAAGAACCATTGTATTTGCGTGTGTTGGGATTCCGTCATGAAGCCCGACCGCTGGTTTCTGCCATTGCACGCCAAGGGACAGCGCCGCTTCTCATGCGCCGGGCCGACCTTGCAGCTTGCAGCCCAATCAGTCAGCAATTGCTGCAAACGGATCGTAACGCCCACGATATTTATCGTTTGCTGTGCCCTGGGCAAGGCGTTGCGCGGGATTTTGCCATTCCGCCTTTCATAAGGTAAAAACAGAACGGGAAAAGGATTGCCTATTGCAAAAGCGGGATGCCTCTTGCCTTCATTGCCTCTAAGATGGAGGGCAGCATCGCTTGCGCCTCCCTCCGCCCCTCCGCAATGGCTTCTTGTGCATGCTGCGTATCAAACCATTTCATGTAAGTCACCCTTGGGCATAAGAGCACATCTGCAATTTGGGTTCTCAGCTTGGTGATTTCCCGCTGCATAATGGATGTACTGCGGTCTACGATAGATAAGAAAGTAGGCCGTTCAATCCGCTCGATTTCCCCACGCCACCCTACGTCTACGCCAATGATAAGATCCGCTCCCATCTCCTGCAATTGTGAACAGGGAACACAGTCCAGCACGCCCCCATCTACACAAAGCCTGCCTTCAATACGCACTGGCGCAAATATTCCGGGTATTGCCATGCTGGCCCGTACCGCTTCATACAGTTTTCCCGTGCTCAAAGTAAGCAGCTCCCCTGTTTCAATGTCTACCGCAGTGCAAACAAAAGGAATGTTTGTTTGATCAAATGTTTTATCATGGGTAAAAATGCGGATCAATTCCTGCATGCGTTCCCCGGAAATTAACCCGCCCCGCTGTGGTCTGGGAATATCCAGAAAATCCCGGCTTGTAACGGCGGAAAAATATTTCCCCAGCATCCCCATATCGCCGCCTACCGAGTATACTGCTCCTACAATAGCCCCTACGCTGGATCCTGATACCAAGTGAATTGGAACATGGTTTTCTTTTAACACCTGAAGTACGCCAATATGCGCAAATCCCTTTACAGAACCTGCTCCCAGCGCAATTCCAACTTTTTTTTGATCGTCTTGATACGTCATGGACGTACAACCTCCCACATATGGTTATAAAGGTGGTCAAAGCGATAAGCTTTGCACAAAAAGGGAAAGATCCAGAAAATTTTTGATTTTCAGGAGCAGCTTAGTTTATGGCTGCTGTCCATCTTTCATCCCATAAAAATAAGCTCGGAGGGAAACCGGTGAAACGGATCATTATTTTGGGCGCATTTACACTGTGCACCTTATTCATTATTTTTTCCCAACCTGCTATGTCCGCCGCCCAGGAAGCGCTCAGCCTTTGGTGGAATGCGGTTTTACCTACGCTTTTCCCCTTTTTTGTATGCGCCACGCTGATTGAGCGAACCGGGGCTTTAACGTCCCTGGCTAACTTTTTGCAGCCTCTATCAAAGCGGCTGGGAATTTCCTGCTATGCGCTGCCCGTTTTGTTATTAGGAGGCGTTTCTGGATATCCTTCCGGGGCACGTTTGAGCGGTATGTTGTTGGAAAATCACACAATATCTCCTCAGGAAGCGCAGCGGTTAGGGACCGTATGCAACCTTTGCAGCCCCATGTTCCTAATGGGCGCGCTATGCGCAGGGATGTTGCAAAACACCGGCCTATTTGCTCTATTCTGCATCGCGCATTATGGCAGCGCTTTGCTGGTAGCCATTGGATTGCATCTCCTTGCACCCCTTTCCCATTCTTTGCCGGCGCGCATTTCCAGGGACTACGCCATCCCATTTCATAAGGCGCTGCCCGCTGCCCTCTCTGATGGCATTTTCGGCCTGATCAAAGTAGGCGGCAGCATCATTTTTTTCCTGGTACTGGCGCAATTGCTCAAAGAAACAAAAGTTTTGTTCCTTCTTGCCCTTCCGCTACAGGGGATATCCCCAGCACTTGCCCAGGCAATTCCAGGCTTTTTTTGTGGGCTACTGGAAATGACCGGCGGATGCCACCTATTATCGCAGGCGGAAATTCCGCTGCGATTATCCGTAAGCTTATGCGCTTTTTTAGTGTCTTTTGGTGGTTTATGCGTAATGACCCAGGCCATGGCTTTTTTAGAGTATCCCCATCCTGGCCGGTACCTGGCATCCAAAGCAGCGCAGGGCCTGTTAGCCAGCCTGCTGGCCTGGTTTTTACTCCCGCTTTTTCCAGGCGCAGCGCCTACTATGGCTATCCCCGAAACTCCTTATATGGCAAACGCACTTTCGGGGCTATCCATGTTAATGGCCAGCGCATTAGGGATGGCCGTGGCTATGCTGCTGGCCGTATTTGCAAGGAAAAGCAGCCATAAGCGTCAATCCCGAAAGCAATAAGAATTCTGTCTTTGACGAACCGTAGAATATCATTCCTTTGGCGCCAACTCATTCTGTGTCAGCTTTTTCACCATGGTTTCTTCGGGCGTAACATAAATAGTGCGGTTGGTGGTGTAAATCACCATCCCGGGTTTGGCGCCGGAGGGTTTCTTCACAAACTTGCGCAAGCAAAAATCTACTGGCACGGAAGCTGAGGACTGTCCCTTACTGTAATAAGCAGCAAGCAAGGCAGCTTCCCGCAAGGTTGCCTCCGGCGGCTCGCCATGATAATCCACAATAACATGGGAGCCGGGAATATTTTTGGTATGCAACCACAGGTTATCCCCCCCAGCAATCCGTAATGTAAGCGCATCGTTTTGCTGGTTATTCTTCCCCACCAAAATGGGAATACCCTCGGAAGAGAGAAACCGCATAGGTTGCGACTTTGGATGTTTAACGGGTTTCGTGTGGCCGTTCTCCCGCTTTGCATAGCCTTCGCGCTCCAGCTCTTCCCGGATCTCTAACAGCTCAATGTCGGAACTGCATTTATCCAGATTATCCTGCTGGCCTTCCAGATAAGCGATTTCTTCCAGCGTTTCCCGACGTTGCTCTGCAGCCAAAGCCTTTGCCGACTTTCCTTTTTGATATTTTTTGAAATACCTCTGTGCATTTTCCTGCGGGGAAAGCCGTTCGTCCAATGGAACCAGGCAAACGCTGGGCGGAGTCGTATAATAATTTTCTAATTTAGCCACCTGCATCCCCCGCTTTAGCCCATGGAAGTTGGCAGTAATCAACTCTCCATACAGCCGCAGTTGATCCAAGCTTTCTTGCCCAGCCAATGCCTGCTCAAATAAACTGAGTTTTTTATAACACCGCTCCAAATGATTTTGCAAAACGCGCTGTAGTGAAGCGCTGCGTCTGCGGATGCGCTCCTGGACATCCCGTTTGCTATAATATACATCCAACGCTTGCGACATGGTGGGTTCAGACTGTAGTCTAGCTGCAGGCAATGCGGGCCGGAAGGGGTGCACCGCCACCACATCGCCAGCCTCATTGAATACCAAAGTAGGATCAAACTTTCCCAGAGCCGCATTTTGATAAAACATGAAGAGATAATGGGCTAACGCCTGCCGATCTCCCTCGGCAAGGCGCTCTGCGCCAATATCCCCTTCTTCTATGCAGTTTTGGCACAACAGTGCAGCATAAACTGGCGAGAGGCCGGAGAATGCGCCGCTTAACAATTTGTGTATTCGCCCCGGTTGGGATAATACGCTGTAAAAATCCTGCTCTTCAGCTTGCCTGGGATCCAGTTTATCCTGGGCAGGCGGCGAAACATAGGTAAGCCCAGGCAACAGGGTACGCACGCTGGACATGCCTGGCCCAACGTGGCGGGCGCAATCCAGAATAACGCCCTTTTCATTCACCGCTACAATATTGGAGTATCGGCCCATCAACTCAACAATCAGTCCGTATTTTGACAGATCCCCCAGTTCATTTTGTGCTTCAATGGTAAGATACATGATCCGATCCATCCCGGGCTGCGTGATTTCCCAAATACGCCCCCCTGTCAGCCGTTTGCGCAACAGCATGCAAAACGAAGGCGGCTCCTGTGGGTTGGGATATTGGGCATTTGTCAACTGTATCCGGCCGTTTTCCGGATGCGCAGAAAGGAGCAGCTTTTGATTGCTGCCCCCTACACGTATGGTTAGCAACAGAGCATCTCGCTCCGGCTGCTGCACTTTATCAATCTTTCCACCTACCAGCGTTTGTAGTTCACAGGTTATGGCCAGTAGGGAAAGCCCGTCCATGGACATATATTATGGTTCCTTTTCTTTATTTTTTTCTTCCAGGCGATCCAGCATCCCTTGATATCCTCCCGCACCATAACTCAGGCAGCGGTTTACTCGGCTGATTGTGGCAGTAGACGCGCCCAAACGCTGGGCAATCTCCTGATACGTCACGTTGGATCGCAAGAGTTTTGCCACCTGCAAACGCTGGGCAATGGCATGTAATTCTGAAATGGTACACACATCTTCAAAAAAACGGTAGCATTCTTCCTGCGTTTTCAACATTACAATGACTTCAAACAATTCATCGATATCCTGGCTTTTTAATTTGGAATGAAATCCTTCCATGCAGCGCCTCCCGCTTTTATCACCGCACAACATGGTTGCGCAGTACGCCAATTCCCTCCACTTCAACCTCTATGGTATCTCCAGGCTGCATAGGGCTGATTCCCGCCGGTGTACCCGTTGCAATGATGTCTCCAGGCAACAACGTCATCACCCGTGTGATATAATACACCAGCTTATCAATCTGATGCATGAGCAGCTCTGTATTGGAGTTTTGCTTTACTTCACCATTGAGCCTGGATTGCACTTGCACATGAAATGGGTTTATCTCTGTTTCAATCCATGGCCCAATGGGACAAAATGTGTCAAATCCCTTGCCTCTGGTCCACTGCCCATCACCCTTTTGTAAATCCCGGGCAGTAACGTCATTCAGGCAAGTATAGCCCAACACCACATCCCGGAAATCCCCCATCGCTACATCTTTGCAACGCTTTTTAATAACAATAGCCAATTCCGCCTCATAATCCAGCCGCTTGCTGTCCGGTGGATATACGATAGCCTCCTCCGGGCCAATTACAGCAGTGCTGGGTTTTAAGAACAAAAGGGGCTCCGCAGGCACACCTTCTTTCATCTCCATGGCGTGGTCGTAATAGTTTTTACCAATGCAAACAATTTTGCTGGGTTCTACAGGTGCGAGTAGCTTCACCTCGCTCAAGGAATAAGTGCGTGTTTTGTCTACAACCAATTCTCCAAAGGGATGGCACGCCAGCGGATATACCACATCGTCTTTCAGCTTTGCATAAAATACATTTTGGCCCTGCTGCACCCGGCAAATACGCATTGTATTTTCCTCCTGTTCCCCTGGTTTTCTTTCTATTTTACCAGTTTACTGCTTGAAAGCAAGCCTGCAGGTTACAAATTAACAATATAGCTGGGCTCCCTCCAGCTCCTGAGGAGAAGGAGGAGAAGGGAATGTTTTGATTGCATACTCTGCCACATACATGGTTTCAATTCCCTTTACATACACATTGCGTCCCTGCGCCGTAGGAAGCAAGGGGGACTCGGCGGTAGAATGGTCCTGTATCAGGGCTGCTACGCTGGGATGTACTTCAATCAGGTAGTCTGCCATCGATTCTTCATAAAACCGCTTCATAAGCGTTTTGCGCACTTTTAAAACAATGGTTTCCGGCGATAACACCCGCCCATCGCCATGGCAGTAAGGACAAGTAACCTGCAACGTATTTCCAAGGCATTGCCGCATCTTTTTACGAGTCATTTCTACCAGCCCCAATTGGGTAATGCCCAACACATTGGATTTTGTGCGGTCCTTTTTCAATTCGGCCTTTAAGGTGTCCAGCACCCTTTCCTTGTCGGCAATATCTTCCATGTCGATAAAATCAATAATAATAATGCCGCTGATATCCCGCAATCGGAGCTGCCTGGCAATTTCTTTTGCAGCCTGACAATTGGCCTCTGTGATGGTTTCCTGCAAATTATCTGTGCCAACATAGCGCCCTGTGTTTACGTCAATGCTGGTCAACGCCTCAGTCTGGTCGATCACAATATAGCCGCCGTTATTCAGCCATACCTTACGGGATAAAGATTTGTCTATTTTAGATTCCAGGTCATACCGGTCAAACAGGTCCTCTTCCCCCTGATACAGCACGACGCGGTCCTTCAGCTGTGGTGAAATAATGTTTGCTACAATTTGAACGCGCTCGTAAAACTCTTTATCGTTAATCACAAGGCGTGAAATATCCGGCGTAAATAAATCCCGTATGGTTCTAAAAATCAGCGGTTCCTCGGCATGTAAGAGCCTAGGGGCGCTTACCAACTTCATCTTTTGTTGGATACGTTGCCATAAACGCTCCAAAAAAACGATATCGCTTTTAAACTCATCTGCCGTTTTTCCTTCCGCCGCCGTGCGCACAATTACGCCCATGTCCGCCGGCTTTACTTCATCCAACGCCGACCGCAGCCGGGCACGTTCCTCCTCATCCCCTATCCTGCGGGATACGCCTACATAGTTCACCGTAGGCATCAGCACCAGCGTGCGCCCCGGCAAAGTAATGTGCGTGGTGACCCTGGCACCTTTTGTTCCCACTGGTTCCTTTAACACCTGCACCATAATTTCCTGACCCGGCTTCACAATATCTCTTATATTAGCCGGCCCAATACGCACTTCTGACTTATTGTCTTCAAATTGAAAATCTGAACGATCTACTTGGATATCTCCTGCATATAAAAATGCATTGCGCTCCAGCCCGATATCGACAAACGCAGCCTGCATCCCCGGCAGCACATTTTGCACCTTTCCACAGTAGATATTGCCAACTAACCGCTCATGCCCTCTACGCTCAATGTAGATTTCGCTTGGCGCATCGTCTTCGAGCAAAACCACTCTTGTCTGATAGGGATTGATATCCACAACAATCTCTTTATTCATTACAATACACCCTTTCACGACCCATTACATATGGGGTAACAGATCGGAATTTTCAAAATATAGCCCACTGCGGTGCACGCGCCAGGAGCCTGTCAGGCCCCATTTTCGCACTAGCTCCTGCATAAATAACTCAATATTTAAGCTGCCATTCACATTGGAAACACCTAATATGGACAACGAAAGGCCGTCTTTCTTTTCCTCAGCACCTTTTAGCGTAGCGGCCAACACCTGAGGGCGGATATCCACGTCTTTCATTCCACCCTTAGTGCGTTTATTTACTACAATTGGCCCTGCAAGCAGTTGCATAAGGCCGTCTTGCAGCATCGGTAAAGAATACGCCTGTTCCATAGTAAGTTCAATCTGATGCAAAGCGCTATGAGTAAGCGAAGTCAGGGTAGGCAACTCCTCCGGCGCCTCTTTTGCCTCCAAAATGCGAAACCCAACGGGGAGCACCCCGTTCAATTTTCTCATAAAATCGGCAGGATCCATTTGCGTGCTTAAACGTACATCCAACCATTCCGCATCGCTGGTATAACCTACAGCCAGTGCGGAAGCAAAGGAAAGCAGCGGGTGTGGATTAAAGCCTTGGGAATAAGCCAGCGGAATGTTCGCCCGCCGCAATCCACGCTGCAATAGCCTTTGAATATCCAAATGGGAAATAAAGCGCAGTTCTTCGCCTTTTCTATAGTTTGCAATAATCCGCATATTGTTTTCCAAAGCAACCGTTGCAACCTTTTCGGCAATCCTTTGTCACTACGGCTTGCTGGGCCCTTTCCCATTCTTTTTTAAAATATGCCTCTTCCACCAACATGTTCACATGAGACCATGGCAAGCATTCCTCAAGGCTTCTTCGCCGGTGTGCATACCAGGCGGGATCTAGCCCTGCGCTGGCAAAGGCATCTTTCCAAGCCTGTGCCTTAAAATGTTCGGCCCAAGAGTCAAATCGACATCCTTTTTCATATGCTTCCCGCAGCACCTGGCCAAGCCTACGGTCTCCACGGGAAAAAACAGCTTCCAACACACTTACATCTGAGGCGTGATAATGAAACTCTGCCCCCCGTATGCCTTTCATGGCCTGCTTCAATAGCTGCTGCTTGCGTTTCAGCTCGTCCATGGTATCTTGGGGCTCCCACTGAAAAGGGGTAAACGGCTTGGGCACAAAGGAGGACGCGCTTACCGTGAGCCGCAATCCTTTTGAGCGTTTTTCTTTGGGGATGCTGTAAAACAAGTTGCTTACCTTTCTGGCAAGATCAGCAATTCCCAACACATCTTCGTCGGTTTCCGTGGGCAATCCGATCATAAAATACAATTTGACGCCGTTCCATCCAGCTTCAAAGGCATCACGGGTGGCCCGCATCAGGTCTTCTTCCGTAACGCCTTTGTTGATTACGTCCCGAAGGCGCTGCGTGCCTGCCTCGGGCGCAAAGGTAAGCCCAGCCTTACGCACAGTTTGCATGCGCTCCAGATCTTCCCGAATAAATTTATCAACCCGCAAAGAAGGCAGCGATACGGAAACCCGCTGCTGCTCCATTGAATCTAACAATTCCGGTACCAGCTCGTGAATGCCGGAGTAATCGCTGGAACTAAGAGAAAACAGTGAAATTTCATCGTAGCCGGTGCAGTCTACCAACGCCTGCGCCTGAGCCATCAACGTATCTTTTTTCTTTTCCCGCACGGGCCGGTAAATATACCCTGCCTGGCAGAAACGGCACCCTCTTGTGCATCCCCGGAATAGTTCGATGGCTACCCTGTCATGAACGATGTTCAGGTAGGGCACGATGGGTTTTCCCAAATAGGGCGCATGCTCCAAATCTTTCAATACCCGCCTGGTCACACGCTCCGGCGCCTGAGGCTCCAGCTTTTCCAACCCTTGATAGCTCCCGTTTTCGCCATACTTGGGGCAATAAAAGCCTGGCACATAAATACCCGGAATTCGGCTTAACCGTAGCAGCAGGCCATGCTTGTCCTCCCCTGCAGCCCTGGATTGTTCATAGGCCTCTACCAGATCCACGATCATTTCTTCCCCATCGCCAATCAAAACGGCATCCATAAAATCCGCGATAGGTTCCGGATTGCATGCACAGGGGCCCCCGCAAAAAATAAGAGGATACCGTTCATCCCTTTCCGCTGCCAGGAAAGGAATACCCGAAAGTTCCAACATGGTTAAAATGTTGGTATAACACATTTCATAAAGCAGGGAAAACCCTACCAATTGAAAATCCCGCAGCGGCCGCTTCGTTTCAAGGGAAAACAGCGGTTCCTCCGCTTGACGCAGCTTTTGTTCCATATCCGGCCAGGGGGCATAAACCCGTTCGCAAGCAATGCCTTCCCGTGCATTCAGCACATGATAGAGGATGCGCGATCCAAGATGGGACATCCCGATTTCATAGATATCAGGAAAGCACAACGCCAGACGTAACCGCGCTTCTTCCTTAACTATGCTATTCCACTCGCCGCCAGTATAACGCGCTGGTTTTTCAATTCCATCCGCCAACAAGCGATCCAATGTATAATAATCCAAAGAACTTCCTCCGTAAATATCTTAACGGCTGCTTTCATGCCGTTCGTTTACATACCTTACCAATAATACAGTATATCACCCGGGCCGCAAGGGGTCAATGCATCAAGAGTTGGAACCTTTTCGGGAAGCCGTCAGCTGCTGTAAGCAATTATTTTTTCGCTTTTTCCAAGGATAATAACTGCCCGGTGGTAATTTCCATGCCATACTTTGCAATTCCTTCCAGCAACGCGCCTTCGTCCAGCTCGCCCAACGGACGTAGATTTTCTCCAATCACCAACAGCAAATTATACCGGTTTGTGCTCAGGTTGCGCAAGGCTTCGCTGGCACGCAAGTCCCCGTGCACTACGCTATGATTTAAGGCCAGACAGTCCCCTTGCCATAAAGCATCTTGCCTGCGCAACATTGCTTCCAGCTTTACCTGCGGCAGCAACACAAGCTCCCGGATTGCGGCCAGCAACAAGAATATCCCCATCATAGCCATTGTGGCATAGAGCGTGCCATGCAGCAGCCCAAATACGCTGAAGCCAATCATTGCAGCTCCAAAGAGAACGCCTAACCAGGCTGTGAGTTGCGTAGCATGGCGTGGGCGCAACACGTTTTGCAGCAAAGCGCGCAACATGCGTCCGCCATCCAATGGTAGAGCCGGCAGCAGATTGAGTATAGCCAAAGAAAGGTTTATTTGCAAAAAACGCTGCAATTGCAAATTGTAAAGAGGCAATAAATATAAAGCCAGGCCTGCGCCCGCCGCAATCACCAGGCTGCATACTGGGCCGGCCAAAGCAATGGCAAACTCAGACTGGGGGGATAAGGCTGCGCCTGTTATCCTCGCCACCCCCCCAAAGGGCATAATTTCTATGCTGCTTAACCGGTATCCCAGAGCACGGGCAATAAGCCCATGGCTTGCTTCATGCAGCGTTAAGGCAAAAAAGCCTAATAGCAACTCCCCCAGCATTCCTAATATATATGCACCCGCCACCACCAGAAAAAGCCCAGGATGCAGCCGCAATTCCGTAGAACCGATATGGCCAAATCTCATGCGTGAAATACCAAATCCAAATACTCTGATGGCGCTTGCGGCCTCCCGGATAGCAGAACAGACAGGCAAAGCGTTCCTTCTTCTCCCAATGTGCCCAGGGTATCCAAACGGCGTATGGGCTGCCCTTCCTCCACGCGAACATCCGCAAGGCCGTAATAAATGGTTTCCAAATCATTCTCATGGGCCAGCCGCACATAAACGCCCAGCACAGGATCCTCCCCCACTGCGCGCACCTCACCTGCTGCAGAAGCCAGCACTTCGGCATTGGGCGCCCCTTCCCATTTTGCCATCTGCTCATTTCCTATGAGGGATACATTGGGGGCGCTTACTGGAGCAGCTAACTTATCATCGCTCCCTGAAAATACCTCTAACACATTGGGCAGTTCTACAAACTGGAGCTTTCCCAACATTTCATCCATATCCGTTTCCTGATTGATGACGGCTTTTACATCCTCCACCACCCCTTTGGTAAACGGCGTATCGATGGACTGCATAGCAAACACCAGCAGGCAGGCAGCTGCACAAATCCCTATTTTTACCAGCATGGGGCCTGCGCCTGCAAAGGCCTTCCTTTTTCTGCTCTTTGCCTGCTGCTTTTTTACTTTTTTTATGCTGTTGTGGTACCGTTGTGGCGGTTTACCGTTTTCTTGTGTAACAAAGGGTGTCAGCTCCATACGCTGCATCCTTATCCCCCCTTGCCTTTCACCTTTCCTTCATCAAACTATATGCAAAAAGCAAGGCAGATACGACAAAAAGGGCCATAGCCCTTTTTAATGAAACATAAAATTGATTTTTAATTTGGGGAGAATAGGTAACATTTTTTATTACTCTAACGTCTTTGCTGCCGCCGCATCCAAAC
>JAEXFV010000107.1 GCA_023451115.1 Bacillota bacterium
GGTGAGGCACAGGCAATTGTAGGCACCCATGCATTGCTGCAGGAAGGTGTGGCGTTTGATAAACTTGGCCTGGTTGTCACGGATGAGCAGCATCGGTTTGGGGTGCGCCAGCGGGCTAAGATTGCGGAAAAAGCCCAGCGGCCCAACGAACGAGGGTTGCCGCCGGATGTGCTGATTATGAGCGCTACGCCTATTCCCCGCACTTTATCGTTGATCATGTATGGGGACTTGGATGTATCGATATTGGATGAACTGCCGCCGGGCAGAAAATCTATTCGTACGCGATTGGTGCCCCAGGCAAAGCGACAGGATATGTATCATTTTATTCAGAAGGAAGCTTTGGCAGGCCGGCAGGCATATGTGGTTTGCCCGTTGGTGGACCCTTCGGAGGAGCTGCCTGTAAAAAGCGTCCAAGCATTACACCAGGAGCTGTGCCAGATGCTGCCGGAACTGCATATTGGGCTGCTGCACGGCCGCATGGCGGGGGGGAAAAAAGAGGAAGTGATTGCCGCCTTCCGAGCAGGGGAAACCCAGGTGCTGGTATCTACTACCGTAGTGGAAGTGGGAGTGGACGTGCCAAATGCTTGCATCATGGCCATTGAGGATGCGGATCGATTTGGACTAGCACAGTTGCATCAGCTGCGCGGACGAGTTGGTCGGGGTGGACAGCAGTCTTACTGCTTCCTGCTCAGCGGTGTGGAACGGGCGCAGGAGCGTTTGGAAACCCTTGTTCAAACGGAGGACGGGTTTGAAATTGCCCAACGGGATCTGGAGCTGCGAGGGCCTGGGGAATTCTTGGGAACCCGGCAACATGGAATAGACGCTTTCTCCGCGCTAAGAATGGCCAGCAGCCTGGATGTGCTGCAAGATGCGCAAAGGGCGGGGCTTGCGCTGGCGCAGGCAGGAGAACAGCCGGGGTTTGAAAGCATATTTGCCCGGGCACGGGCTGTTTATGAACAAAAGATGCGGGAAATCGCACAAAACTAAGTAAAATAATCTTATATTTTAAAAGACGGGGCAAAAGTCGAACACCCACAAGGAAGTAATTTAATCATGTTGCAAGACGGCATAGCAGAAGCTATACCGTTTTGCCTTTTTTCTGCCATTCAATTGTCTATTCGTCCTCTACCGTATCAGGTCGGCGGTGCCCACTGGATTTGTCGGGGGGTATGGGAGATGAGTAACTTCACAAACTCGTTGACGATGGTGAGCGTCAGATCCCGTATTCCCACATACTTGCAGATAATGGCGGCGCGGCTGTCAAAGTCTACACATCCGTTATTGCTATAAGCTAATCTAAATCCTGTATGTTCATTCTATCAAGCTGTTTTTTGCGCCGCAATTTTTCTCTGCACGCTAGGTATATTGCAAGCAAAACCAATGTAGGAATATTGGCAAGCAGAAAGGCAAATAGCATTTGCAGGATAAAACCTATTGATATTCCCTCTGACGGAGCAACCATATTCAGTAGAGCAAGCAACGAGACCAGAAATGTTATTGCGGGAATAATTAGCCCCAACCATTTGCTTTCCATTTTGGATAAGAAAACCTGCAGTACAATTGATCCCGCACAAACCGCCAATATTATGATGAGCGAAACCAATGTCATAGTCGTAGCGATAGCCATTATTTATTCTCCTTTTGAACTTGTTTTTTGTATTCTCCTATTAGGATTTTCGCAGTATCAAAATCCAATTTCTCATTAACCGCAAGCCTCTTTATAAGCGCGATATATGGCTCACTTTCTACATCGTCGCTAATATGGATTTTTTGAATTAACTTGTCCAACCGTAGCCTTACAGTGGGGTAAGTCACTTCATATTGCTTTGCGATTTCTTTTAATGAGCCGGAGGCCAAAAGAAACTTTTTTATAAAGGCTACATCTTCATCATCAAGATTGACCATCCATTCGGGGACTATTTCAATCGCCATTAAACACCCTCCTTTAATATTATTTATTATAATATTAATAATATTAAAGTCAATAAGAAAGTTGGATTTTATTTTTGTTCACGCCATTCTTATTTGTCTGTTCGCCTCCCGCCCTGCGGTGCTCCTCATTTCAGGAAGAATGATGTCAAAGGCAGCAACTTTCACCATCTCTTGTCGAAAAAGAAGTAAGTGGGGAGGGTGGTGGAAACTCCTGCAGATTTTCATAGAAAATTCATAAAAATGGTGACAAGTGTAGCAAAGTGGTGTATAATCAATACAAAATCATGTGGTGAAGTTTCAAGATTTATGAAAAGGAGGCGGTTCCATGCTGATCGGATCATTTTCCCATAGCGTGGACGCCAAAGGCCGCATGTTTATTCCCGCTAAATGGCGGGAGGATTTGGGCAATACGATTATCGTAACAAGAGGCATTTTAAGCGGAAGTTCCGCTCGTTGCCTTTTTGGTATGTCGGTAGAAGCTTGGAAGGAGTTTGCCGCACGCTTTTCCGCCCTGCCGGAAACGGATGTGATGGGACAGGCATTTCGGCGTATGATGTTTTCCAATGCAGCAGATTGCGAAATGGACAAGCAGGGGCGAATTCTGGTGCCGAATGGTTTGCGGGAGTATGCTGATTTGTCAAAAGATGTAACCTTGGTGGGCGTTGATAACCGCATTGAAATTTGGAATGCCCAGGCATTGACACAGCATGATCAGGAAATGGAAGCGGAATATCAAGCAGCGCTGGACCGCTTGGCGCAAATGGGCGTATGAACAAAGTGGAAGGATATCATGTGCCCATTATGGTGGAGGAAGTGATTTCTCTGCTGGCTCCCCAGAGGGGCGGCATTTTTATAGACGGAACGCTGGGAGGCGGAGGGCATGCAACGGCGGTGCTGGAAAGACTGCCAGCCGGTTCCAAACTCTACGGCATTGACCGGGATGGACAAGCGATTTGCGCCGCGTCGCAGCGCATTGCACAGTTGAAAACACAGGCTTCTTTTCAGGCCATCCGGGGCAACTTTTTTTGCATGAAAGAGCTGTTGGCGCAAGAAAGCGTCTCTCAGGTGGACGGCATTCTATTGGATTTGGGAGTATCCTCCCACCAGCTGGACACACCGGAGCGGGGGTTTTCCTATCAGGAGGAAGCGCCGCTGGATATGCGCATGGATGACACGGCTCCTTTGACTGCGTATCAGGTGGTAAATTCTTATCCCTTTGAGCAGCTTGCAAAGATCATTCGGGAGTATGGAGAAGAGCGTTTCGCCGGGCGTGTGGCGGGGGCGATTGTAAAAGAACGGGAAAGGGCTGCTATCGAAACCACTACACAGCTTGCTCAGATTATCAAAGCAGCGATCCCGGCGGCAAACCGAAGGGAAGGCCCGCATCCAGCCAGACGCACCTTTCAGGCCCTGCGGATTGAGGTGAATGGGGAACTGGAGGAGCTGGGACAAGCCATCCTGCAGGCGCATAGCCTGTTGCGCCCCGGTGGGCGCATGTGTGTGATTACCTTTCACTCTCTAGAGGACAGAATTGTGAAAACAGTATTCCGCACATTGGAACACCCCTGCACTTGCCCGCCCAAAGCGCCTGTGTGTACCTGTGGCAAGAAGCCTACGGCAAAGGTGTTAACCAGAAAACCAATCATAGCGGGCGAAGATGAATTGGAGCAAAACCCAAGGGCGCGCAGCGCAAAATTGCGTGCCATTGAGCGGATATAAACGGCCAAAAGGCATGCAAAGAAGAGGAGACGAATAGCATGGAAGTAGGAATGAGACAGGAAACGCCCCGGGAGCATGGGATCAATACGCGATTTTATGCACCCACCCGCGGTTCCGCCGCCTATGCCTATGCCCAACCCGCTATAGCGCCACAGCCACAGCAACAGCCGTCTCCTATGCCGAAACAAAAAACGCGGCAGGAGCAGCGTGTAAATCCCCATCCCCTTACGCTGGGGGGGAAGCTGCTGTTGGTTATCAGCATTTTAATGCTGGCTACCACCGCTTTATTGGTGATTGCCGGCTATGCGGAAATCGCTGAAGAATATGCTCAGGTTAACCAGCTAAAGGCGGATATTGAGCAATCCAATTTGCGTCTTGCAGAGCTGAATGTAGCGCTGGAATGCCAAGTGGGTATTCAGGAGGCCAAAGCAGCTGCAGTGCGTTTGGGAATGACTTACCCTACTGCGGAACAATATGTGCAGGTGGGGGATCCATTGCCAGGCACACAGGCGCAAACGCAGCCAACCCAAGACAATGGCGGAGGCAGCACGGGAGATACGGTGGAACCGGGGGAGTAAGGAGGATACATGGGTACGCCCGATACCGCCAATAAAAAACGCCTATGTTATTTGCTGGGGATAATTACCTTGCTATTCGCGGTGCTCTTGGGCCGGCTGTTCTATGTGCAGTTGATCTGGGGGCCGGAACTGCAGGAAAAAGCCCTCAACCAACAGACCATGGACACTAGCCTCTCTGCCAACCGGGGGAAGATTGTAGATCGGGATGGGCAGGTTTTGGCACAGAGCGGAACGGCTTATACGGTGTTGCTCAACCCCAAATCCATTAAAACGGACGATAGCACCCGGGTTGCCCGGGAGCTTTCGGATATATTGGGCATGGATTTTGACTTTGTTCTCCAAAAGGTAACGGATACTTCCAAAGAGCAAATCGTGCTCAAACGCCAGGTGGAGCGGGAAGTGCGCGACCAGTTGGAGCAAGCGCTTCTTGGAAGGGGCGTTACCTTTGGCATCGATAGCAAGCGGTATTATCCATTGGGAAGCATGCTTTCCCAAACGCTGGGGTTTACCACTGTGGACGGCGTAGGCCAGGAGGGCCTGGAGCGGGAATATGATAAATACCTGGCAGGAGAGCCGGGCAGGCTAATTACGGAAAAAGACCGGGACAATCGGCCGCTGGCTTATGGCGCAGAGGAATATATTGCGCCGGTAGACGGCTGCGAGCTAGTATTGACTACGGACAGCGTGGTGCAGGCGTTTTTGGAAAAGGCCTTGGAAGAGGCGGTGACCATTAACGAGGCCAGCAGCGCCCAGGGTATTATTTTAAGCGCAAAAACCGGAGAGATTCTGGCGATTTCCACCAAGCCCGACTATGACCCAAACAACCCGCCCCGCAGCGATATTGACTTATTGCGCCAATTGGTAAAAAATCGGGTGGTAAGCGATGCGTATGAACCGGGCTCAACCTTTAAAATAGTAACGCTCTCCTCCGCTTTGGATAGCGGAGCAGTTACCCAGGCCAGTTCCTTCGACTGCCCGGGATTTAAAATTGTAAACGGAGAGCGCATTAAGTGCTGGAAAGCAGCCATGGCCACCAAACACTCAAAGAAGCGGTGCAGCACTCCTGCAACCCTGCCTTTATGACCATGGCGCTGGGCATGGGCACGGAGACGTTTTATGATTATATTTACAAATTTGGGTTTGGCGCTTCCACGGAGAGCGGGCTGACGGGGGAATCCGGCGGCATCGTGATCCATGAAAAATATATCCGGGAGAATAACCTGGCACGTATCGGCTTTGGCCAGAGCATCGCGGTAACCCCGTTGCAGCTGGCTACAGCGGTGGCTGCGGCAGTAAACGGTGGGGAGCTGATGCAGCCGTATATTGTGAAGCAGGTGATCGCAGCCGACGGTACCATAATCAAAGAAACGGAACCCACCGTGGTGCGCAGGGTGATTTCCGAAGAGACTTCGGCAATCGTGAGAGAGATACTGGAAAGCGTAGTGGCGGAAGGCAGCGGTAAAAACGCCCAAATCCCCGGTTACCGGGTAGGCGGGAAAACCGGCACAGCCCAAAAATATGTGGACGGCCAGGTATCCTCCGGCTCTCTCATCGCTTCTTTTATCGGCTTTGCGCCGGCGGAAGATCCGGAGTATGTGTGCCTGATACTGGTTGACGAGCCGCAGGTGGGCGTAATCTTCGGCAGCACAGTGGCAGCGCCATTTGTAAAAGACGTGCTGCAGGAAACGCTGATGCACTATGGCGTAAAGCCCAGCCAAACGGTGGAAACCGTGGCTGTGCCGGATGTAACGGGGAAAACAGCAAAAGAGGCCGCCAAACTTTTGGAAGAGGCCGGGCTTGCGGCTGATTATCCGGAGGGAGAAGCTGAGGCTACCGTAACCAGGCAAGCGCCTGCTGTAGATGATATTGTAACCAAGGGCAGCGGGGTGTTGCTATATACCAGCCAAACCAAGGCGGATCCGGCCCAGAATGCTACGGAGGACGTAGCGGTGCCTGATGTGAGCGGATTAACACGGTTGGAAGCTTATGATGCTTTGGCTGAAAAAGGCTTGCGCTTACGCATTGATCCACCGGATCAAAGCGGGTATGCTGTTCGGCAAAAGCCATCTGCTGGAGAAAAGGTGCCTTACGGCGCCGAAGTAACGGTGGAGTTTTCCTCGGTAAGCGGCTGAGAATCGCCTCTGATGGAAAGATGAAATTCCTGGGGATTTGTGATATACTCGTTGCGGCCTGCTTTTATGGTTAAGCGGACCGGATTTTGACAGAATAAAGGAGAACCGCCATGTTGCTTTCAACGTTGTGCGAAGGCTTGGGCCAGTTGATTGGCGCAGACGCCGAGATTACTTCCATAGAGTATGACTCTCGTAAAGCAGGCCCCGGCAGCCTTTTTTGCTGTGTGGTAGGTACGTTTTCCGATGGGCATGATTATGCTAAAAATGCGGTGGAGTCTGGCGCTGCGGCACTGGTAGTGGAGCGGGAGCTGCCCATCGCCATACCACAGGTTCTGGTAGAAAACACACGGATCGCCATGGCTGAGATGTCGGCAAAGTGGTTTGGCCACCCCGAACGGGAGCTTACGTTAATCGGCGTTACCGGCACAAACGGCAAGACCACCACGACTTATATGGTCAAATCCATTGCAGAGCGGGCTGGTAAAATGGTAGGGCTCATCGGCACCATCCGTAACATGATTGGCCAGGAGATATTGGATACCGAGCGCACTACCCCCGAAAGCGTAGATCTTTACCGCTTGCTGCGTCAGATGAAAGACGCAGGCGTGGAGATTGTGGTGATGGAGGTTTCTTCCCATTCGCTGGATCAGCATCGGGTACATGGATTGACCTTTGAGGTGGGTGAATTTACCAACCTTACCCAGGATCATCTGGATTATCATAAAACCTTTGAAAATTATTTGGCGGCGAAAAAGAAACTGTTTGCTCAGAGCCGTCATGCTGTGATCAATGTGGATGATCCTCATGCCCCCAAACTGATGGAAGGATTGACGCTGCCCATTACAACCTTTGGGGTGAGGGAGCAAGCGGATGTTTCCGCTTCCGACATCGATATTACCACCCGGGGCGTTCAGTTCGATCTGAAATGGCAAGGCGGCGTTACCCGCACCAACGTACCCATCCCGGGTTTGTTCAGCGTGTTTAACGCCATGGGCGCTGTCGCGGTGGCATTATGCCTGGGCATCCCCATGGATTGCATTAAGCCGGGGCTGGAGGATATGCAGAGTGTATCCGGCCGGTTGGAGCCCTTGCCTACAGGAGACAAAGGATTTTCCGTGTTTGTCGATTATGCCCATACGCCGGACGCTTTGGAAAATATTTTAAAGACTGTTCGCGGGTTTGCCAAAGGGCACATTCTCACCGTGTTTGGCTGCGGCGGGGACAGAGATAGGGCCAAACGCCCTATTATGGGGGAAATTGCCGGGCGCTATTCCGACCAGTTGGTGGTGACCTCGGATAATCCCCGTACCGAAGATCCGATGAAGATCATTGAAGCCATTGAAGAAGGGGTTAAGAAGTCCGGTTGCCCATATACTACCATTGAGCAGCGGCGGGAGGCCATTGGCTATGCCCTGTCTATCGCAAAGAAGGATGATATCATCGTGATTGCGGGGAAGGGACATGAAAACTATCAGGAAATCAACGGCGTGAAACATCACTTTGATGATAAAGAGATCGTGGCAGAGTTGCTCAAAGAGCACGTTAATTAATCAAAAGGCAAGGACGCCTCGTATTTTTGGAAGGTACACTGGAGGAAAGCATGCAGCAACTGATACTCGCCGTATTGCTCGGCTTTGTGGTGACACTAGCGCTCGGACCGCTGGTGATCCCGATGCTCAAACGGTTGAAGTTTGGGCAAACCGAGCGGGACGACGGCCCGCAGTCCCACTTAGTCAAAACCGGTACGCCCACTATGGGCGGCATGATGATGCTGGCCGGTATATTGGCAGGGACGCTAAGTTTTACCATGGGCAGCATGGAATTTGCGCTGCCAGCGCTGCTGGTTACGTTTGCATATGGATTGGTGGGCTTTTTAGATGATTTTATTAAGGTAAAGCTGAAACGCTCCCTGGGGCTTAAGGCGTACCAAAAAATCATTGGCCAGTTTGGCATTGCGCTGATTGTAGCATTATATGCTTACAACACGCCCAATATTGGCTCCCGTATTTTGCTGCCTTTTTCCGGAACAGAATGGGATTTGGGAATTTACTATATCCCGTTTATCATGTTTGTGATTATCGGCACAGTAAACAGCGTAAACCTTACAGATGGATTGGATGGACTAGCCTCCAGTGTTACGCTGATCTACTCCCTGGCCATGATATTGATTTTCTCGGTCATGTCAGCCGGCGCCCTGGAACAAGGCCGCAACCAGTTTAGTGCAAACTTGCAGGGGATGTGCGTGTTTTGCGCATCTGTTGTGGGGGCGTGTTTGGGATTTTTGCGGTATAATTCTTACCCGGCCAGGGTATTTATGGGGGATACCGGATCCTTGGCGCTGGGCGGTGCGGTGGCCATGATGGCAATTTTCAGCCGCGCGCTGTTGCTGTTGCCCATTATGGGCGGCTGCTTTGTTGCCTCTGCGGTAAGCGTGATCTTGCAGGTTGGCTCATATAAGCTGCGCAAAAAACGGATTTTCCGTATGGCGCCGCTGCACCACCATTTTGAGCTTAAGGGAGTGCCTGAAACCAAGATTGTAGCTATGTATATGATTGTTACGGTGGTGCTATGCCTGATTTGCCTGTTGGCATATGTATAGGGTGATTGCATAGCGGTTTGGTGCACATGCTTGTTTGCCGCTCGGTGGAGTCCCTGTTGTGCCGCGGTCTTGTTGGCGCTTGGCGTGGTATAGGAGGGGAGACGGATGTTTGGGGGAGAGCAGCGGCTCTGCTGCCCCAAGCATCTGCCGCCGGGCGGATTTTTTGTTTATGGAGGATGAAGAGGATGAAAACGGCTTTGGTAGTGGGAATGGCGCTTTCTGGGGTGGCTAGTGCAAAGTTGCTGAAAAGCCAGGGATACAAAGTCATTTTAAGCGACAGCAAGGGGGACATTCCCGGGCTGTGGCAACAACTGAACAAGGAAGACTATATTGATGCGCTGGGCAAGCCGGTAGAGGCTTTTTTGCAGGGTGTGGATTTAATGGTGCTAAGCCCTGGCGTTCCCATGTGGAAACCCTTTGTTAAAGCAGCCCGGGACAAAGGCATTGCCATCATTGGTGAAATCGAGCTGGGATATCGGTATTCTCAGGGGGAGTTCTGGTGTATTACCGGCACCAATGGAAAAACCACTTGCACAGCCTTGACAGGAGAAATCTTTAAGGCCGGCGGCCGCAATACGTTCGTGTTGGGCAATATCGGCGATCCCATTGCAGCGCATGCGCTGCATACCAAGCCAGGGGATGTGGTGGTAGCGGAAACGGCAGCGCTGCAGCTGGAGGGAAACCAACGCTTTCATGCCAGGGGGGCTGCTGTGTGCAATATCACCGAAGATCATTTGGACCGGTTTTTGACCATGGAAAATTATATTGCGGCCAAATGTAAAATATTTGATAATCAAACAGCCCAGGATGTTGCCGTTCTCAACTACGATGACCCGGTGGTTCGGGATATGGCTAAACTGACGCCTGCCAGAGTTTTGTATTTTTCTCGTTTCCATAAGCCGGAAGAGGGCCTCTATTGCGTTGACGGGCAAACCGTATATTTTCGTCTGGATGGCAAAGAGCAGGCGCTGTGTAAAGCGGGGGAAATTAAGATCCCAGGCGCGCATAATTTGGAAAACGCCATGCTTTGCGCGGCTATGGGCCTGGCGGGCGGCGTGGCCCCCCAAGTCGTTCGGCAGGCGCTCATGGAATTCCCCGGAGTGGAGCATCGTATTGAGTTTGTTTGCGAGCGGCAAGGGGTACGTTATGTGAACGACAGCAAGGGAACCAACCCGGACAGCACCATCAAGGCAATTCAGGCGATGGACCGGCCTACCGTATTGATATTGGGCGGATACGACAAGCACAATGCGTTTGAGCCGTTGTTCCAGGCTTTTCAGGATAAAGTAAAAGCAGTGGTTGCTTTGGGCGTTACCGCCCCCAAAATTCTGGAAGCGGCGCACAAAACGGGGTTTAGCCCCATTTATCACTGCCAGGGAAGCTTCCAGGAGGCAGTGGATATGGCCCGGGATCTGGCGAGTAGCGGAGATACTGTGCTGCTTTCCCCGGCTTGCGCAAGCTGGGACATGTTTCCCAATTTTGAGGTGCGGGGCAGGGATTTTAAGGACATCGTACGGGCTTACCCAAATTGACGAAAATGCGTGCATGAAAAAATCCCCCTGCCGCATAAGTATGAAGGGGGCGTTTCCCAGGAAGCAGGATAAAGTATGGAAGGATCACGGGCGCTGCAGGCAAAAAACAAAAAACTACCGTTAGGGAATATGGATTTTTCTATATTTATTACGGTTTTATTGTTATGTGCTTTTGGATTGGTGATGGTTTTTTCCGCCAGCTACTACTATGCCCAGCAAAACCCCGATATCAACGATGGGTTTTACTATGTTCGCAAACAAGGTATTTATCTGCTGCTATCCATCCCTGCAATGCTGGTGCTTACGCGGGTTGATTATCGTAAGCTGGAAAAATTCAAAACCATTGGCCTGTTAGTATCCATCGTATTGCTGATTGCCGTGCTGATTGCAGGAAAAGAGTTGAACGGCGCTAAGCGTTGGCTGGTAATCGGCGGTCAGAGCTTACAGCCTTCTGAGGTTGCAAAATTTGGCATGATGTTGTATATGTGCTCCTTCATGTCCCGCAAACAGCATTTGATGAAGGATTTTGTGCATGGCATGGTACCTATGCTGATGGTGATTGGCATTATTTGCGGCTTGGTTATGCTCCAGCCCAATATGTCCATGGCGGTCATTATTGGCATGCTGGGCATTGCGCTGTTATATGCAGGTGGGGCAAATGGCAAGCATATCGCGCTTTTGATTTTAGCAGGCATTGGGCTCTTTGCTCTGTTTGCAGTGATTGAGCCCTATCGCCTGGCACGGCTTACTACTTTTACAAACCCATGGAATGACGGCATGAATGGCAGAGGAGACGGCTATCAGCTCATTCAATCCCTCTATGCGCTGGGTACAGGGGGGCTGTTTGGCCAGGGCCTGAACAATTCCCGCCAAAAACTCCTTTATTTGACCTATGGAGAAAGCGATTTTGTGTTTGCTATTGTAGGGGAGGAGTTGGGATATATCGGCGCGGTGATCGTGCTGCTGGCTTACCTGTTTATCGTGTATCGCGGCATCCATGTGGCGCTCAAATGCAAAGACCGGTTTGGCAGCATGCTTGCCGCAGGAATCACTACGGTTTTTGCTCTGCAGGTAATTGTAAATATTGGTGTTGTAACGGGATTTATGCCTACTACGGGCCAGGCGCTGCCTTTTATCAGCGCAGGAGGTAGTTCGCTATTTATCTTTTTGTGCGCTATGGGAGTGCTGCTAAACATTTCCCGACATACTGCTTCGATCTAAGCAGGGCTTGTGTGGGGCAGCCGCACAGATTTGCCTCCGAATGCATAAGATGAAATTGTTCCCCCAAGCATTCCGGAGGTGAAAAGATCATGCCGAGTTTGACCGTGACGGGCGGGGTAACCCTATCCGGCGCGCTTCGTGTCCCAGGAGCAAAAAATGCTGCCTTGCCCATCCTTGCGGCTGCTTTGTTATCCAAAGAGCCTTTGTGGCTGTTTGATTGTCCAAAGCTCAGGGATGTCCACAATATGCTGGAAATCCTTACCACCATGGGATGCCAATTTCGCTGGGAAGGGGACAATACCCTGTGGATCGACCCCTCGGGGGCTCAGAGTCATGAAATGCCGGAGCATTTGTCCAAGCAGTTGCGTTCCTCTATTTTTATGCTGGGGCCGTTGCTGGGGCGTTTTGGGCAGGCGGTGGCCACGTTTCCCGGGGGATGTGAAATTGGGCTTAGGCCCATCGATTTGCACTTAAAGGCATTGTCGGCGCTAAACGTGCGCATTCGGGAAGAGTACGGTCTGATCCACTGCGATGGAAGGGATATGAAAGGTGGGATAATCCATCTGGATTATCCCAGCGTAGGCGCAACGGAAAACGCGATGATGGCAGCCGTAAACGCGCTGGGGGAAACGCTGATCCACAATGCTGCCCGTGAACCGGAGATCGAGGACCTTCAGCGTTTTTTGCGCATGCTGGGTTTTCGGGTACAAGGCGCTGGCTCTCATACCATTTCGATTGACGGCGGAAAGCGGGGGGCCACCAAAACACTGGAACACCGGGTGCTGCCAGACCGCATCGTGGCGGGAACTTACCTGTGTGCCGGGGCAATCACCGGCGGAGACATTATGCTCACCAACGTATTGCCAGGGCATCTTGGCAGCGTGCTGGATAAATTGGGAGAGTGCGGGTGTGAGATCACGTTGGGCCAGGGAGAATTGCGATTGATTGGCCCCCAAAGGCCCAAGGAATTGACGTTGGTGGAAACACAGCCCTATCCCGGCTTCCCAACAGATATGCAGGCACAGTTGTTTGCTTTGTGTACCGTTGCACAAGGTGCCAGCGTGATTGTAGAAAATGTGTTTGAAAACCGGTTTAAGCATGCAGCGGAGATGATGCGCATGGGGGCCACCTGCACAATAAAAGGGAGAACAGCAGTCATCCGTGGTGTTCCCCGTTTAACTGGGGCTACAGTGGACGCACACGACCTGCGGGGAGGCGCTGCCTTAGTATTAGCTGGATTGCGTGCCCAAGGGCAAACCATTGTACGCGGAGCGGAACTGATTGACCGGGGTTACGAAGCCTTTGAAACCAATTTGGCACAGTTAGGGGCAAATATTGGAAGGCTACCATAAGGGAAAGAATCCTGGGAGGGAAAATGGCGAAACAGCCGAGAAATTACAAAAACAGCGGTACTGGCACGGGGGATACCCGTGTTTATGCGCCAACCCATAAAACAGCGCAGGATGGAACACAAAATAGAAGTTCAGGAGGAAGGGGTGCTGCGCCTTCCGCTTTTTCGCGCTCTCAGCAGAAACAAGAGCAACCTTCCGCAGCTTATCAACCGCGTCAGCGAAAAAAACATACAACAAAAGAGGAAACACCCCATAAAAACCGGCCTTTGGAAGAACAGGGTTCCTATCAAGGCCTGCATCGTCTGGAGCGGATGCAGAAAGAGGAGTTACGGCAGGCAGCTTTGCAACAATTAAACCGCAAAAACCTGCAACCAGAAAAGTTATCTGGGGAGGAAGCACTGCCCCCGGGGCAACACGCCCAAGTTAAGCAAGGGGACAAGCCCGCTTCAAAAAAAGAACATAGCAAAAAGCGCCATCGTAGAAATGAACAAAAAGAGCCGTCAGATCCACGCAAGGTGCTCACCGGGCTGATTACAGGGGTGGTGTTGGCGAGCTTATTGCTGGCAGGATGGTTTGTGTTTTTACTGGAGGATATCCAAGTAAAAGGCAACCAGCAGTATTCTGCTGACAGCATCATTTCCTTGACCGGGTTAACGGCAGGCCGCCATATGCTGCTTTGCAACTTGGAAGAGGCCCGGGAGGGCGTGGAGGCAAACCCTTATCTCAAGGTGGTTTCCATAGAGCGTAAATGGCCTCGCACCATTGTGATCACCGTGGAGGAACGAAAGGAAGCGGCGGTAATCCATACGCTGGACGGGGATGTAATCATCGATTTGGAGGGACATGTGCTATCCATTGGCAGTGGCAGCGATTTGTCCCATCTGGTTTGGGTGGTGGGCGTTTCCTTAACAGGTTATCAGGTCAACCAGACCATAGCCAACGATACAGATTTTCAAACCCAAACTTTACTCACGTTGCTGGAAAAGCTGCAAGAATATGACTTGGTTTCCCAAGTAGCCCAAGCGGATATTTCCAACCCCTTGCGAATATGGTTGCTTACTAGAGATGGCATACAAGTTGTGTTAGGGCAATCCACGGAGCTGGATGATAAGCTGACCTGGATGAAGGCAGCGCTGCCTTCGCTGCAAATCAGCGGCATCACCAGCGGCACGCTGGATGTTAGCGCAAAAGGTGGGGCCATTTGGTCGCCGGACAAAGCGCAACCCAATCAACCCCAACCGGAACAGGGGCAGGATGACGCGGCACAGCAAACCGTGCCGGAAGTCAGCAGCGGATCGGATTTGCCAGAGCCTACAAATGAACCTTCCACCTAACCTGCAATGGCAAGAATATTTTTGTAACAAAGAAAACATGACGAAATTATTACTTATATAGTGGAAATATTGCAGAGTAAATACCAAATATGGTATAGTATGTACAAGTATGACAGATAAATTTTCCAAGCTTGCCATATGAAAGCGAAGGTTGCCGGCTGTTTACCGGTGAGGTTACAGGAGGATGGTTCTTTGAAGCATGCGGTAGTACTGGATATTGGCAGTTCCAAAGTGGTATGTATTTGTGGCGGCCGTGTAGGGAAGGATGGCGTTGCAGTTTATGGCGCGGACATTCAGCCCTATGCAGGATATCGTTTTGGAAAATGGGCTGACCCTGCCCAAGTGCAGGAAGTAGTGATCCAGGCCATAGAGGCAACCCAAAGAGAATGCAATTTCCGGTTGCGGGAAGTAATGCTTTCGGTTCCCGCGCCGTTTATTCATTTGGAAATAGGCGAGGGTGCTTTGGATTTAATTTCATCCAATGGTAAGCCAAAGCGTATAACAAACGCGGATATCGACATGCTAATGAATGAATCAATGCCCCAACAGGCACCGGAAGGGTATGTCCTCATGCATAGCACCCCGCTGTTTTACATCGTTGACGGTGCAAAGCGCACGGAGGTTCCCCTGGATCTTGTAGCGGGAAGGTTAGAAGGAAAAGTAACCCATGCCTATGTGCAGCAAAGCTTCCTGGAGCCTGTGCAGCAGGCAGTGGAGGATTTAGGACTGGAAGTTGGGGCATGCATCGCTTCGCCGTTGGCACAGGCATTGTTATTGCTCCCCGAGGAAAAACGGCGGCGCCCTGCCGTACTCATTGACGTTGGATATACCCATACGGATATCAGCGTAATCGAGCAAGAAGGGTTGACAGCGCTGGAAACCATTGAGGTGGGCGGCATGCACTTTGCGGGGGACCTGAGCTATGGCTTGGAAATCCCGCTGTCCGTAGCCGAGCAAATTAAGCGGCGGTACGTATTCTCTCTGGATTATCAGGACAGCGTTGAGCTGTTGCGTACGCCGGAGGGAACCCGCCAGGTGGATAGAGCCACCATCCAATACATCTTGGAGGAGCGGGCCAAGGAACTTTGTGCTATGATTTATCAGGCGCTGCTGGATATGGGTGTAAACCTCAAGGCCCGGCCTGCTGTACATGTGACTGGCGGGGGCTTGGGGATGATGCGGGGCAGCTACGAATTCATTGAGAGTATGCTGGGATTGCGTATCAGCCGGGAAACGCCCTGGATGCCGCGGATGAGTTCCCCCAATTACACCAGCGCGTTTGGAACATTGGAGTTTGTGCTCCATACCACGGAAGACGACATTTCCGCAAGCAAGCTGCAAGGTTCGCTGGATAGCGGCGTTTTGAAAAAGCTGCGGGAGTTTTTTGTAAAGTAGCCAGGCCAAAGGGCCACTGAAAAACAAGGGGGATAGATGGATGCTGGAAATGGATTATGAAAGCGGCCAATTTGCGCAACTAAAAGTAGTAGGCGTGGGCGGCGCAGGAAATAACGCCGTTAACCGCATGATTCAATATGGCCTGCGAGGCGTGGAGTTTATTGCTGTAAATACGGACAAGCAGGCGCTTTACCTCTCCCGGGCTAATCAAAAAATACAAATTGGTGAAAAGCTGACCAAAGGCCTTGGCGCGGGTGCGGACCCGGAGGTAGGCCGCAAAGCGGCGGAAGAGAGCCGAGATCAGCTTTCGGAAGCGCTCAAAGGAGCGGACCTGGTGTTTATTACCGCAGGCATGGGAGGCGGCACCGGCACGGGCGCGGCCGCTATTGTGGCGGAATGTGCTAAAGAAATGGGCATTCTTACGGTAGGCGTTATCACAAAGCCCTTTAAATTTGAAGGCAAAGTGCGTATGCGCAATGCGGAGACCGGCATTCAAAACTTAAAAGCAGCAGTCGATACCCTGATCACGATCCCCAACGACCGACTGCTTGATGTGGTGAAAACGTCCAGCTTGGTGGATGCTTTGCGGGTGGCGGATGATGTGCTGCGCCAAGGCATCCAGGGCATCAGCGACCTGATCGCAGTGCCCAGCATGATCAACTTGGACTTTGCGGATGTTAAGTCCATTATGAAGGAAAAGGGCATGGCCCATATGGGAATTGGGAATGCCTCCGGCGATAAACGGGCGGTAGAGGCGGCCCGGCAGGCTGTAGAGAGCCCCTTGCTGGAAACCACTATTAACGGCGCCAAAGGCATCCTGATGAACATCACCGGCGGCCCGGATATGGGCTTGTTTGAAGTGAATGAGGCTGCAGAGCTGATCCAGTCCACTGCAGATCCAGATGCAAACATTATCTTTGGCGCCGGTATTGATGATGAAATGGGCGATTCGCTGCGCATTACCGTAATTGCCACAGGGTTTGAAACCGCTCCCGCAGAACAACAAATGCAACCGAATATGCCAGGGCGCGATGTGCGCAACGTTCGTGGGGATAAATTGGATAGCGTTCGGACCGACCGGCCGGAACTGCAAGTGCCCCGAGTACAAGGATGGCAAAACCGCCAAGCGCCTCAAGTACAGTGGCCCCAATCCCCCCAGCACCCCCAACAGGGCTACAACAATCCGCCTCAACCCCAAACGGGTGCGCAGGAGCCCATACAGCCGGGTGAAGGGGTGCAAAACGTATCTCCCCGGGATCGTCGCGGCAATTTGGATGTACCCAGCTTTTTACGAAATAAAGACAAATGATGTTAGGCAAATGAAAAGGGCGTGACGGCACGCCCTTTTGTTCTGCCACAGGAAATTTACAAAATACTGGCTTTTCCCCATGCGCTGTAAATGGTATGATACCAATAACAAATGGTTGAAATGGAGACGGCTTTATGAAACGCATCGTTGCACTGTTGTTGGGCATGATTATGATTTTTTTGGCGCTGCCCGTTATTGCTTTGGCGGACACGGTTGAGGTTACAGGCAGTGGAGTTAACGTCCGTACAGGACCTGGTACAAGCTATCAGAGCCTGGGAAAATTATCCAAGGGGGCAAAATTGGAGCGTATTGCTCAGGAGGCGGGCTGGTCCCAGGTTACGTATAACGGGGAAAGGGCGTATATCAGCAGCCGTTATGTAAAAGCGGTGGAACAGGCGCGCGTTGAGGAGCAGAGCTATGTAACTGCGCGGTACAATATCTACGTATATGAAAAGGCCAGCGCCAGCAGCAAAGCTTTAGTAGTGGCCAAAAAGGGAGCGGCGCTGCAAAAGCTGGGAGAGAGCGGGAAATACACCAAGGTGTTGGTAAATGCCGAAACCACCGGTTATGTTTATACCCCCTATGTTAGCCCGGCGCAAACCGTAGAGGCCAACCAGGCTCCTACCGCCACAGAGGGGAGCTTTTTGACGGAACTTGCCCAGGAGGCAATTGATTTGACCAACCAGGTGCGCAAAAAGAATGGCGTGCAAACGTTAAAGGTCAGTGAGGCCCTTACCGTTGCGGCGCAAATTCGTTGCAATGAAATTGTGAAGAAGTTTTCCCATACCCGGCCGGATGGGAGCCAGCCCAACACGGTGGATGCAAAAATATTAGGGGAAAACATTGCGAGGGCAGACAGCGGACTGTTTTTAACAGCCAAATCCATCATCGTGGAGGATGGGTTTATGACATCCAGCGCCCATAAGAAAAATATGCTTTCGAAAAATTACAAAACCATTGGTATGGCGGGCCAAACCGTAAATGGGATGACCTACTGGGTGCAGCTTTTTGGGGCTTAAAGGTTATTTGGCGTCCTGTCGGGAATACCGGCAGGACGCTTTTTTTATTGCACAGATTTTTGTTGCTACTTTGTCACATTGCGGCCTGTGCCATCCCTTGACAAAGCTGCAGTAGAGTGCTATTTTTATGTTAGCACTCAAGGAAGATGAGTGCTAACATTGAATGAGAAACAAGGAAGGAGATGAGGAGCAGATGGAACTGGATGCACGTAAGATGCGTATTTTGCAGGCCGTAATTGACGATTATATTCTGACAGCAGCACCCGTAGGCTCCCGTAGCATCTCCAAGCGGGCGGATTTCAACCTATCCTCCGCTACCATCCGTAACGAAATGAGCGACCTGGAGGAAATGGGCTTATTGGAGCAGCCGCATACCTCTGCTGGGCGCATTCCCTCTGACAAAGCCTATCGCTTATATGTAAACAGCATTATGCAGCGGGCTCAGCTTTCCGATGAAGAGCGCAAGGCGATACGTTCCTATTTTTCCCGCCGCATGGAAGAGGTTGAGGCTGTCGTAAAGCAAACCGCTACCGCCTTATCCGATATTACCCGGTATACCGCCATGGTGTTGCCGCCTCAGCTGCATGCAATCCGGTTAAAGCACTTGCAAATTGTGCCGGTTACCAGTGACCGTGCGCTGCTGGTGCTGGTGACGGACGCAGGGTTTATACGGGACGCTATGATACGCCTCCCCGAGGGATTGACCACACAGGATATGGAGCGGCTTTCCCGTATGCTGACCCAGCGCCTTTCCGATCAACGGCTGGATCAGATTGCCGCAGTAGAAATGGGAGAGCTGCGAGAGAAGCTGGGGCAGGACCGGGTCTTTTTCAATCAGGTAATGGATGCCATTGGCCGGAACATGCAGCCTGGAGCGCAAACGGTGGAACTCTCCGGAGCTACCAATATTTTATATTATCCGGAGTATAACGATGTGGACAAAGCGAAAAGCTTTTTGTCCGCAATCGAAGGGAAAGACACGCTGTACCGCATGCTGAAGCGGGCATCTTCACTGGAGTTTTCTGTAACCATTGGCAGTGAAAACGATCAGGAAGAGCTTAAGGATTGTAGCGTAGTAACAGCGACCTATAAGATAGGCAGCGACCCGCTTGGATCATTTGGAATCATAGGCCCAACGCGGATGCCCTATGCGAGAATCCTTTCCATTTTGGAATATATGAGCATGAGCTTATCGGAAGCCCTATTAGGGGTTCTGGATGATGAACAGCGGTAACCCAGTGGGTACGGGGCCGCGAGAGGAGGAAGAGACTTGGCAAAAAGTAAGAAGGCTGAGGAAAAAAAACAGGTAAACCCGGCACCGGAACAGCAAGAGCAGGGGCAGGAGAAGGAAGCTGCCCAACCTGTAGCGGAAAATGTGACGCTGACCACTGAGGAGTTTAACCAGGTAAAAGCCCACATTGAAACCTTGCAAAAGGAAAAAGACGAGGCAATCGGGCTTGCCCAGCGTTTACAGGCAGATTTTGATAATTACCGCAAACGCAACGCTACTTTGCGCGCAGATAGCTATGATGATGGCGTGCGGGAATGCATCAAAGAGTTGATTCCCACATTGGATAACTTTGACAGGGCCTTGGAGAACGCCATTGGCGTGGAACCAAAGTTTTTGGAGGGTATTCAGCTGGTGCAGCGTACGTTGCTGGACGCGCTGCATAAAGTGGGCTTGCAGGAAATCCCAGCGGAGGGGCAGTTTGATCCTAACCTGCACAACGCGGTGATGCAGGAAGAAGCGCAAGGCAGGAAAAGCGGCGAAATATTGGAAGTTTTCCAAAAAGGATATGAGGTCAAGGGTAAGATATTGCGGCATACTATGGTAAAGGTTGCCCAGTAAACACCCTGGCGATAAAGATTGGAACAAAAGCGAAACAAAGTTTAGCTGAAATAGGAGGCATTTTTATGGGTAAGATTATTGGCATTGATTTGGGCACGACCAATTCCTGCGTAGCTGTATTGGAAGGCGGCGAGCCTGTTGTAATCCCCAATGCGGAAGGCGGAAGGACGACTCCCTCTGTTGTGGCGTTTAAAGATGGGGAACGTATGGTAGGCCAGGTGGCAAAGCGTCAGGCGATTACCAACCCGGATCGTACAGTGAGCTCCATTAAAAGGGAAATGGGCACTTCCCATAAAGTAAAGATTGATAGCAAGGAATATACGCCGCAGGAAATCTCCGCAATGATTCTGCAAAAGCTCAAACAGGATGCGGAAGCTTATTTGGGAGAGGCCGTGAGCCAGGCGGTAATCACCGTGCCTGCATATTTCAGCGATAGCCAGCGGCAGGCCACCAAAGACGCAGGGCGCATTGCAGGCCTGGAAGTATTGCGTATCATCAATGAGCCCACAGCGGCCTCCCTGGCCTATGGTATGGATAAGGAAACCAACCAAAAGATTTTGGTATATGACTTGGGCGGCGGTACCTTTGACGTATCCATCCTGGAGATTGGCGATGGCGTATTTGAAGTGTTGGCCACTGCAGGCAACAACCGCTTGGGCGGTGATGACTTTGACGATCGGGTGATGAATTATATTGCCGATCAGTTCAAGAAAGACCAAGGCATTGACCTGCGCAAGGATCGTATGGCGTTGCAGCGGCTGAAGGAAGCGGCAGAAAAGGCTAAGATTGAGCTTTCCGGCATGACCCAAACCAATATCAACCTGCCTTTTATCACGATGGATGCTTCCGGCCCCAAACACTTGGATATGACGTTGGCCAGGGCCAAGTTTAACGAACTGACCAGCGACCTGGTGGATAAAACCAAGGAATGTGTATTTAAGGCGATGAAAGACGCCGGGCTCACCAATGCCCAAGTAGATAAGGTAATCCTGGTAGGTGGTTCCAGCCGTATTCCGGCCGTGCAGGAAATGGTTAAGAACGTAACAGGGAAAGAGCCCTTTAAGGGGATTAACCCTGATGAATGCGTTGCCATTGGCGCAGCGATCCAGGCTGGCGTATTGGGCGGCGAGGTAAAGGATATCCTGCTGTTGGACGTAACGCCTCTTTCCCTGGGTATTGAAACGGTTGGCGGCGTATTTACCCGCTTGATCGACCGAAATACCACTATTCCTACCAAAAAGAGCCAGGTATTCTCTACCGCTGCAGATGGCCAAACCTCTGTTGAGGTACATGTGCTGCAAGGCGAGCGGGAAATGGCGCAGTATAATAAAACGCTGGGCCGCTTCCAGTTGGCGGGCATTGCGCCGGCGCCCCGCGGCGTGCCGCAGATTGAGGTTACCTTTGATATTGACGCCAATGGCATTGTACACGTTTCCGCTAAGGATTTGGGAACAGGCAATGAGCAGAAGGTGACCATTACCGCATCCACCAACCTGAATGAGGATGAAATTAAAAAGGCGGTTGAGGAAGCGGAGCGTTTTGCCAATGAAGATAAGCAGCGTAAGGAAAGCGTGGAAACCCGTAACCACGCGGATCAGCTTGTTTATACCACGGAAAAGACGCTCAAGGAGTTGGGCGACAAGATCCCCGCGGATGATAAAAAGAAGGTGGAAGACGCCATTTCCGATTTGAAGAAGACGCTGGAGGGCGATGACGCAGCCATGATTAAGGCTGCTACGGAGAAGGCGACAGAGGTTTCTTACGACGTATTTGGCAAGATCTATCAGCAGGCGCAGCAGGAGCAGCAGGCAGCTGGCGCAGCAGGCGCGCAGCAAGCGGGCCAGCAGCACCAGGATGATAATGTGGTAGATGCGGAATATGAGGTTGTGGACGACGACGAGAAGAAGAAATAGCATTGTCTTTGCCCACGTAAAAACACAAATATAAGGTGGTACAGGATTAGGGGAAAATCCCCTAATCCTTTCATCCTGTTCATGAGGGGAATATGGCAGAGAAACGAGATTACTATGAGGTGCTGGGGGTAGACAAAAGCGCTACGGAGAGCGAAATAAAAAGCGCGTTCCGCAAGCAGGCCAAAACCTGCCACCCGGACTTGCACCCAGGCGATAAAGAAGCGGAAGCGAAATTTAAAGAGATCAACGAGGCGGCGGAAGTTCTGTCGGATCCTGACAAGCGCGCCAAGTATGATCAATTTGGCCATGCGGCTTTTGACCCCACTGCAGGGGGCGCAGGCGGAGGGTATTCGCCATTTGGAGGCGGGTTTGGGGGCTTTTCCGATATTTTTGAAACCATGTTTGGCGGCGGCTTTTCCTCTGGCAGCCAGCGCACTGGCCCTTTGCAAGGGGACGATTTGCGCTATACGCTGACAGTAAACTTTGAAGATGCTGCGTTTGGCGTGAAAAGGGAAATCGTCATCCCACGGGAAGATAACTGTGCCACTTGCGGCGGCACAGGCGCAAAACCGGGTACATCGCCTACCCGTTGTCCCACTTGTGTGGCACTGGCCAGGTACGTACCCAGCAAAACACCATGTTTGGCGCCTTTTCCTCTGTGCGGCCCTGTACGGCCTGTGGAGGCACCGGCCAGATCATCAAAGAGCCCTGCTTGGATTGCAAGGGAAGCGGCCGTATCAAGAAAACAAGCCGCATTGTAGTGAATGTTCCGGCAGGAATTGATGATGGACAAACGCTGAACATCCGCGGCGAAGGAGAGGCAGGCCTGCGTGGCGGCGGTAGAGGGGATTTATATGTTACCATACGGGTGAAACCCCATAAGCTGTTCCGCCGTCAGGGATATGATTTGTACCTGGATATGAAAATCCCCTTCGCTACAGCAGCATTGGGTGGAGAAATTCAGGTGCCTACCCTGACCAATCCTATCAAATATCAAATACCGGAAGGCACGCAAACGGGAACCACATTCCGTATGCGGGAGCAGGGAATTCAACGGCTTAGAGGCAGCGGAAAGGGAGACCTGCTGGTGCGGGTTGAGGTGGAAGTGCCCAAGCGCATGAACGAACAACAAAAAGAGGCGCTGCGCGCATTCGCCCAGACATTGGGAGAGGCGCGGCAGGAGCCGGAGGTAAAACATAACAAAAAGGGATTTTTCCGAAAATAACTGACAATAACAGATAAAAAAGAAAAGCATGCAACGGAGAAGCTGGATAAGCAAAGCTTCTCCGTTGTGTATAGCATGGATTTAACTGCCCAAATAGAATTGCGCCTGATAGCTCCATTGCAATATACCGGATACCATAATGAACAATGCAGTAAAACTAGGCGCAACGTGGTGTTGGCTTTTTGCTATTTGCAGTAATTCATTCAATTTATATTCTTTATTTTCTTCGGTGCAATCAGCGCATAAATAGTTTCCTGCTGGCAATACCTTCAACCCATTTATTTCTTTATAACGGATGCATACTGCAAATAATCGAGAAATCCCATTTTCAGTATAAACACCAGCCAAATCTTCAAACGCAAATTGCTCTTTTTGTGAAGAACCGATTTTATCATAAAAGTGGCTTAAATAATTCCAAAGATTATCCAGCGTTGGCGTCTCCAATGTGTCGGAGAGGAGTATGACCCGCTTGGGGAAATGTTTGATGAATATGCCGTGCTCTTTCTCCTGTTTATGCAAGTTTTTTATATAGCTCTCTTTCGCAAGCTGTATTTTAGACTTGCTATATGCAAGCCCAGCAATTTTTTCATCCGCTTTTCGTTCTGCTTTTTCTAAAAATTCAATTACTTTTTTCAAATCATCATATTCCAAAACCCGCTTTATTTCTTGCAAGGGTAAATCCATTTGCTGCAAAGCCCGCACGGTGTTCAAACGCACAATATCCTGTTCCGTATAATACCGGTAGTTTGTCCATTCATTTTTTCTGCTGGGTTTAACAAGTCCGATACGGTCATAATGCCGCAATGTTTCCGCAGTCACGTTAACGGTTTTGGCAGCTTCGCTTACTGAAAAATATTTTTCCATTTTTTCTCCTGCACTATTGACCTTTGTGTTACACAAAGGTTTATGATTCATTATAGCACAAAAGCTTGGAAGGACAACATATGCCGGTTAAGAAGAACGGTAGATATGGTTGCAAATCCAATGAGGGCGGGGCGGCTGCAGAGCCTTTGATTCTCGGGCCAGGCATATCAAAAACGATTGGAGGAATGTGTTTTATGAAAAAGATTTCTTTGTTATTATTGTGGGGGATTTTGGGCACGGTATTTTTCGTGGGCTGCTCTGAGGGGGAACCTTTTACACAGAAAACCTATGCAACAGACGGAACGCAGATTTTGGGAATCTGCCTGGATG
>JAEXFV010000169.1 GCA_023451115.1 Bacillota bacterium
GGATAGCCTGCCACCCGGTGCCCCACCAAAATAGAGGCGTTTACGGCCACTGCGCCGGGGCAGGATTGGGCGATGGCGGTGAGATCCAGCATTTCTTCTTCCTTTAGCCAATGTAATTGATCCACAAATTTCCGTTTCATCAGCGAAATGATGATATACCCACCGCCAAAGGTGAAAGCGCTTAAGCAAAATGTGCTGGAAAACAATTTCCAGTATAATCCTTTTCGTTCTTCCATGCTGGATTCCCCTTTTTCCATATTACATCAATACATCCTGTCCCGATCCCTGCCTGATAATGGCTGCGGCAAAGTCACCTGCCAAATGTTCTGCTTTGATGCCTTATTGGTATCATACCCCTGAAAACAGAAAAAGAGAATAGGAATATCAGAGGGCAGCCGGCATGCCCTGGGTACGTAAATAAAAAAGCAGGGGAGCCAGGCCTTTGGCCCGGCCCCCCCCTGCTCCCGTAGACAAGACCGATGCATTGGTTTTAGGAAAGTTTATAAAAACTTTTGCATATGCTTTAAGGCGCTTTTTTCCAGCCTGGATACCTGAGCCTGGGAAATTCCAATCTCTTTTGAGACCTCCATTTGGGTTTTTCCCTCAAAAAAGCGAAGCTTTAAAATGCGCTGTTCCCGCTGGGCCAACCGTTCCATGCCCTGTGAAAGGGCGATGCTGTCCAGCCACAATGCATCGGAAGCCTTGGCATCCCTGATTTGGTCCATCACATAAATAGCGTCCCCGTCGTCGTGATAGATGGGTTCATAGAGGGATACGGGGTCTTGAATGGCATCCAGGGCGAATACCACATCCTCTTCCGGGATTTCCAAATCTTTGGCGATCTCGGCGATGGTGGGTTCTCTGGACAGGGATTCCTGCAGGCGGGAACGGGCCTGCAGTGCTTTATAAGCCGCATCCCTGAGAGAGCGGCTTACCCGTACAGCGTTGTTGTCCCGAAGGTGCCGGCGCACTTCGCCGATGATCATGGGCACTGCATAGGTGGAAAATTTCACTTCATGCTCTAAATCAAAGTTTTCCAGGGCTTTGATTAACCCGATGCAGCCAACCTGGAACAGGTCGTCCATCTGCTCGCCCCGGTTGGAAAAACGCTGGATCACGCTGAGCACCAGGCGTAGGTTGCCGTGGATAAATTCCTCTCGGGCAGCTGTGTTTCCCCGCTTTACCTCCAAGAGCAACGCGTGCATTTGTTTATGGGTAAGACGAGGCAATTTAGACGTATCCACCCCACAGATTTCCACCTTGTTGATCGCCAATGCGCGCACCCCCTCAAGTCGTGTTTTCTGTGGTTAGGATTGCCGCACATGCTTTTTTTATCCCGCGCCCAAATAGCATTTTTGATGGGAAAAAGAGGGGGGGGAAGTCGTTTTTCTTTGAAAAATAATGGGGTTTTGCCCACCAAAGAGAACAAAAAAATTCCCAAAAATTTTCTTTTGAGGGCCAAATGCCGATTTTTGCTGCAGCGGAGGACGGCG
The DNA here is from genome assembly GCA_023451115.1 of Bacillota bacterium. Classification (GTDB taxonomy): domain Bacteria; phylum Bacillota; class Clostridia; order Christensenellales; family CAG-138; genus JAEXFV01. The sequence continues at coordinate 1,494 of JAEXFV010000169.1, forward strand.
AAAAAAGGAATGGCGTGTCACTGCGTTTTTTTGAGCAACAAGCTTTTTCTATTCTGCGCTAAGCAGGCATAACTTTGTAGGGAGGGGGAGAATGCGTATGAGGCAAAAGCGAAAAAAACCACGCCCCCAAACGGGGAAAAAACCAAAGCGAACCCGCTGGAAACGCAAACTGCTGGCGCAGTTGGATTTACCGGAAGAAACGGTAGAGGCGGTGCCCAAGCTTACCATGCTGGGGCGCAGCGACCTGCTGGTGGAGAACCATAAAGGCGTATTGCAATACGGGGAGTGCACCGTGCGCCTGTTTACGGAAGAAGGAATCCTGTGCATTGCGGGGGAAGGGCTTTCCCTGATGGAACTTGGAGCCAGCAGAGCTTATGTCAAGGGGACGCTATGCGGCGTTGCCTACGAGAAATGAGCGGTTGTAAATGTGGAATTCTCTACACGGATATGTTATGATACAGGTTGAAGGCCCAGGGCTGGAGCGCTTTTTAAATCGCGCCCTGGCTGCTGGCGCACGGCTATGGAATGTGCGCCGCAAGAGCCGCAGCTGTATGACTTTGGAAATCAGCGCAAAGGATTTTTTATGCCGTATGCCCAAAGCGCGCAGGGAAGCGCGCTGCCGCATTCGCATATTGGAACGCCATGGCGCGCCTTTTGTGATTGCCCGCTTCCGCTGGCGCAAACTGTTGGTGGCAGGCTGCCTGTTGTTTGCATGTGGGATTTTTGCGGCTTCTACCAGGCTATGGCGAGTAGAAGTCCAGGGGTGCTACCGGGTGCCGGAAGCGGTAGTTTACCGGGCATTGGAGCAGGCGGGCATAGAAGTAGGCATGTCCAGCGCAAAAATAGTGAATGCAGATGTGGCAAAAGCCGTGTCAGCGTTTGACCAGCGGATTGCATGGACGGGGGTGCGCACCGTAGGCGTCACGCTACATGTGGAAGTGGTGGAAGCGGAGCCCATCCCCCAGTTGCCGGATGAGAGCGTTCCTACCGATGTGATCGCCCAGAAGGATGGGCTGATTGAAAAAGTAACGGCTTATTCCGGCAAAGCCAATGTAGCGCCCGGAGATGCGGTGCGAGCGGGCGATGTGCTCATTCGGGGGGATATTACCAGGGAGGATGCCGAAAAGCCGCTGCTTGTGCATGCAGAGGGGGAAGTGCTGGCCAAGGTCTGGTATGAGGCAAGCATTGTATTGCCGCCCACTGCCCAGCAGCTGATGCCCAGCGGGAAGACGGAGCCATACCGGGCCTTATATGTAGCCCGCATACCGGTGTTTGTTTCCCAGGCGCCCTATGTTCACTATACGGTGGAACGATCCAGTGAAGCAAAAGCCCCGGGTATGGTGCTGCCACTGCAACAGGTGCGGGGCGTATATCGGGAGCTGACGTTGCAGGATGTGGAGCAGCCGCTGGCTGAGCGCAAAGCGGAGGCGTTGTTCCAGGCTGAGTTACAGGCGTTGGAGCAAGTGCCCAAAGGGGCTGTGGTGCTGGAAAAGCGCGCTGAGGCTCAAGTGCTGGAGGACGGCAGTATAAAAGGGCAGGTGCAAGTGTGCGCTTTGGAACAAATCGGCGTACCCAAAGAGATTGGAGAAACGCCAATCCAGGATGGATAAGGGTTGATGGAATATAGATGTTCCCCAGGAGATGGGGGAGAATAGAAAAACCAAGCGGAAAGGATGTATCGACCGATTGCAAGAGCTTTGGAATGGGCAAAACCTGGAGCCGGTAAAGGAGCCCCAGGAGATTGAGGATATGCCGCTACAGGCGGCGGAGCAGGAGCATAAGCAGGCGCTGCTGCCAGTGCAATCCATGGATGAGCTGATACGCTTATTCGGTGTGTTTGATGAAAACCTTGAAATTCTGCAAGCGGAAACGGGAGCGCATATCCGTGCGGCTGCGGACTGCGTGCAGGTAGACGGCACAGCGCAGCAGGTGGAGCTGTGCGCTACGGTACTGGACAAGCTGCTGCTCATGTTACGAAAAGGCGAAGCCATTAACCGGAGCCGGATCCGTTATGCGGTTGACTTAGCTAAAGAAGGCAATGCGGACATGATCGAGCAGATCATGGGCGATGTTGTGGCCATCACCAACAAGGGGCGGCAAATCAAATGCAAAACCCTGGGGCAAAAGCGTTATGTGCAGGCCCTGAAAGAATACGAGCTGGTGTTTGGCGTTGGCCCTGCGGGTACGGGCAAAACCTATCTTGCCGTGGCGATGGCGGTGCTGGCGTTTAAAAATAAAGAGGTGGACCGGATTATCCTGACCCGCCCGGCGGTAGAGGCAGGAGAAAAACTGGGATTTTTGCCGGGAGACCTGCAAACCAAGGTAGACCCTTATTTGCGGCCGTTATATGATGCGCTGCAGGATTTTTTGGGCGGGGAAACCTATAAAAATTTGACGGAGCGGGGAGCCATCGAGGTGGCGCCTCTGGCATATATGCGGGGGCGTACGCTCAACGATGCCTATATCATACTGGATGAAGCGCAAAACTGTACCATCGAGCAGATGAAAATGTTTTTAACCCGTTTTGGCGAGGGCTCCCGTGTGGTGGTCACCGGCGACATTACGCAGATCGACCTGCCGGCTGAACGCAAAAGCGGTTTGGTACATGCTCTCTCCGTGTTGGAGGGCGTAGAGGGGATTAAGCAAATATTTCTGACCCATAAGGATGTTGTGCGTCACGATTTGGTGCAGCGCATTATTCGCGCCTACGACCGCGCAAACGAAAAACGGGGCAAAGGCAACCAAAACCAGGGGCTTTGATATAGCGCCTGAAAAGCCTTCACCCCAAGCAAGGACAAAGGAGGTTGGGAATGGCCAAGCAAATGGACAGCACCCAGCGGCAACTTCGGATAGGGATGTTGCCCGTATTGATGTTACTATTGATACTGGTCGCAGCATATGTATCCGCCATTACGGCCCTTACGCCCAAAAGATATGACGTAGGGCTGGGCACGGTAGCCACGCAAACCATCACCGCCACCCGCAACGTGGAGGATAGCGTTACCACAGAGGCGTTGCGCACAGCTGCACGCAATGAAACGCAAACCATCTATAAGCTGGATGAAGCCTTAGCAGAGCAGACGGTGCAGCAGGCCACGGATTTCTTTGCAGAGATTACCGCGTTTCGCCAGGACGCAAACGTTTTGCGCCAGCAGCGCATTGCAGGCAGCGGGCTGAATGCGGACGGCACCTTAAGTGTGTCGGAATGGCAGAGCCTGTTGACTGAGGCGGAGCTTAACGAACGCATGCGCTCCTTCACAGTACCGCTCTCCATTGAGCAGGGCTGGTGGCTTTTGCATGTGGAAGACAGCGAAATTGTGCGCCTGAAAGATGCGGTGCTGCCAAAGCTGAGCACCTCCCTGCACAGCGGCCTGGAGGAAAAGGCTATTTCCGCGCGAAAATCCGCTTATGTACAGGAGCTGGGCGCTACCAGCATCTCTGACACCCTTAAAGAGATCGGGGGGCGGGTGCTGGCGGAATATCTGGTGCCAACCTTTGTGCCGGATGAGGCGGCTACGGAACGGGCCAGAGAGGAAGCGGCCAAGGCCGTTGAGCCTGTTGAAATCAAGCGCGGCGATGTGATCGTGGAAGAGGGCCAGGCTGTAACGGAAGAACAGTTGGCTATTTTGCGCTCTTTGGAGCTGGTGCGCTCAGAGCAGTCGGACTTGCAGCTGGATCTGGGGGTTGCGGCATATTTATTGCTTATTTTCGCTTTGTTCAGCGCCTATCTTTGGCAATATCGCAGGCAGATACTCTCCAATTCCAAGAGCATGCTGATTGTTGGCATTTCTATGGCGTTGGTGTTATTGCTGTCTCTGCTGTGCAACAGCTTGAATTCCAGGATTACCCCTGCGCTGTATGCGGTGATGGCCATTGCGCTGTTGGTGGATCGAAGGACCGCTATGGCTGCGAACTTGGTGTTGGCCCTATGCGGCGGGCTGCTGGCGGGAGGCAGGGGCAGCTCGATGCTGGCTTTTGATGCTACCACTATGACGGTATCCATGCTGGCGGCAGGTCAGGTGGCGATTTATGTGCTGCAGTTGAATCCCAAACGCAGCGCCATTATCGGCGCCGGCGGTGCGGCTGGTTTGGCGGGGGCGGCAGTGATTGCTGCAACCTATGTGATGATGGGCGAACCGGTGGGTTCCATTTTGCTGGATGGGGCGTGGGCTTTGGGCAGCAACGTCATTGCTGCCGTGCTGATAGTGGGTACGCTCAGCGTATGGGAAAATTTGTTTGATATTGCCACCAGCGCCCGGTTAAGTGAGCTGAGCAATGCCAATCATCCACTGCTGCGGCAGCTGATGACTGAGGCGCCAGGCACCTATCATCATTCCATGATGGCGGCAGCCCTGGCTGAAGGAGCTGCCGAGGCCGTGGGCGCAGACCCATTGCTGGCACGGGTAGGCGCGTATTACCACGACGTGGGAAAGCTGCGCAGGCCTTTGTATTTTGCAGAAAACCAAAAGCATGGGGAAAATATTCATGATACATTGCCTCCTTTGGAGAGTGCGGCAATCATTATCGCACACCAGAAAGACAGCGTTACGTTAATCAACAAGCATAAGCTGCCTTCGGCTGTGGCACAAATCGCCTTTGAGCATCATGGAAACACGTTGGTGGCCTACTTTTACTATAAGGCGGTACAAGAAGCGGGCGGCAAGCAATTGCCCCAAAAATCATTTCGCTACCCTGGAGGGCGTCCTTCCAGCAAGGAAAGCGCTATTGTGATGCTGGCGGATAGCTGCGAGGCTGCGGTTCGGTCCATCCAGGAGCCAACCCGGGACGCTGTGGAGGAAATGGTACATAAAGTGATAAAAGGCAAGTTAGACGATGGGCAGCTGGGCCTATGCGATTTGACCTTGCAGCAGATCACCCAGATAGAAAATAGTTTTTTGCGTACATTCAACGGGCTGCTCCACGAGCGCATTGAATACCCAGGACAGAAAAAGGGAAAAGCATGATTGAGATTACCAGCCGCTGCGAAGCTGCGGTGCAGGAACAGGAACAGGGAATTGTGCAAGCGCTGCAGGCTGCTTTGCGCTATGAGGGCAGGCAAGGGGATATTTCCCTGGTGCTGGTAGGCCCGGAGGAAATACAACAGCTCAATCGGGAATACCGGGGAATAGACCGGGTGACGGATGTGTTGAGCTTCCCAGCGCTGGAAGGGGAGCTGTTGCTGGCGCCCCCGGGCTATCTGGGGGATATTGCCATTTGCTATGCCCGTGCTGTGGAACAGGCGAAAGAATATGGCCATTCCCTGGAACGGGAGCTGGCTTTTTTGGCGGTACACGGGGCGTTACATTTGATGGGCTATGACCATATGACGCCCGAAGAGGAGAATGAGATGGTGCGGCGACAAAAAGAAATTTTAAATAAGATGGGAGTAATGCGGTAATGCGTATCATACATGATCTGGAAATCAAAAACCTGCTGCGTATGGCCAAAGAGGCGATGGACCGGGCATACGCCCCCTATTCCAATTTTAAAGTGGGCGCTTGCCTCAAAGGGGCTACCGGGGCATACTATCTTGGCTGCAACATTGAAAACGCCGCATACTCTCCTACCAACTGCGCGGAGCGTACGGCAATGTTTAAAGCGGTATATGAGGGAGAGCGGGCATTTGACGCGCTGGCTGTGGTGTCCAGCTCCGACCAGTGTACCCCCCCCTGTGGTGTGTGCAGGCAAGTGCTGGTGGAGTTCTGCGACCCTGAGATGCCAGTGATCTGCGCCAACCGTCAGGGGAAATACCAAATTTATGCCTTAGGGGATCTGGTACCCAACGCTTTTACGCCGGAAGGGTTAAAATAATGGAAAAGCAGGGGTATTGCAGCGGATTTATTTCCATTATCGGTTGCCCTAATGTGGGCAAGTCCACGTTGCTCAACCGGTTGGTAGGGCAAAAAGTTGCCATTGTATCGCAAAGGTCGCAAACCACCCGCAATAAAATTACCGGTGTATTGACGCGGCCGGGCTACCAAATGGTGTTTTTGGATACCCCAGGTGTGGCTGCGGCGAAAAATCGTTTGGGGGATTATATGTTGCGCGTAGCGTATGAAGCCCTCAACGAGGTAGAGGCAATCCTGTTTTTGGTGGATCCCATCAACGGCCTGCGGGATAGAGACATGGCCCTGGTGGAACGTTTGAAACAGGCCAAAGGCGCTCCGCGTGTTGGAGTAATCAACAAAGCGGATGCCGCTTCCATGGCGCAAATGGATACAGCGCGGGAATTTTTGCAGCAAGCTGGCTGTTTTGAAAAAATCATCAGCATCAGCGCCCAAACCGGAGAGGGCGTAGATCAGCTGGAAGCGCTGCTCAGAGGATACTTGGTAGAGGGGCCTCAGTATTTTCCGGAAGATATGGTAACGGATCAACCGGAACGGATCGTATGCGCCGAGTTGATTCGGGAAAAAACCCTGCAGTTGCTCCGGGAAGAAGTACCTCACGGGGTGGGGGTATGGATTGATAAAATGGAAGCTAGGCCTGAAGGCGGCATGATGGACGTTTGGGCCACCATCTATTGCGAGCGGGATGGACATAAGGGCATTATCATTGGAAAACAGGGCGCGATGCTGAAAAAAATTGGCCAAGCGGCCCGTCAGGATATGGAATGGATGCTGGGTGCAAGGGTCAATCTGCAGCTTTGGGTAAAAGTCAAGGAAGACTGGCGCAATAGCCTTGGCATGCTGCGTGAGCTGGGATATGAGTCCTAACTTGGCCTACAGGTATAACCGGCATAGACATGTTTGCCTTGCAGAGGCTGCATTTTTACATTTCCAGAGCTGACAGGATTTGCATTCATTTACAATGCCCATTGGTGGAACACTAGTGCTATTCCACAAAAAGGAGTATTGAAATATGAATCAAAAAGCCGCAATCAGCCGTGCGTGGGAAGATTTTTCTCAAACGGGAGCGATAGGAGCCTATTTAACCTACTGTGCCATGCGGGATTTTCAAACAAAGGAACAGGGCGGCAGATAGCGCCCTGTTTTTCTGAAAAAAGGGATCAAGGAGGGGAAAATATGGGCCACAGCCTGGTAACCGGCATTGTAACCCGCTGTGTAGATTATAAGGACAACGACCGGATCTTGACCATATTTACCCGGGAGCGAGGGCGGATCGACGCCAAAGCCAGAGGATGCCGCAGAGCCAAAAGCCCCTTGCTCCCAGCCTGCCAGCCTTTTGTTTTTGGAGAATTTCAACTGTTTTCCGCCAAGGGAGATCAATATCTCATTGACCAATGCGATATGCGGGAAAGCTTTTACGGCATCCGGGAGGATATCCAGCGGCTTTGCGCGGGCACGTGCATGCTGTCGCTGGCACAAACGGCCATTCAGCCGGAAGAACCCAATGAAAGGTTATTTTCGCTGCTTTACTATGGGCTAAGTTTTTTATGTTACGGGCAGGGATCTCCCCTGGATCTCACCCTGTGCTTTATTTTGCGTTACTTGGATGCCATTGGGTTTTGCCCGGCGATTACCCAGTGCGCCAGCTGCGCAAAAGACCTTCGCAGGGAGAAAGAGATGCGCTTTTCCCCGGCGGCGGGGGGCGCAGTATGCCAGACCTGTGGATTTGGCGCTTTACCAGTAGCGCCACTTACGCTAGAGGCCATGCGCCGTATGCTGCTGTTGGAGGACGGGCAGATGCAGCGGGTTCATCTGCCGGAGGCTGTACAGCAGGAACTTTTACAGGCCTTGACCGCCTATTGCGCCCATGTGCTGGAACGGGACTACAAAGCGATTGATTTGTTTAAACAGTTCTATACAGGTGTGTCAAAAAAATAACGTATATTTTTGCAAGTTTTCTTGCAAAAAATGCTTAACATCCGTTGCGCACGAGAATTTTTTAGGATATAATATTGGAGCGAACCCAAGAAAACTAGGGAAATCGGGGACAAGCGGCGCATTCCGGCAGGAGAGCGCTGTGCTTTTGTCGGAAGCAACGGTACCTTATCGGGTACCGCTTTAGCATTCAATTTAAATTTGGTAGGAGGTATTTAGTTTGGCGCATAAGTATGTCTATCTCTTTAATGAGGGTAATGCGGGGATGCGGAATCTCCTTGGCGGCAAAGGAGCTAACCTTGCGGAAATGACTGGCCTGGGCCTGCCTGTACCCTTTGGCTTTACGGTAAGCACCGAGGCATGCACACGTTATTATGAAGACGGTAAAGCCATTGCGGACGAAATTCTGGAACAAGTATTTGAAGCTCTGGCAAAAACCGAAGAACTGGCCGGGAAAAAATTTGGTGATATAGACAATCCTTTCTTGGTATCTGTCCGCTCTGGCGCACGTGCATCTATGCCAGGCATGATGGATACCATTTTAAACCTTGGCCTGAACGACCAGACGGTATTGGGCATGGCTAAGCTGACCAATAACGAGCGCTTTGCGTTTGACAGCTACCGCCGGTTTATCCAAATGTTCTCCGACGTAGTCATGGAAGTGGAAAAAGCCAAGTTTGACAAGATCCTGGAAGGCGTAAAGGAAGCAAACGGCTGCAAGCAGGATACCGACCTGACTGCAGAAAACCTCAAAGAAATCGTAAAACAGTATAAAGCCCTGTATCTGGCTGAGAAGGGCACGGAATTCCCACAGGATCCCAAGGAACAGCTGCTGGAGGCCATTAAGGCCGTATTCCGTAGCTGGGATAACCCCCGTGCCATCGTATACCGCCGCATGAACGATATCCCCGCTTCCTGGGGTACTGCGGTAAACGTGCAGAGCATGGTATTTGGCAACATGGGCAATGATTGCGGCACTGGCGTGGCCTTTACCCGTAACCCCTCCACCGGTGAGCGCAAGCTCTATGGCGAATTCCTGATGAACGCCCAGGGTGAGGACGTAGTTGCGGGCATCCGTACCCCGCAGCCCATTGCTTCCCTGCATGAGACGCAGCCTGAGGTTTACGAACAATTTGTTAAGATTGCCAATATCCTGGAGACCCACTATCGGGATATGCAGGACATGGAGTTCACCATTGAGCGCGGCCGTCTGTTTATGCTGCAAACCCGTAACGGCAAGCGCACCGCAGCCGCTGCATTGCAGATTGCGGTAGATTTGGTCAACGAAGGCATGATCACCAAGGAAGAGGCGCTGCTTAAGATCGATCCCAAGTCCTTGGATTCCCTGCTGCACCCCACGTTTGAACCCGCCGCTCTGAAAAAGGCGAAAGTGATTGCACGCGGGCTGCCCGCCTCCCCTGGCGCTGCTTGCGGCCGTATCTACTTTACTGCGGAAGATGCCAAGGCAGCTGCTGAGCGCGGCGAAAAGGTTGTGTTGGCCCGGTTGGAGACCAGCCCAGAGGATATTGAGGGCATGTATGCTTCTCAGGGCATCCTCACCGCTCGCGGCGGTATGACCTCTCACGCAGCGGTTGTTGCCCGCGGCATGGGAACCTGCTGCGTAGCCGGTTGCTCTGAAGTGGTGATTTCCGGAGAAAAGAAAACCATTACCACGGCTGATGGTTCTGTTTACAACGAAGGCGACTGGATGAGCCTGGACGGCTCTACCGGCAACGTATATGGCGAAGCCGTTCCCACCCAGGAAGCCACTGTATCCGGCAACTTTGCCACCATCATGGGCTGGGCCGACGCAGTACGCACCCTGAAAGTTCGTACCAATGCGGATAATCCCCATGATGCCGCTACCGCCGTTGAATTTGGCGCAGAAGGTATCGGCCTGTGCCGTACCGAGCACATGTTCTTTGAAGAGGACCGTATTCCCGCTGTGCGTGAGATGATCGTCTCCAAGGATGAGGAAAACCGCCGCAAGGCTCTGGCCAAATTGCTGCCCATGCAGCGCGGTGACTTTGAAGGCATCTACAAGGCCATGGGAGAGCGCCCGGTAACCATCCGCTTCCTGGATCCACCGCTGCATGAGTTCCTCCCCCAGAAGGACCAGGATATTCAGGCGCTGGCTGATGAAATGGGCATGACATTCCAACAGCTGAAAGAAACCGTGGATGAGCTGCACGAGTTCAACCCCATGATGGGTCACCGTGGCTGCCGCCTGGCAGTTACCTACCCGGAAATTGCTGAGATGCAGACCCGTGCGGTAATCGAGGCTGCCATCAATGTACGCAAGGAAACCGGCCTCAATATCGTGCCTGAGATCATGATCCCCTTGGTAGGCGAAGCCAAAGAGCTGGCCTATGTCAAAGAAGTTGTGGATAAGACCGCTGTTGCAGTGATGCAGGAGCAGGGCGTGGAGCTCAAGTACATGGTAGGCACCATGATTGAAATCCCCCGTGCCGCTCTCACTGCGGATGAAGTGGCAAAATATGCCCAGTTCTTCTCCTTTGGCACCAACGACTTGTCCCAGATGACATTCGGCTTCAGCCGTGACGATGCGGGCAAGTTCCTGGATGAGTACTATAAGAAGAAGATTTTCGAGAGCGACCCCTTTGCCCGCCTGGATCAGGTTGGTGTAGGCCGGCTGATGGAAATCGCCATTGATCTGGGCCGCAAGACCCGCCCTGACATCAAGCTGGGTATCTGCGGTGAGCATGGCGGCGATCCTTCTTCTGTGGAGTTCTGCCATAAGCTTGGCTTGAGCTATGTATCCTGCTCTCCCTACCGGGTACCCATCGCCCGTTTGGCGGCAGCACAGGCTAAAATCAATGAGGATGCCGCGAAATAAGCTGTTTCAGCCCTATTCTAGGGTATAACCTTAAAATCTCCAGCGTGGAAACGCTGGAGATTTTTTTTGTGAATATTTTTGAAATTCAATATTATTTTATTGTTTATCAATAAAATAATATTGAATTTCAATGAAAGTTGTGCTATGATGTTTTTTGAGGAAATCGCAAAAGGAGTAAACCATGAAACAAAGCCGCTTAGCAAGAATAACATTGATTTTGCTTATTATTTGCCTGGTCATGGGCATAGGGTTTGTGATCTCCCTGCCCTGGACGCTGCCTTTTATATTGCTGCTTCCAGATTTGAAACCCCAGGTTACGCCAAACTATTATATCGCGCTGAGTCTCTGGATGGCGGGGGGAATAGGCGGGCTGAGTATTCTTTGCACCTTGATTCGCATGCTGCGTACCCTCTCCCAGGATCCTTTTGTGCAGCAAAATGTAAACAGGCTCAAATACATGGGGGTCACTGCGCTTGGAATGGCATTGCTTACTGTGCTGGCCTGCTTGCTCTATTTTCGTCCGCTTCTCATCGCTTTGGGATGCGCTTTGGGTATGTGCGGGCTGTTTTCCCTGGTGCTGGGCGGCGTGTTTCGCCAAGCGGTAGCTTACCGGGAAGAGAACGCGTTGACGATATGAAAAGAGGGGGCTGCCTATGATCCGCGTGAACCTGGATGTGATGATGGCAAAGCGAAAGATAGGCCTTTCAGAATTGGCGGATAAAATGGGGCTTACGCTATCCAACCTGTCTATCTTGAAGAACAATAAAGGCAAGGCAGTGCGTTTTTCCACATTGGATGCCGCCTGCAAAGCCCTCCACTGCCAGCCGGGCGATATCCTGGAATATGTGGAAGAGGAAGGGGAAGAGAATGCATAATAATGATATGGAAGCAAGCGGGAAGCAAAATCCGCAACCCGGTTTACCTGCTGTCACAAAAAATACCATATCCAGGGGGCAGAAATGGCTGCTGCTGGAAGTATTGGCGCTGGGCTGGGTTTGGAGCTGGCTGTGGTGCGACAGCGATGGCACTGTGCCGGGACTTTTGATTGGATATGGCCTGTTCTGGTTGATTTACCTGGGGATATTCCACCTGGTATGCTGGGAAAAGGCCAAACAACGCCCAGGCTGCTTTTTGTTGGCGGCTGCAGCTGCCTTGGTTTGCCTGCTCAATGCCCTGCAAGGCTGGTATGGCAGCAGTCAGGGGTTGTTTGGGCTGCCGCTGTTCAATTTATTGGCGATCCCCTGCATGCTCATGCTGCATGCCCAGGCAGTTGCCTGGCCCCTTCCTAAGGAGCGGGAGGGAAGCGGATATGCCCAGGCTTTTTTATATGGTTTTTTTGTGCAGCCATTTTCCAGCATGCCTGCTTGTTTTCAGGCAGTCGGCAGCCTCTTTGGCGCCAGGGCAAAGGGGAAAGGCGGCGTGTGGCTGGGAATTGTTGCTGCAGTACCGGTGGTGGGGATTGTTTTGGCCCTTTTGCTAGGAGCAGATGCGGTGATGAACGCATTTGTGCGGGAGTGGACGCTGCAACTGCGGTGGGGGGAGTTGTTCTGGAGGCTGTTTTGGGTGCTGGGGTGTGCGCTGCTGTTTTACAGCTTTTTATATAAAGCGGCATGGGGTGAGCGCCCGGCGTTTCTGCAGCAAAAAGAGCTGGGTGAGCGGCGGATGTGGCAGCCTGCGGCGCCCACGGTGGTATTGGGCGCTTTGCTGGCCGTGTATGCCATATTCACCTATGTCCAGTTTGTATACTTGTTTGGGGGCGCAGGGTTGCCTGAAGGATTAACCTATGCCCAATACGCCCATGAAGGATTTGGCCAGTTAATCTGGGTTGCCGCTATCAACTTTGGTCTGTTTGCCGTTTGCCTGTGCCAGGTGCAGGATACCAAAAGGATGCGCTATCTTCTTTGCGGGCTGCTGGCGGCAACCGGCGTGATTGTAGCCTCGGCCTTTACCCGGATTTTTATGTATATTTGCGCTTATGGGTTTACCCTGAAGCGGGTCATGGTAGTGTGGCTGCTGGCGTACCTGGCGGCTGTATTGGTTGCCTGTGGAATGCGCTTATGGAAAAGAAAAATCCCATTGCTTCGTCTTTGCGTAAATGGGTTGGCATTGTGGTACGTAGTATTGAACATTGTGGATTTGGGCGGCTGGTATACCGGCTAAAGAGCCGCTCCCGACCCAGGCTGGAATACCCGCGGCAGGCCCGCGGGTATTCTTGACTTTTCTTCATAAAGCGTTTACAATTAATTTGAATTATCATGCGGCGGATTGTATGTCCATAAAATGTATGTTTATGCAACCGTTTGTATGGCAACGGGGCTTGCCCCGTTACATTTTATATATAGTTGGAGGTTAAAGTGTGGGAGACATTTTGATCACAGTCGTCGTCGGTGCAGTAGCACTGGGAGCGGGACTGTTGGGTGGCTATTATTATCGGCGTAACATTGCAGAAGCAAAAACGGCCAAGGCCGAAGAAGCCGTAAAACGAATGTTAGAGGATGCGCAGAAGCGCGCTGAAGAAATCAAAAAGGAAAAGGTACTGGAGGCAAAAGAAGAAGTTATCCGCATCCGCAATGAAAGCGAAAAAGAGAACAGAGAGCGGCGCAATGAGCTGCAACGGGCGGAGCGCAGGCTGCTGCAGCGGGAAGAAACGTTAGATAAAAAGATTGACGGCGTAGAACAGCGGGAGAAACAGCTCAACAAACGTCAGGCTGATGTGGAAGAGCTAGAAGCATCCATTTCTGAATTGCATGAACGGCAATTGAAAGAGCTGGAAACCATCTCCGGCCTGTCTATGGATGCGGCAAAGGAAATATTGCTGGAGAACGTGGAGCGGGATGCAAGGCATGAGGCCGCTATTCTCGTGCGGGATATTGAAGCGAAGGCAAAGGAAGAAGCGGACAAGCGGGCGCGGAATATCGTGTCGTTGGCAATCCAGCGCTGCGCGGCGGATCATGTGGCGGAAACCACGGTGTCTGTGGTGGCTTTGCCCAACGATGAAATGAAAGGCCGTATCATTGGCCGTGAAGGCCGCAATATTCGCGCTTTGGAGACGGCGACGGGCGTTGAACTGATTATTGACGACACCCCCGAGGCAGTCATCCTGTCCGGCTTTGATCCGGTAAGGCGTGAGGTTGCCCGCATTGCGCTGGAAAAACTGATTTTAGATGGGCGCATCCATCCTGCCCGCATTGAGGAAATGGTGGAGAAGGCACGGCGGGAAGTGGACAATCAAATCCGCGAAGCGGGAGAAGCCGCAGTGCTGGAGGTTGGTGTGCATGGGCTGCACCACGAACTGGTTCGGCTGCTTGGACGCTTGCGTTACCGCACTAGCTATGGCCAGAATGTATTAAAGCATTCCATTGAAGTGGCCCATTTGGCCGGTATTATGGCAGCGGAGTTAGGCGCAAATGTGGCGTTGGCCAAACGCGCCGGCCTGTTGCATGACATCGGCAAGGCCATTGACCATGAGGTGGAGGGCCCTCACGTGCAAATCGGCGCGGATGTCGCCAAAAAGTTCCGGGAGAACAACCAGGTGGTGCATGCCATCATGGCTCACCATGGGGATGTGGATCCGCAAACCGTAGAGGCGGTGCTGGTGCAGGCGGCAGATGCCATCTCCGCAGCGCGCCCTGGCGCACGGCGGGAAACGTTGGAGAGCTATATTAAGCGCCTGGAGAAGCTGGAAGAGATTGCTAATTCATTTGAGGGTGTGGATACTTCCTTTGCCATTCAGGCAGGGCGCGAAGTGCGCATCATTGTAAAACCCGAAGTAGTGAATGATGCGGATACCGTGATTATGGCAAAAGAGGTTGCCAAGCGGATAGAAGCGGAACTGGAGTATCCGGGCCAGATCAAAGTCAATGTAATCCGGGAAACACGGACCGTGGATTACGCCAAATAAAGACGTTTGTTGGAACCGTTCAGGCTTTTGGACGTTTTGCAAAGTCCCTTGCCGCGGTTGGTGGCTTTTGATTACATTCCCCCGAACCCTTTGGGTGGGGACTTCATTCAAGTGTAATGTCAAAGCCTGCAGCTTTTAACCACTTTTTGAAGGAAATACGATCTAAGGATATGCCTCCTGGGCATATCCTTATTTATGAATAAGGGAATTGGAGGAGGATCATGGAATATTTCATAGCGGATGCGCACTGCGACTTTCTGTATAGCATGGTGAACTATGGGCAGGATATTGGCACATTGCAGGGCAACCAGGCAATTCATTTGCCTTTTTTGCGAAAGGGCGGCGTGAAGCTGCAGTTTTTTGCCGCCTGGATGGATCGGCAGCAGAAGACGCCTTATTTGCAGCAATGCATTTCCATGATTGATGCGTATTATCGCATTTTAGAGCACTATCCACAGGATTTTACCCCGTTCACCAAGGACTATGACCCTCAAATAGATCCCCATATCGCTACTGTGCTTACCATTGAGGGGGGAGAGGCCATTGAGGGAAGCCTGGCAGTGCTGCGCACCGTATACCGCCTGGGTGTAAGGGCTATGACGCTGACCTGGAACCATCATAACGAATTGGCTTATGCCGCCTTGAAGCGGGGCGGGAAAGGTTTGACCGCCCTGGGAAAAGAAGCGGTTGCGGAAATGGGAAGGCTGGGGATAGCGGTGGATGTGGCACATTTAAATGATGCGGGAATTGATGACGTGCTGGCGATTGCCACGCGGCCCGTGTTTGCCTCCCATTCCAATGCCCGGGCATTGTGCGATACCCCCAGGGCGTTGCAGGATGCTCACATTAAGGCCATTGCGGATCAGGGTGGCGTCGTTGGCGTTAATTTTTTCCATAAGCAATTAACCAATACGGGCGAAGCATCCATCCATGACATTGTCCGGCATGTGGAACATGTAGCCAAGGTGGGCGGCGTAAAGTGCTGTGCGATCGGGTCCGATTTTGACGGAATGAATGAATATCCCGTTGATTTAAAAAACAGCGGGGATTTGCAGAAGCTGATACAAGGCCTGCTGGAAGTTGGATTTACCCAGGAGGAAGTGGCGCGCATTGCTTATGGCAACCTGCGCGATTATATGGTGCAGTTCGTTTAATCTTTTGCTATAATGGACATGGTATTCCAGGTGTGGGGGGAGCAAGCTGGGAGGAGAGCATATGGAACAGAAAGCAACATTTACACAGAGAATGCAAAACCTGGCCAAGAGCGTGTCGGAACGCTCGGGCGAAATGGTGGAGTCTGCCCGCCTCAACGGTGAGATCAGCAGGCTGGAAGCTGACATTGAAGACATTCAGTTTGAATTGGGGCAAGCCTATTTTGAAGCGCATAAGGATGACGGCACCTGTGAGTTTGGCGCATACATTCAAAAAATATTGGATTGCGAGCGGGAAATCCGTTTACGCAATGAGCGGTTGTTAGCCAATAAAGGGCTGATGTACTGCCCCAATTGCGACACGGTGATCGGTGTGGATGATGAATTTTGCAGTAAATGCGGTGCGCGTCTGCCCCAGCAGGCAATACCCGATGCGCAGCGTCCCTGCGCAAATTGCGGGCATTTGCTTACCCAGGAGCAGGAATTTTGTCCGCAATGCGGGTTGAAACAAAATCGGCAGTAATGGCTCTGCTTGTAAAGCGTAAGATAAGGAGAAAGCAATGCTGAAAAAGCTTCAGTTTGATCAAGGCGCCGGTATTTGGAAGGGCAGCCTGGAGGGGGAGTTGGACGT
Source organism: Bacillota bacterium (assembly GCA_023451115.1). Classification (GTDB taxonomy): domain Bacteria; phylum Bacillota; class Clostridia; order Christensenellales; family CAG-138; genus JAEXFV01. The sequence goes on from JAEXFV010000169.1 coordinate 17,815, forward strand.
ATTCCAGGCGCCTAAAATGCTGGAGAGCCTGGAGCAGGCGTTGAGCGCTCATCCAGCCATGATCGTATTGGATTGCGAAAAACTGGATTATATCGACAGCATGGGTCTGGGCGCGTTGGTAAAAGCCAATAAGCATGCCCAGAATACAGGCGGACGGGTAACGTTGGAAAACGTAAAGCCCCGTATTCATAAGCTGTTTGCCATTACGGGGCTATGCGGTGTTTTCGGCATGGAGGAGGCCTCCCATGAAGGATGAAACCGTAACTCTTACCTTGCCGGCAAAGGCGCAATATATGACATTGGCACGTTTGGCTGCTGCTGCAATGGCAGGGCAGGCAGGTTTTAATGTTGAGCAGATTGAGGATGTTAAATCGGCAGTAGCGGAAGCCTGCCTGATGCTGTTACCGGCTGCGGGAGAGCGAGGCGCAATTACGCTGGAACTTTGGGAGGATGCGGGATTGCGTGCCCGTATCTCTGCGCCGGGGCATATTTCCCTGGAGCATCTTTCGGACGAACAGGAGTTTGGCCGGTTTTTATTACAGGCGCTGTTGGATCAAGCAGAGCTTGTTCAAACGCAAGAGCACAGTGAGTATCTGTTGTATCGGGCCTTGGATTGAAGAAGGAGGCAATGTGGAAGCAGCGGGCGCTATCAGTCGATATGACGCTATGATGCAGGAATATTGCCGCACCAGGGATGTTGCTCTGCGTAACGAATTATTGGAGCATTATGGTTACATCGCTGAAATTGCGGCGAAAAAATTTGCCGGACGGGGCGTGGAATACGACGATCTTTACCAGGTTGCGTCTTTGGCCTTATTGCGGGCTTTGGAGCGCTATGATGAAGAACGCGGGGTAAAGTTCGGCAGCTTTGCCATGCCCTCCGTAATTGGAGAAATTAAAAACTATTTTCGGGACCGCAGCCGGGCCATCCGATTGCCCCGCCGGGCCAGCGAACAGATGAAGCGTTTGCGGGAAGTACAGGAAGAACTGACAATCCAGCTGGACAGGCCTCCAAAGCCGGAAGAAATTGCCCAAACCATGCAGGTGCCGCTGGAACAGGTATACGAGTTGCTGGAAGCACGGGCCAGCACGCGGATTTTTTCCCTGGACGAGGCTGCCCCGGGCAACAATGGGGAAGAAGGAATGCGCTTGGGCGATTTAATCGGAGAAGAGCCCAGGGAATATGATGCAATTGAAAATGCGGATTTTTTAAAGCGGGCGTTTGCCATGCTCACAGAGGAAGAACGCAACGTGATATTGGCCCGTTTTGTAGAAAACAAAAGCCAACGGGCAATCGCACAGGACATGGGAGTATCCCAAATGTATATTTCCCGGTTGGAGCGCAGGGTGCTGGCCCGTCTCCGGGAGCAGCTGGTGCAAAACTGAATGCTGCATGTTTGAAGGCCTGATTTGCGGTTGATCATATGAGTATGAAACGCAAGGCGGGTGTAGCACATGGAAAAATGGAGCGTACAGGAACGTTTTTCGGATTGGGAACAGATGCGGTTGGCAGTAGAAAATGCGCTGACTGCAACTGCCAGCCATATTGCCCTGGAAGAGGGAGTATGGTATGATTTGCGGGTGGTGCTGCGTGAGCTTGCCTGTAATGCCCTGGAGCATGGGAAGACGCCCGTTGAGCTGTCCATATCCACCTGTTGTGACCAGGAACACCTCCATGTGTTGGTTTGCGACGCAGGGGAAGGGTTTGATCCCTGTGCCGAAGGAACGCTGCTGGAGGTTGACCAGGCCCGTGGACGGGGGCTGCATATTGTCAACAGCCTCTCCGAAGCGATGGCTTATAATGCGGCGGCAAATAAAGTGCTGGTGCGCCTGCGCATCGCAGGCGGTTAAAACAAACAAAGGATGTTCGGGTTTTGATGTTGGGGAGAATTGGTGTAGCGCTGCTTTTGGTAGCAGCAATTTTATTTACCATGGCTTGCGCGCCGGCGCAGTCACAGATTACAGTGGAACAAGAACAAAAGGAAGAAATACTGGGCTCACAAACCAGGCTTCCTTTGCTGCCGCCTCAAGCTGGGGATGCGGCCTATGAGGCGCTAAACGGCAAAATCGATATCCAAGCCGCGTTGATGGATGAAGCGGCAAAAGCGGTTTATGCAGCCTGGCGGGAGCAGGGATACACCGCTTTCACTCAGCAGCGGGCAACGCTGGAAGCCAGCGCAGCGCGGCTGAAAGCGGCGCTGGAAGCCGCAGCAGAGGCGGGGCTCAAAAAGCTGCTTTCCAGACGGGACGAAGC
>JAEXFV010000003.1 GCA_023451115.1 Bacillota bacterium
GATATGAGTCAGCAACAAATGGCTGATTTACTGTTTATCAACCGGCGCACATACAGCAGCTATGAAACGGGAGTGCGCAGCATGTCCCCTGAAATGCTGGTGCGAATTGCACAAGTTCATCAAGTCAGCGTGGATTACTTACTAAATTTGACGGATGAATTGGGCTCGCCCAAATGTCAGGGAAATGCCCAACAGGAAACAAAGAAATGATTTCTCAACTTTCCCCATTGCATCCGGGTAGCAGACGTTGTACAATAGATGCATTCTCGAAAATGGGGGCAACAGCGTGCTCCCAAGCGTATTGATATCCAGTTTGCCGCGCTAAGCGGGGAGTTAGCGGTGCCCTGTACCTGCAATCCGCTACAGCAGGGCTGAATTCCCGCTCCCAGGCCAGCGCCTGTGGGGTACTGGTACCGGTAAGGGGTGTTGAGGGCTGGGTCCCGTGCAATCGGCGTCTGTGAACCATGTCAGGTCCTGACGGAAGCAGCATTTAGCAGAATGTCCGATGTGCCGCGGGGATGCCTGGCCGGAGCTACCTGCCGGGGTGCCGCCCGGAGGTTTCTAGTCAAAGAGCGGGTGCGCGGTATTTTTAAAAGATTACCCGGTTGCGCCATAGAGCGCGGCCGGGTAATTTTATATCATTCCCGCCGGATCCCTTAAAACCCTTAGGCTTTGGGCGCTCTACCGCCGCTCTACTTTCAGTTTACCTGGGGAAACCAGCCGTAGGTTGCCCTGCCCAAATAAGAAGCATATTATAGAAACAGAAAATGGGAAGGAGCCGGCAATATGGAGAAGCAAACCATGGGGGGCGTGATTTCCGCCCGCAGAAAAGCGCTGGGTATGACCCAGGCGCAATTGGCGCAATTGATGAATGTAACGGATAAGGCGGTGTCAAAATGGGAGAGGGATCTGTCCTGCCCTGACGTCAGCGCCCTGTCCAGGCTGGCGGAAGCGTTGGAAGTGCCGGTGGATACCCTGGTGCAGGCTAAGAGCGTGCAACCGCCGCAAAACAACAAGGAGGCGGCAAAGTTGATTGGCACGATTTTAAAAGCGGTGCCCCTGGCCATGGGGATTGCAGTGGCGGTAACTTCCATTTTGGGTAAAATCGATATGCGCTCCGCTTGCATGATGCTGGGCCTTGGCCTTGCCTGCCTGGCGCTCGAGGCGCTGAGAAAAGGCCAGGAGTAAGGAATACCGCCGAAATAAGCCCTGTTAAAACGATGGCGTAGCCCGCTTGGTGTGTCAAAAAAGTCCAATTGGACTTTTTTGAGATTACAGGTTTTGCCTACTTCGGTGCGCTTCGCCGGGCGGCAAAACCTGCAAAGTACGAAAACACAAGGTTTTCATCCGTTTCGGCGTACACGCCGCCGAAGCCGGATTTTATGTCAAGGGGTGCGCCCCTTGACAATCCCAGTTTTTTCGACAGGCTGAGCCGCAGCTCAATTTGGGCTGCGGCTTGTTTCAGCATGGCCAACCCAATGAAATACGCAGCGCCCCGCCTGGAGCGCTGCGTTTCCTTTAAATTGAAAAACCGAAAAAATAAGAGTGATGAAAGCGAAAGCTTTTACATAGCGCCATATTGAAATCCCCGAACCCTGAAAAGGCCCGGGGAATACTGATCAAAGCGGCTTGCTTTGATTTCTTGAGCCAATGAATGCGTTGGGGTTAGTTCAGGGCTTCTTTGAACGCTTTGCCAGCCTTAAACACAGGCGCCTTGGAAGCGGGGATGTCGATTTCCGCGCCGGTCATGGGGTTATGGCCCTTGCGAGCTTCGCGGTTCTTCACTTCGAATACGCCAAAGCCAACCATCTGAACCTTTTCGCCAGCCTTGAGGGAATCGGTTACGGTAGCGATGAAAGCGTTAACGGCCTTTTCAGCGTCTTTCTTGGAGAGTTCGCTCTTCTGCGCAACAGCAGCAATCAAATCGGTTTTGTTCATTTGTGGATATCCTCCTTCATTGTCTTCAAAAGCAGTTTTTTGCTTATTAGCCGAGAACTATTGTATCAGCCTTTTTTCTCAGATACAAGTCCTTTGCTTTTATTTTGCCCTGTTTTCGGTGGTTTTTACAGCATTCCAAAGGACGTCTTGCTCCGCAAGGGTCATATTTTCCAGTTTTAGGTTATTTTGCCCCGCCAGGGCCTCCATTGCTGCAAAGCGGCGCAAAAACTTTTCAGCCGCTTCTTTGAGCAAAAATTCCGGGTCCGTGCCCAAAAGCCGGGCTACGTTTACCGCGGCAAACAAAAGGTCGCCCATTTCTTCGGCCACGTTGCCCTGCCCTGCCATGGCGGCCTGCAGCTCCTGTATTTCCTCCTCCAGCTTGGGGAAGGCCTCGCTGGCGCTGTCCCAGTCAAACCCCACCTGGGCGGCTTTTTTCTGCACCTTGTAGCTGTACATCAACGCGGGGAGGTTCTTGGGCACTGCCTGGAGCACCTGCGCCTGGGTGGAAAAATGCTTTTCTTTCTTCTTGAGCTGCTCCCATTTCACCAGCACCTCGTCGGAAGTGTCCGCCTGCCCGCTGCCAAAAATATGGGGGTGGCGGTACACCAGCTTTTGTACGATGCCGGTGGTTACGTCCCGGTTGGTAAAACGGCCCTGTTCCGCTGCAATCTGTGCGTGGAAGGCTACTTGCAACAGCACATCCCCCAGCTCCTCACATAGCGCGTCGTCGTCTTTGCGGTCGATAGCGTCCAGCACCTCGTAGCATTCCTCGATCAGGGATTTTTCGATGGATTGGTGGGTCTGCTCCCGGTCCCATGGGCAGCCGCCAGGGGCCCGCAGCCGGGCCATCACCTCCACCAGCCCCTGGTAACCATAGCGCTCCAGCTGGTCAAACCCTGCTGGGGGAAGCAGCAGCACTCCGTCTGCCCGGTACTCCTTTTGCCGGTCCAGTTCATACAGGGGGAAAGCGGTAAGCTGATACGTCCCCTCCCGGTCCATCAGCCCGAAGAACACGTCCCAGTCCTCCGGCCAGTACTCGCTTAAACGCAGCTTTAGCTCCCCTGCCTGGATAGGGGTATCCACCTCCTCCACGCAAAGGGGGACATACGGGTTCAGGGTTTGAGGCAGGTTCGTTGCGCTGGTCACCAGCCAGGCTTCTCCGCCCGGCCAGCCCAGGGCAGCCTGGGCGGCTTGTCCATAACCTACGCCGGGAAGCAGCCGGATCTGCGCCTGTGGCAGGCGCTGCCGGATTTCCTGGAGCAAGGCGGGGCTGGGGCCCCGGCCAGGCAAAGCATAGGTAATATCCCCCTGGGAGATGCCTTCCCCCAGCCGGGCTGCGATGGCCCCGTTGAGGGCGTCAAAATCCTCCGCATTGTCGTAAAGATCATCCATAGCGGTAAAGCGCAGCCCTGCCTGCTCCAGGGGCAATATGCAGGGGGACTGGGCTGTTTGCACATAAAGCCGCTCCGCTTCCCGGCAGGCAGCTAAGGCGGACAGCGTAATGGTTTGGGGGGTGGAAAGGGCGGCAATGGTTAATGTGGGCATACTGACTCCTTTTATTTGCAATCATGGTTTTGCGCCTTGTGGAAAAGGGTGCGGATACAGCAGCATAAAGCGTTGGGCGCTGTTTTGCCGCTTAAAATGGGCATATGCCCTACCGGCGGTACAAAACCCGCTCCAGCCTTTTGCCGCCGGGGATATAGGCCAGGTCCGCAGGGCTGAACATGCGCAGCAGCAGCGCCAGCACACAGTAGAGCACCACGCCCAGCGCCACGGAACCCAGGGTGGATAACGTGACGGATAGCCCCGCGCCGGTAAGGCCCTGGTAGGCAAAATGCACGGTGGCGCCCATCACAGCGGAGGAAAGCAGGGGCTTGCCAAACACATCCCACAGGTTCAGCTTCATGGAGGTTTTCCGCACCAGGAAAATCACGTCCAGCATGGCTGCCGTGGCATAGCATACCACTGTGGAAACCGCTGCGCCCTGGATGTTGATGTGGGGCTGGCGCATCAGCACCACCATGCTGATTACCTTGAGCACGCCGCCAAACAACAGGTTTACCACCGGCACATTGGGCTTGCCCAGGCCCTGAATGACACCTGTGAGGGTTTGTACCAGGGAGAGGAACACCACCCCAATGCAGGCGGTTTGCATCAGCCCTGCGGCTACGGTGAGCTGGGCAGGCTCCAAAGAGCCGTAGAGCATGGATAAAATAGGCTCTGCCAGCACGAACAGGCCGATGGCGCAGGGGGTGCCGATAATCAACGCCAGCTTCATGCCGGTGCGGGCGGCGCTGCGCACGCCTTTATAATCCTTTTTGGCCATGCGGGCGGAGATGGCGGGCACCAGGCTCATCGCCAGGGCAGTGGTGAGCACTGCGGGCATGTTGATGATGGGGTTTACGTAAGACTTGAGCAGGGAAAAGGTTTCCCGGGCTGTTTCAACGCGAAAGCCGATGCCGCTTAGCGTGCGGATGACCAGCAGCCCATCCACAATATTCGTCATGGGCATAACAGAAGCGCCGATGGTTACCGGGATGGCAATGGAGAGCAGCTGCCCAACGATTCCCCGCCCGCCCTTTGTCCGGGGGGCGGCCGCTTCCCGGGAAAGGGAAGGGAAGGTATTGCGCCGCTTGAGATAAAACAGGAAAATCACGATTAACGCCAGAAACTCTGAAATGGATACGCCGATGAGCGCGCCCATGGCGGCATATTCCGGGCCTTTGGGCAGCAGTTTCATCGCCAGGTAAAATCCGCAGACCAGCTTGCCGATGGACTCCACCACCTGGGAAATCGCGGTGCCGCCCATGTGCTGCAGCCCCTGCAAATAGCCCCGGAAGGCGCACATCACCGACACAAACAGCAGCGATGGCGCCAGCGCCCGGAAGGAAAGGGCTTGCTTGGCGATTTCGTCCACCGCGTCTGCCGGGTAAGTGACGGCGGACAATCCCTTTGCCCCCAGCAGCATGATCAGCGTGGTGACCACGCCGATGCACAACAGCAGCCGCAGCGCGGTTTGAAACACGGCCCGGGCCTCCCGGTAGTTCCCCAGGCTCACCCGCTCGGATACCATTTTGGAAATAGCGGTGGGCAGCCCTGCAGAAGAAATCACCAGCAGCCAGTTGTAGTAATCATACACCAGGCTGTAATAGCTCATGCCCTCGGGGCCGATGATGTTGTTGAGGGGAATGCGGTACACCGCGCCGATGATTTTAACGACCAGGCCAGCGATGGCCAGTATGGCCGCGCCCTGGACAAACGATTTCTTTTCCATGTTCCCAATACTCCTTCCCCCGCCCCCTAAGGCTGCGGGGATTTCCACAACGTTGGACGCCGCAATCTGCGGTTTTGCCACCCTGATGGGGCAAAGCTTCCCTGCCTGGCAAAGCCGCCGGATGATAAGGCGCCTTGCCTATGCCTATGAAGGAACCAGGCGGCGCTATGCGTATCCGCTGCTGACCCGTAAGCAAATTGCATGGCAGCTTTAGTATAGCAGATTTTTCCCATTTCCCAACCGAATCAGCCCATTGTTCATGAAAACGACTGGGAAACCCAGGAAAAAACCAAAGGATCCCAGGGCTCCTGCAGGGGCGGGAGATTGTAAATTTGTTGTAAACCTATGCGGGATTTTTCGGGAAGATATCCCGCAGCCCCGCTAGGTTATGCTATACTCAACCTATCTCGTATAGGCGCAACCAGATCGCGCTCTACAACAAATTCCCCCGTCCCCCTAAGGGTTCGGGGACTTCACCAAGGAGCTATGTCAAAGCCAAGGCTTTGACCACCTTTCCCCGCCCCCCTAAGGGTTCGGGGACTTCACCAAGGAGCTATGTCAAAGCCAAGGCTTTGACCACCTTGCTCTAGGCAAGGAAGAAAGGAATCGTATGTTTCAGAATAAGGATGGTACCCTGTCGTTGAAAAAAATCGTGCTGACTATCGTAGTAGTACTGCTGCTGGCGGTGGTGGGCTTTGGCAGCGTGGTGGTGGTGCCCCCGGGGCACACCGGCGTGCTCATTACCATGGGAAAAGTGAGCGACACCGTGCTCCAGGAAGGCATGAGCTTTAAAATCCCCTTTGTGCAGAAGGTGGAAACCATCAACAACCGGATTGCCAAGCTGGAGGTGACCACCGAAGCCTTCTCCAAGGATTTGCAGACCATTTCTGCGGTGCTGGCGGTGAACTACCGGGTGGACAAGAGCATGAGCTACTCCGTGTTTAAAAACCTGGGCTCCAATTATGAGGACGTGATGCTGGTGCCCGCGGTGAATGAAGTATTAAAGGCGGCAGTGGCCCAGTATACTGCAAGCGAGCTGGTGGGGGACCGGAGCACCGTGTCCGTAACGCTGGATCAGCACATTGAGGAGAAGCTGGCCGGCACCGGCATTATTGTGGAGGATTTGAACATTATTGACTGGGACTTTTCCGATGAGTTTATCCAGGCCATTGAGCAAAAGCAGGTGGCGGAGCAAAACCTCATCAAAACCCGCACCGAGCAGGAGCAGGCTGTGGTGATCGCGGAGGCGGAGGCGAAAAAAAAGGTGATCGCCGCACAGGCGGAGGCGGAGGCCGCTGTGCTGGAGGCGGAAGCCAAAGCCAAGCAGATTTCCATTGAGGCAGAGGCCCAGTCCCGCGCCAACGAGCAGCTTTCCCAGTCCCTCTCTCAGCAGCTCATCGATTATGAGACCGTGCAAAAATGGGACGGCAAGCTCCCACAGGTGCAAACCGGCTCAGGTACAGGCTCGTTTATCGGGGTGGATTTGGCGGAGTAGAAAACCACTGCGAGAGAGCAGAAAATAACAAGAGGATAAAAAGAACGCCCCTCTCCCTATTTGGGAGGGGGGCGTCATATTACAAGGATTGGGATTTCGAAAGGCCATATGGCCTCTTTTTAGATGCTTCCCAGCCAATTATTATGCTTCCAGCCGGAAGCAGATGGTAACCCGCTCGGTGAGTTCCATGGTGCCGGGGGAAAAGCTGGTGCTGCTGGTGCTGTTGCGGGTTGCGCCGGTGTCCGCCATGGCGGCTTCCGCTTCTTCCATCGGCCTGTCGTATACCACATTGGTTGTAGCCCCCGTCGTGCTGATGCTCACCGGCTCCCCCACTGTCATGCCGTAGGCGGCAGCATAAGCCTGGGCCTGGGCGCTGGCGTCCTGGGCTGCCAAAGCGGCCAGCTCGGTTTTGCGGGCGGTTGGGTCTTTTACCCCAAAGGAAATGCCGTAGCTTGCCGTAGCCCCTGCAGCAATGGCCGCATCCATCACAGCCCCTGCATTGTCCATATCGTATACCTTAACTTCCAGCATGTTAGAGACATTGTAGCCAGTCTGTACGCTTTTTTTGAGTTGATTGTCATACTCATACTGTTCATAGATGGCGTAATTGGTGGTTTGAATCTGGTCATCCGCAAGGCCCAGCGCTTTGAGGGCGCTTTTTACAGCCTCCATAGCCTGTGCGTTTTCTTCGCTGGCTTCCTCCACGGTTTTTCCCTTGCTTTCCACGCCCAGGCTGATGGTGGCCATATCCGGGGTGAGGGTAAGCTTGCCCTCGCCAATCACTGTAACGGTGGGCAGGATGGCGCTTTGCGCCTCGGGCTGAGCCTGTGGCGCGGCGGCAGGGGCGGCGGTGCAGCCCAGTGCGGATAGGGCCAATAGCCCGGTGAGTAACATGGCAATGAAACGTTTGTGCAACAAAATAATATTCCTCCTTTTTGAGCCTTTTCTTTTGAGGGCGTCCATGGAAGCGCTGCTGCAGGCCTGGGGCTATGGCTGCTTGCTCCCAGCCCCCATCGGATTTTGAAAATTCTGTTTACAAATAAAACGCAGCGACAGCCTCCTTGGTTGCATATGGAAACGGCAAGTTGCAGCGAAAGGGAAAAAGCCCCCTTCTCTTTTTTGTATGGGGGTGATCAATTTTCATAACAGGCTAGCCTAACCCCAAGTCTTTCCCCTCCTTTCCTATTGAAAGCGGATGGCAATGCATGTACAATGAACAAACGAGGGCCGGTTACGGCCCAAACAAGTTTTTGCAGATTGATACAAGGGAAGGAGCGTGACCATGGAGGAACGCATTGTGGTGCTGGACTTTGGCGGCCAGTACAATCAGCTCATTGCGCGCCGGGTGCGGGAAGCAGGGGTGTATTCCGAGCTGCTGCCCCACAGCTCGTCTATCCAGCGGATCAAGGGAACCCGGCTGGATGGGGTGATTCTTACCGGCGGGCCGGACAGCGTGTATGAAGAAAACTCCAAAACCTGCCTGGACGAGGTGTTTTCTCTGGGGGTGCCGGTGCTGGGCATTTGCTACGGCATGCAGTACCTTGCCAAGATATTTGGGGGGAAGATTCAACGGGCAGCGGTGCGGGAGTATGGCAGAACGCAAATTTGCTACCAGCCCCACCCGCTGTTTGCGGGCGTTACGGAAAACGTGGTGTGGATGAACCATAACGACGCCGTGATAGAGGCGCCTGCGGGCTTTACCCCCATTGCCTCTACCAAGGATTGCCCTGTAGCAGCCTTTGCGGATGACAGCCGGCGGATGTATGGCATTCAGTTCCATGCGGAGGTCAACCATACCCGACAGGGGGAGCGGATCATTTCTAACTTTTTAAAGCATATTTGCCATTGCCCCTGCGATTGGAAGGTGGAAAACCTGGCGGATGAGCTGATCCGCCAGGTGCAGGCCCAGGTGGGAGAAACCGGCCGGGTGCTGGGGGCGCTGTCCGGCGGCGTGGACAGTTCCGTGGCCAGCGTACTGGTGCATCATGCCATTGGGGACAGGCTCACCTGCATTTTTGTGGATCACGGCCTGCTGCGGCAAAATGAAGCCCAGGAGGTCATCGGATTTTACCGGGATCAGCTGGGGCTCAACGTGATTCCCGTGGATGCAAAAGAGCGGTTTTTAACCAGGCTCAAAGGCGTTACCGACCCGGAGCGCAAGCGCAAGATCATTGGCGAGGAGTTCATCCGGGTGTTTGAGGAAGAGGCGAAGAAGCTGGGCGGGGCGGACTGGCTGCTCCAGGGCACCATTTACCCCGATGTAATCGAAAGCGGCACGGACAGCGCGGCGACCATCAAAAGCCACCACAACGTAGGCGGCCTGCCGGAGGATATTGGCTTTCAGGGTCTGGTTGAACCCTTGCGCATGCTGTTCAAAGATGAGGTGCGCGCCCTGGGGGAAAGCCTGAATATTCCCCACGACCTGGTATGGCGGCAGCCCTTCCCCGGCCCTGGCCTGGCCATTCGGGTGCTGGGCGAGGTCACGGAGGATAAGTTGGAGATCCTGCGCCACAGTGATTTTATCTTCCGGGAGGAAATCAAAAACGCAGGGCTGGACCAGGCCATCTGGCAGTATTTTACCGTGTTTACCGGCATGCGCTCCGTGGGTGTGATGGGGGATGGCAGAACCTACGATTACGCCATCGGCGTGCGGGCCGTCACCTCCACCGACGCTATGACCGTGGAATGGGCGGAAATCCCCTACCCTGTGCTGCGCAGGGTAAGTGAGCGCATCATCGCTGAGGTGCCCCATGTGAACCGGGTCGTTTACGACATTACTTCCAAACCCCCGGGAACGATTGAATGGGAATAAACAGGGGGATATTTGTTGATTTCAGGCGAAAAAAATTCATATTTAGACGATAAATGATATTTAAAGCAGGAAGGAAATGTAGGTATGGAAAACAATGTGAATATCCCCGGCAAAGGTGCGGCAACCGCCAGTTTGGTGTTGGGCATTATTGCCGTTGTGC
>JAEXFV010000042.1 GCA_023451115.1 Bacillota bacterium
GCGCCTGGGCGGGTGGTGGTATACTCCCGGAATTATGTTACCAACCGTATGTTGGAGGACCAGGGGGTGGAGACCATCGTAATGCCTTCTTCGGAGCTTTCCAGAGGCAGAGGCGGTCCCCGCTGCATGAGCATGCCACTGGTACGAGATGAGCTGTAACCGGAAAATGAGTTGAAAAAACGAGGAGGAACACAAAAATGGCTGTGAATTTAAAAGGACGTAGTTTTCTAACCCTAATGGATTTTACCCCTGGGGAAATCCGGTATCTGCTGGACCTCTCACATGATTTAAAAGCAAAACGGCGCATGGGCGTGTGCGGCAAAGCCTTAGAGGGAAAAAATATTGTGCTGTTATTTGAAAAGACGTCTACCCGTACCCGCTGCGCTTTTGAAGTGGCAGCGCATCAGGAAGGCGCCCATGTGACATTCCTGGACTCGGGCAGTTCCCAAATGGGAAAAAAGGAATCCTTAGAGGATACTGCAAAAGTACTGGGCCGTTTTTTTGACGGCATTGAATACCGGGGCTATGACCAGGCCGTGGTGGAACAACTGGCCCGCTTTTCCGGCGTGCCGGTATTCAACGGCCTTACCGATGCGGATCACCCCACCCAGATTTTGGCCGACATGATGACCATGGAGGAGCATATCCATAAGCCGTTGAAGGATTGCAAAGTCGTATTTGTAGGGGACGTGCGAAACAATATGTCCTATGCCTGGATGTATGGCTGTGCAAAAATGGGCATGCATTTTGTTGGGTATGGCCCCCGGGAGCTGATCCACGATATGGATGAGGATGTGCTCAAACAGGTCAACGAGCAGGCGGAGGCCACAGGGGCGAAAATTGAGCTTTCTACCGAACTGGATGCCATCCAGGGGGCGGACGTGCTGTATTCCGATATTTGGGCGTCCATGGGCGAGGAGGATAAAATTCCTGACCGGGCGGAGCTGCTGTCGCCTTTCCGTATTACAATGGATACCATTCAGGCGGTAGGCAATCCAGACGTACTGTTTTTGCATTGCCTGCCTTCCTTCCATGACTTTGAAACCACCCTGGCTCGTCAGTGGCAGGAAAAGGGTTACGACATCCGTGAGGTAACGGACGAGGTATTCCGCAGCCGCCATTCCGTGGTGTTTGATGAGGCGGAAAACCGCATGCATACCATAAAGGCCGTGATGGTGGCAATGTTGTAATGATGAAGCAGTTCAACATGCCCACTGCATTTACTATCCTGATTGGCATCATTATTTTAATGGCGGTGCTGACTTGGATAGTGCCTGCGGGGCAATATGATTATACGCCGGAAGGGGAGCCCATCCCCGGAACTTACCATCAAACGGAGCAAAAAGGCCAGGGCTTGGGCGACATTGCCCTGGCCCCGCTGGAAGGCCTCTATGATGCCATCGATATTGCGGCGTTCATTCTAATGGTAGGCGGCTTTCTGGGCGTAGTGATGAAAACGGGGGCCATTGATGCGGGCATTGCCCGCATCATTGCCCGCTTGCAGGGGCGGGAAAAATATATGATCCCCATTCTAATGCTGGCTTTTGCCCTGGGTGGCACCACCTTTGGTATGGCGGAAGAAACCATTGCGTTTTACCCGCTGCTGCTGCCGGTGTTTATTTCCGCTGGATACGATGCGATCACCGCCGTATCCGTTATTATGATTGGTGCAGGGATTGGCGTGTTGGGTTCTACCGTAAATCCGTTTGCCACGGGCATTGCAGCTGGATTTGCAGGCGTTTCTCTAGGGCAGGGCATATTGTTGCGCGTTTTGCTATTGGTGGTGTTACTGGCCATCGGCATATGGTATGTGATGCGCTATGCCCAGAAAGTGAAAGAAAACCCCCAGCGGTCCCTTGTGGCAGACTGGCATGAACGAAACAAGGCGCATTTTTCCCTGGAAAGCCGGGGCAGCGAGCCACCACCGCTCAATGGAAAGAGAAAAGCAGTGTTGTGGTTGTTTGCCCTGACGTTTCTCGTGATGATTTATGCGGTCATTCCGTTTGAAGACATGGGGATTACCTGGCTTCCTGGCTTGGGGTGGTGGTTTCCCGAACTGTCAGCGCTGTTTTTCATCGCCGCTATCCTGATTGGGCTGTTTTACCGGCTAAAAGAAAAAGAAATTGTAGTTACCTTTGTGCAGGGCGCCGCTGAGTTGCTCAGCGTAGCCTTTATCATCGGCGTATCCCGCGGCATCATGGTGGTGATGAACGCAGGCGGCATTACAGACACGCTATTGCACTGGGGAGAAGAGGCTCTGGCAGGCTCCGGCTCCATAGGGTTCTTGCTGCTGACATACCTGGTTTATCTGCCATTGTCTTTTTTAATCCCATCCACATCAGGGCTGGCCACCCTATCCATGCCCATCATGGCTCCATTGGCAGATTTTGCAGGGGTGGACAGGGCTTTGGTAATCACTGCTTTCCAATGCGCTAGCGGCATCATCAACCTGATTACCCCTACCAGCGCTGTAGTAATGGGCGGCATTGCCATTGGCCGCATCCCCTACGACAGGTGGATAAAGTTCGTTTGGAAACTGGCTTTGCTGGCATTTTTAATCTGTGCAGGGGCGTTGCTGGTGGGGATAGTAATCGGATAACGGCTTTGCTGTACGGATAGCAAAC
>JAEXFV010000047.1 GCA_023451115.1 Bacillota bacterium
GTGATGGACTTACTTTACCTACTTGAAGCAAATGCAATATGCGTGCGATGAGCGTTTTGGTTTTTCCTGAACCTGGCCCAGCAATAACGGCAATCACCGGTTCAGTAGCCGTGGCCGCTTCCAGCTGCTTTGGATTTAGCGCCCCGGAAAGAGCATCGGCTTTGCCCTCGACCTGGTTATTTTGTTCCGCTGCAGGTTCCTGTTTCTCCTTCTTCTTTCCTTTCTTTTGTTTATTCGGCTTCTTTTCTTCTTCTCCAAGCAGGGAAAGCTGCCCAGTAAAACGATGCACTTCTTCCGCAGATAGTAAGGTAATTTTACCGTATTCCCCATCATAGCCCGGCGTACGTTCCACTTCTCCTTGCCGCAGGCGCCGCAGCCCTTCCATCAAGCAAGGGCCTCCCACAGTTTTCACATCTTCCAGTGGCGCTTCCCGCAGAATATAAAACTCAGATCCCAGCTTATGCAACAATGTTTCATATACTTGGGCAACTTTTGCACTGCCGGAAGAAAGTGACAGCGAGGATGCAATGACCTCCGGCAATGGCGCCAGGCTTTCAAAGTGCTTCGCTGTTTCCGGGATAAACCCTTCTTCACGATCCGCCAGTTGCTCCACACGGTTTTGTACCCCAATGGTAATTTTTTTACCACAAGCCGGGCATTTGCCGCCAAATGCTGCCGTTTCCTCCGGCGTAAGGCAAATTTGGCAATTGCGGTGGCCATCCAGATGATATTTCCCCTCCTCAGGGAAAAACTCAATGGTTCCAAACAACCCTTCCCCGGTTTCTATCGCTTTTTTCAAATGGGGATAGCTGCGCTCCGTTTCCAGCAAATTAGCTTCCCGTCCCAACTTTGCAGGGGAATGGGCATCTGAATTGGAGACCAGTTGAAATCGGTCCAGTGCAGACACGCGCCAATTCATAGGTGGATCGGAAGACAGGCCGGTTTCCAGGGCATGGATATAGGGCGTCAAATCCTCAAAGCATTCTTCAATGGTATCAAACCCCGAAAATGCGCCAAATAAAGAAAAGTGTGGCGTCCAGATATGGGCGGGAATAAAAATGGCATCTTGGCAAGTTTCCAGCGTAATCTCCAGCAGATCCCTGCTGTCGATCCCCAGAATAGGGCGGCCATCTGAATGGATGTTGCCAATCGCCTCCAATTTATGCGCCAGTTGCTCCGCTGCCTCTAGGCTAGGGAGCAACAACAGATTATGCACTTTGCGCACTTTTCCGTTTTTTTTGTAAATAGAGCTGATTTCACCCGTGATAACAAAGCGCGGAGCGTCCTGCTCCCCTGTGGACGCTCCCTCTATGCATGCGTCCCTGCGCAAGCGGTAAAGCCCTTCTTCCGCTGGTTCCAACTGTTCCTTTAATGAGGCACGCCACACAGGGTGCGTAAAATCCCCTGTACCTAAAAGCCCAATTCCCTTTTTGCGGGCCCATAAATCCAAATGGGGCGCATCCCCTTCCTTGCTGGTAGCTATCGAATATTTTGAATGGATATGCAAATCCGCTATATACATTGCCTCACCCAATCCTCTTCTTTCTACTTCTCCTCAACACATCAAAAATGCAAGGCTTCCACATCGTTTTCTCAAAGGGCATGCCTTCACTTATTTCAATTATAACTTTGCTGCGATATTGTTGCAAATATCAGTGCATGATAATGATTTTCCATAATCTAAACAAAAACTTTATAATTGCGGATTACCTGGCTATATGGTAAAGTATTTTTGACGAATTATAATAGAAACTTATAGGAGTACTATATAAAAATGTCCATCTCGTTTTCCGATTTCATCTTGCAAGTACTTGCAAGCCCTATGCTGGCCATCAGCGTTTTGCTGACTCTCGGCGTTATTATGGTAAATGGGTGGACAGACGCCCCCAATGCCATCGCTACCTGTGTTTCCACACGCTGTCTTCGCCCCTCTTCAGCAATTATTATGGCTGCCATTTTCAATTTCCTGGGCGTGTTGGTTATGACCCTGATCAATTCCAAGGTGGCCATGACGATTTATAATATGGTAGACTTCGGTGGAAATACCGGAGAAGCATCCATTGCTTTATGCGCAGCCCTCTTCGCTATCGTGGTATGGGCCACTGCTGCGTGGGCCTTCGGCATTCCCACTTCTGAAAGCCACGCCTTAATTGCGGGCCTTTCAGGGGCAGCCATTGCGTTACACTCCAGTTTAAGCGGGATCAACTTTTCAGAGTGGGTAAAAGTGCTCTATGGGTTGGTCCTTTCTACTGGTTTGGGGTTCTTTTCCGGCTTTTTTATCACGCGTCTTACTGAGCTACTCTGTAAAAATATTGACCGCAAGCGCACCAATCGTTTTTTCCGCGGCGCTCAAATTGCAGGCGGCGCAGGCATGGCCTTTATGCACGGTGCGCAAGACGGGCAAAAATTCATGGGCGTATTCCTGTTGGGCATTTTCCTGGTCAATGGAAAAAACGTCACTGAGTTTTCCGTTCCAGTTTGGCTTATGGTACTTTGTTCCATCGTGATGGCGCTTGGCACCTCCATTGGCGGATATAAAATTATTAAATCCGTTGGAATGGACATGGTAAAATTACAGCCCTATCAGGGCTTTGCAGCAGACGCTGGCGCTACCCTATGTTTGCTGCTTTCCTCCATCACTGGTATTCCTGTGAGCACAACCCATACAAAGACTACAGCGATTATGGGCGTGGGCGCTTCCAAACGTTTGAGCGCCGTGAATTGGAAAATTGTAAAAGAGATGGTCCTGGCTTGGGTGCTTACCTTCCCTGGTTGCGGCCTGCTGGGATTTTTAATGGCAAAACTGTTTATGCTGATATTCTAAAGGAGAGTGCAAAAGTTGAAAAAACGCAAGGATTATGATTATTTTGAGGCCCTTACCCGCGGCGCGTCGTATATCTGCCATGCTGCCGAATTCTTAGATGAAATTGTTAAAACCTTTGATGCCAACACGTTTGTATCCCATACGGATGCGATGCATGCCATCGAGCATAGCGCTGACGAGTTAAAACATGACATGATGTCTCATCTGAGTCATGAATTTATGACGCCTATCGAGCGGGAAGACCTGGTATCGCTAGCGCAAGAGTTGGATAATGTAGTAGATGCCTTGGACGATGTAATGCAGCGCATGCATATGTACCATATTACCGTATTGCGCCCGGATATTGACCAGTTTACGCAAATTATCGTGCGCAGCGCGCAAGTGCTCCACAATGCTATACAGGAATTCGCCCAATTCCGCAAATCCAAAACCATCAACGATCTCATCGTGGAGGTAAACCGCTTGGAAAGCGAAGGCGATGCGGTATATATGAAATCCATGCGAAACTTATTCTCAGAAGAAACCGATCCTGTGAATATCCTGATTTGGACCAATATTTACGATGGGTTGGAAAATTGCCTGGATGCCTGCGAACATGTTAGCGATGTGATTGAAGGCGTAATCATGAAGAACAGCTAAAGAGGTTTAAAATTTGCAATCAAAAAGGCTGCTTGAGCGGGATCTGCAAGCAGCCTTTTTTATGCGCCCCAACACCTGGCTCGTTAATTAACTCAGCCCCAGCTCGAATTGCCTCATGCTGCAATACTGTTCCACCTCTGGCGCCCCTGAAGGATACACGAAATATGCCTTGAGGGAATAAATATCCCATGTACTTTCCAAACCCGTGCATGGATCCAGCAAAGTGAAATAGCTGCTTCCCACATCGGATAATATTCCTGCCGCAGAAACCAGGTTGCTGGTGCCGAACAACAGCCGGCACACCACAAACCGGCCTTCTGCCGTGGCAAACTTCTCCTGGTAATTCCTGGTATCCACATCCATACTATATGAGGGTTGCGGGGCCGCCTGATTCATCTGCTGTGAAGGCATTATCCGCATATCCATATCCCGATTGTTCTGCTCCATAGGCATCCTCCTTGTTGATGTTCCTAATCCATCATACGCAAATACCTTACTTCCCGTGCCTGCATATGGCTGACAATACCCGTATTCAATCCGATTGTTTTGCGCACAATGGTAGTGAGGTGATGTGATATGGAGCCATCTTTCCACAATATGTTTGAGTTGCTACAGCACAATGATGCTGCCTGGCGCTTTTTCTACACCCTTCCCTTTGAAGTACGTGAAGAAATCAGCTC
>JAEXFV010000106.1 GCA_023451115.1 Bacillota bacterium
ATCCTTAACCTCGAAGATAACCTGGGGCTTAATGCACTCGTGGGTTTCGCCAAAGATGCAGCTGCCGGTTACGCCTTCATAAGCGGTGGTGTACATGCTCTTCATGATCGCTTCGCGGTCAACAGAGTTGGTGACCTTGATAGCATTGATGATCATCATGGTAGCATCATAGGTCAGAGAGCCAATGTGGTTAGGCATGATGCCGCCGGTGGACTCTTCAAACTCAGTAACGAACTTTTTGACAACGGGATCTTCGCTGTTAGCGTTGAACAGGGAGGGGAAGATAACGCCTTCCACAGCCTCGCCGCCTACGCTGATCAGGTTCTGGTCGTAGATGTTACCAACGCCGCACATTTTGATCTCGGAACCAGTCTTACGCAGCTGCGTGCAGAAAGGAGCGAAGGATTCATAGGTGCCGGTGTGAACGATGATGTCAGGCTGGAGAGCAACCAGCTCGCTGATCTGAGCGGAGAAGTCAACAGACCCGGTCAGGAAGGTGGACTGGCCAACCCACTGTACGGTAGGATCTTTTTCCGCGATCATCTCGGTAGCAGCCTTCATGTTTTCGCCAGCGCTTACGCCGAAGTCGGTCTCTTCACCGATGTAGGCGATCTTGCGGTAACCCAGCAGGTAGCAAGCTTCGATGGTGTTCAAAGCTTCGAGATAGTCGGTAACGTTGTTACGCATGACATACTCGCCGATGAGCGCCAGGTCAGGGTGAGAAGAAGCGTTGGAGATGGAGGGGATACCAGCTTCCTGGAAGATGGGGCCGGTAGCCAAAGCAACGGTGCTCTGGAAGTTCATCATGGGGATAGCAACGATGGAATCGTCAGCAGCCAGCTTCTCAGCGATAGCGGTAGCTTCGTCGGTCACGCCACGATCGTCATACTCAACGATCTCAATCTGACGGCCGCCCAGCACGCCACCTTCTGCATTGGTCTGCGCAGCAGCCAATTTCGCAGCGTTCAGAGCCTGAGCGCCATACTCGGCCCAGTCACCGGTCATGGGGCCAACAACAGCCAGCTTGATGGGATCGGTGTTGGCGGCGGGAGCTTCGCTTTCAGCGGGAGCTTCGCTAGCAGCGGGAGCTTCGCTAGCGGCGGGAGCTTCAGAAGCAGCCGGAGCGCTCGTGCTTGCGCAACCTGCAAACAGGCTGCAAGCCATCAGAACAACCAAAAGGATACTTACGAGTTTCTTCATTTGTCGATAGAACCTCCTATTTTTTTATTGTCAATGTTTCCATTAACAAACTTAAAAATCTAAATCCTTCAAGATACAACTGTATCGTATTTATCAAAAATGTGAAAACACTTTACATCAACGACTTGTATTATATACATCTTGATACATGTATGTCAAGGGAAAACCTCTTCCATTATTTTTCCGCATATTTCCGATAAAAATATTGCTAAAATTCAGTCATGTTCGTTCATTTTCTATCTAATCGCAAATTATCTTCTAAAAATCAAGGCAATTATGCCTGACATCTTCCGGTATCATACAACTTCTGTATGCATTTGTCCATAACCTATCAAAATTCTCATTTTAAGAATTTTTTATAACGCAAAGCCTTGACAAAGCTGAATAATATGTATATACCACTCATAAGCAAAAGGCCGGCAGAATACCTCTGTCGGCCTTTTCATCGCATAAATATTCCTTTTCTCAATCTCCTCGGTCTTCTGCTGTAGCTTTCGCTACCTAATTATATAATACCGTAGGCTGCAATTAAATGTAAACCTTCTGATCGATTAATTCAATGCGGCGGAAGAAGTACACCACCAACGCTACGGCTATGCCTCCCAATAACACCAAACCAGCCAATGTTCCCCAAGCGACTCCAATTACGCCTCCCGTCATAACAATGGAGCAGATCGCCGTCAGTGCCAGGATTACATAAGCCAACACCGCAGCAGCTACAATCAAAATGTTGTCCTCATGTGCGTTTTTCATAATCAAAGCCTCCTCTATTTTAGGGCACTGCCTTCTGGCACATGCCCTTTTCTTTTCTGCTGCTATCATAAATGAATTGCTTTTTTTAACATATAAAATAAGAGGCTTCTATGCCTCCCTAACTAATGAAATGAGGAAAACTCTCCAATTGCCCTTCTTTTTTTAGTTCCCCCCTTTTATTCAGTTGTAAAAATCCCCCTTATTTTTAAACCATTCCGCAACCGTTACGGTTCCTTTCCATAATATATTCGTTCGTAAAGAAACATATATTGCTGTAATACGCCGGACTGCGCTCCATACCAGTTATAGGGGAACCTTCCATTATATTCTCTCTGGATAATGCGGGCCATCCAGGTATCAATCGGTACAGCTGCCAACCGGTGATAACCATAAAGCATAACGCAACGAGCCACCTTTACCCCCACGCCATATATGCTGCACAAAGTCTGTTCCAGCGTTTCATCATCCAAAGCATGAAGCGCCTCCAAATCCAGGCTGCCGGAAGCCACCCGGCGGCTGGCATCCAACACGTATTTTGCCCGGTAACCAAGGGCACATTCCATAAGCTCTTCCTCTCCCCGCGCGGCCAGGGCTTCCGGGCAGGGGAAAGCATACACGATCTTCCCCTTAGGTGTTTGAATTGGCGCGCCATAGCGTCTGCTTAAGCTTTCCACGCACTGGGCAATTGCTGGAATGGTTTTCCGCTGGGAAAGAATAAAGGTAATCAACATTTCCCAGGGCTGCTGCCGAAGGATCTTCATACCAGAGCAGCGGCAAACGGCCTGCTGCAAATACCCATCCTGTGGAGGGATATGGGCGCAAAAGCTACGGTAATCCGTATCCAAATCAAAATAAGGCCGCCAAATGGTTTGAAATTCTTCCAAAGAGCAGGAAAAGAAAAACTGCCCTGGAGCAGTGACATGCATTTCCAGATATCGCCCATTGGCAACCAAATCGTATTTTTGCGCTCCAACCTGTTTCAGGCGGAAACATTGGCCGCTTAGCAGTATCGTATTCAAATTAAAATCCGACAGGCGGGCCGTTATGCCCCCTGTATGTTCTTCCAATATCATCATTTCACCTTTCTTCACCCTGCACGGCGCCGCAACGTCTCTGCACGCATTCCGCAATTTCCTGCGCAACCTGCTGGGGCATTTTCCCCTGCACCATGATTTTATCGGTTTCCATCCTCTCATATAGGGGCAAATAATCCAGCGCCCGTTCCAGGATATCCTGCGAACGCTTACCCAAAGCAATATCTTTTTGTAAATGTTCCAGCAATGTTTCCCTTGAGCATAAAAGCGTAAAACAATGCAGGCGATAAGGCTGGTCAATTTTTTCCAACAGCCCTTTCATAATATCCTCGTATTGCATCACCCAGGTAAAAATCACCCTTTGATACCCTGGATTGCGCAAAAACTGATTGAGCAGATAAGCTGCGTTATCCAGCACCATCACCCGATTGAGCTGATTGGCTACAAAGGGGTGCATATCCCAGCACCAATCTCCATCCAGGTAAACACAAGGCGCCAGCATCTTTTTCAGCGGCTGTGCCACCGTACTTTTGCCCACACCCATAGGGCCGTTGATGAATACCAAATCTTTCAATGTTTGCTTTCCTTCTTCTTCCTCTTTTCCTGACGAAGCTGCTCCAGCCGCTCTTTAATCTGCCGCAGGTGTTCGTCATGCCGGGAGGACCTGACGTTTGGGAAGGCGCGCAGCAGCCGTCTTTGATCCTGCGCAATTTTAGCCACCAGTTTTTCATGTTGTGCCTTGAGTTCTTCCTTTGCCTTTTCATTACGCTGCGAAATGGCAATGGCATTTTGGGCCATATTTTCTCCAATGGTGTTGGAAGCCGCCCGGATGGATTTTGCCAACTCATCCAGCTGGTTTAAGCTGCGGTTTAGTTTTGCCACTTTGGCAACAGTTGCGGCTACATCGGCAAAAAAGGCCGCTCCCAACAGGATCAGCACTGGCACGCTCACTACTTTGGGGATGTGTTTTACCAGCCCACCGATCAAAGGATGGATCATATCCACGATCATAACGCAGGCTATCCCCCAAGCTAAGGAAAATTTCAGGCAAATATATCCGCCGATATTAAAGGGCACGTTGGAGTAATCCCACCATTTTTGGTGGAACAGTTTTTCCATCAAAAACCCGGTTACTAGCTCCAACAACGAGGTAAGCAGCACAGAACCCACATACAGTATCAGCAGATTATCCTTTAGCGGGTTAAGACAGGCCAGCACGATGGTAATCCCAAATCCGTAAATCGGACAAATTGGTCCGTTTAAAAAGCCACGGTTTACAAACGTTCCTTTGTTCACCGCCGCGAAGATCACCTCTGTGGACCAGCCCAGAAATGCATAAATAAAAAAATACCAGATATATTGCAGCATGGGTTCCCCCTTTTCATCCTTGCGGCTCGTTCCACTTGCACCTGAATTTGTTTTCCCCAGTCATGTCCGAGGCATTGCCTTTTTCGTGTTTCATCGCCTTTATCATATCATCCCGGCTTTTCCACTGCAATCGCCCAGCGCAACCTGATGGAAAACGCACAGGGCTGCAAGCATAAGCTTGCAGCCCAAACTCCATGTTTTCGTCAGAGTGGTTACAGGGAAAACTCCCGTTTGATATGCTCCACAATCTCTTCCCCGATTCGCTCCTGCGCTTCCCGGGTGGAGCCCCCAATATGGGGCGTCATGCTTACCCTGGGATGCTCCAGCAGCCTCTGGTTCTTACACGGCTCCTCCCCGTATACATCCACTCCATACCCTCTCAGCTTTCCCTGCTCCAGCGCTTCCAGCACCGCCTGCTCGTCCACCAGGCTCCCACGTGCTGTGTTGATCAGCGCCGCTCCTTCCTTCATCTTCCCCAGGAACCCTGCATCCACCAGCGCCGGGCTCCCTTTCTGCCCCGGCATATGCAGCGATACATAATCCGCCTTCTTCAGCAAGCCATCCAGGTCTGCATATTCATACCCTTCCAGCTCCCTGCGCGGTCCTGTCCGGTTCGTATACACCACATGCATCCCCAATGCCTTTGCCCGCCGGGCCGTTTCCTGGGCGATCCGTCCCATTCCAACCAACCCGATCGTCTTCCCTGCGATTTCCGTTCCCTGGTATTTCTTCTTCTCCCATTTCCCTTCCCGCATCGTTACGTTGGCTATCCCAATATACCGTGCAATGGAGAAGATGTGGCCAATCGCCAGTTCCGCCACCGAGCCCGACGACGCTTTCGGCGTGTTGCACACCTGGATCCCCTGCTCTTTCGCATATCCTACATCGATGTTGTCTACCCCTACTCCCCCACGGATGATCAGCTTCAGCCTGCCGCCTGCCACTGCCCCGTCTATGATACCCCTGCCTACTTTCGTTGCCGAGCGTACCACCAGCACGTCGTATTGCCGCACCTGTTCTTCCAGTTCCTGAGGTTCATAATACTGCTGTGTAACTTCTGCTCCTAATGCCTCCAGTGCTTCTACGGCACTTTTGTCCATGCCGTCGGACGCCAATACCCGCAGCAATCTCGCTCCCTCCTTTTATCCGTTTTCTTTTTCGAACCGCTCCATAAACGCTACCAGCTCCTCTACCCCTTCCATG
Organism: Bacillota bacterium; assembly: GCA_023451115.1. Lineage (GTDB taxonomy): Bacteria > Bacillota > Clostridia > Christensenellales > CAG-138 > JAEXFV01. Next base: position 5,559 of record JAEXFV010000106.1, read on the forward strand.
GGCATGGCGTTGTAAATCGACGCCCGCATCCCGCCTACCGACCGGTGCCCCTTCAGGTTTGCAAAGCCTGCTGCCGCGCTCTCCTTTACAAACTTCCCGTTGATTTCTTCACTTTCCGCACGGAACGTCACGTTCATCATGGACCGGCTTTCCTCTGACACCGGGTTATGGAACATCCCGCTCTTGTCCAGATACCCGTACAACAGCTCCGCTTTCTTCTTGTTAAACGCCTTGCGCGCTTCCAGCCCTCCGTTTTCCTTGATCCATTCCAGCACCAGCTTGCAGATATAGATGGGATAGCACGGCGGCGTGTTGTACATCGACTCGTTTTTCGCCATGATGCTGTAATTACACATCGTCGGTACGAACTTCGGCAGGTCCTCCCGCAGCAGGTCTTCCCGTGCGATCACCACCGTCAGCCCCGCCGGCGCCATGTTCTTTTGCGCTCCCGCATAGATCAGCCCAAATTTCGATACGTCCACCGGCTCTGACAGGATGCAGCTGGACAGGTCCGCTACCAAAGGCACATTCCCGGTTTCCGGAATATAATCCCATTTCGTTCCAAATATGGTGTTGTTAAAGCAGATATGCACATAGTCCGCATCCGCCCTCAGCTTCAGCTCTTCCTGCCGTGGGATCCGGCTGAAGGTTTCCCCCTTCGTCGTTGCCGCCAGCTGGATGTCCCCGTATTTTTGCGCCTCTTCATATGCTTTCCCGGAGAACTGTCCCGTCACCACATAGTCTGCCTTGCCTGTTTTCAGCAGGTTCATGGGCACCATCGCAAACTGCAGCGACGCCCCTCCCTGCAGGAACATCACACGATACCCTTCCGGTATCCCCATCACTTCCCGCAGCAGCCTCTCACAATCCTTTATGATCCCATCGTACACTTTTGAGCGGTGGCTCATTTCCATCACGCTCATCCCGCTCCCCTGGTAATTCAGCATCTCGTCCCGCGCTTTTTCCAGCACTGGTACCGGCAGCATGGACGGCCCCGCTGAAAAATTGTAAATACGATCATATGACATTGCTGTTCCCTCCT
>JAEXFV010000017.1 GCA_023451115.1 Bacillota bacterium
TTTGACGTCCGCTAACCTCTTTTTCCAAACCGGGCCCTGGCATTTTATAGACGGGGACGTTTTCCCATTGCTGGATTAACTGTTAGCCTATTGACTGCACTGTCTCTGTTTTCACTATCAAGCACAACCATATCGTTGCTTACTTGTCGGAAATCCGTGGGATATGCCTGGGGTTTGTTTGTGTACCATAAAAAGCGGCCAATGCGGCATTTGGCCCCTTATGCGTTCCTGATTTTACCCGGCATGCTTCCATCGGTTTCACAATAAAAAAGGGGAGAGGAATTTATGGAAAACAATCGCGGTAGTTTTTCCGGGAACATCGGCTTTATCCTTGCGGCGGCCGGTTCTGCGGTAGGATTGGGAAATATTTGGAAGTTCCCATACCTCACCGGTAACAATGGCGGGGGTATTTTTATCCTGATCTATTTGATTCTTATTGCAACGCTGGGCATCCCCATTATTCTGGGGGAAACGATTATGGGCCGTTATGCGCAAGGCGACGCCATGATCAGTTACCGTAAAATAGCACAGGAATGCAAATCAAAATCCCCCAAAGCCTGGAGCATGGTTGGGTTTATGGGAATTTTGTGCGGGTTTGTCATCCTGAGTTACTATTCTGTAGTAGGCGGCTGGGTCATTGAATACATTGTAAACTTCATTACCAAACCCATTGAAAGCCTTAACATGGATACCTTTGTAGGTACCATCTCAAGCCCAATTACTCCCATCATTTATACGGCTATCTTTTCACTGGTTGGCATTTTCATTGTAGTGCGCGGTATTGAAGGCGGCATTGAAAAAGCGAATAAGGTGATGATGCCAGCCCTGTTCATCATCCTGATCATTGTGGTAATCCGCAGCATAACCCTGCCCGGCGCGGTAGACGGCTTGAAATTTATGTGGGTACCCAACATGGAAGCGGTGGAAGCCGCAGGCGGTTTGGGCAAAGTAGCCTTGGCTGCCATGGGGCAGGTATTCTTCTCGCTCTCCATCGGCATGGGCTGTATGATTACCTACGGCTCTTATCTGAAGAAGGATACTAACGTTATTAAAAACTCCATCGTGGTTGGCTGCATGGACACCAGCGTAGCTCTGCTTGCCGGCATGGCCGTGCTGCCCGCCGTATTCGCCTTTGGTATGGAACCCGGCCAGGGCCCTGGGCTGCTGTTCGGCACCATCCCCCAGGTGTTTGCAAACTTTGGCGGCATCGTAGGCCCCATCTTTGGCATTCTGTTTTTCGTGCTGGTGCTGTTTGCCGCGTTAACCTCTTCCATCTCTCTGCTGGAAGTGGTGGCCTGCTACATGGTGGATACCTATAAATGGGCCCGCAAAAAAGCGGTTTGGCTCATGGGCGGTATTATCTTCATCATCAGCATTGTGTGTTCTCTGGCCAACGGCCCCCTTGCTGGTGTGACCATCGCTGGGCTCAACATCTTCGATGCATTGAGCTGGCTCTCGGACAAAATCCTGTTGCCCTGGGGCGGGCTGCTGATGTGCATCTTTATCGGCTATGTATGGAAGCCGGAACGGGCAAAAATGGAAGCTACCAACGGCGGCAAAATTACCTGGCGCTGGTATGTGCTCTGGAAATGGCTGATGATGGTAATTCTGCCCATTTTGATCTTCATCGTATTCCTCAGCGGCATTGGCCTGTTCTAAGCCAAGAGATGGTCTCCGGTGCAGCCCCCGCTGCCCTGAAGGCAGCGGGGAAAGGTGGTCAAAGTGAAACGCTTTGATATTGCTGCTTATTGAAGTCCCCGAAGCCCAAGGGATTCGGGGGAAGGTTTTAAAATATTTTATTGTGAAGTTTATTCCATCCTGTTTTCCGGGGTATGGAAAAAGCAGGCTTCATAAAATGTTAAAAAGAAATAGCGGAAAAATTGCATTATAACCTCTACACTTATTTGCAGGTAGCCAATCCAGGTTGCCTGCAAATATTTTTCGCCAACAAGGCCGTGGTCAAAAGGGTTTGACGCCGCTCCTTGTTGCCAGCCCCGAAATCCTATCCTTTCGGGGGAAAGGGGTATATGCAAAATTACCAAACGAAAAAGAGCAAATACATGGCGCTGGCCTGCGTGGGATTATTTCTGGCTTTCTGTGGGCTGGTTTTCTGCCTGGCCGGCAAGCCGATCCTGGAGTTTGTAGCCGACCCGCCCCTTTTCCGGGCTTGGGTGAAAGCAAACGGCATTTGGAGCCGGCTGGCGTTTGTCGGGATGATGGCGCTGCAAATTTTTGTTGCCTTTATTCCGGGCGAGCCGCTGGAGATTGGCGCTGGATACGCCTTTGGTCCATGGGAAGGAACCTTGTTGTGCCTGGTAGGAGCCGTGATCGGCACTGTACTGGTGTTTTTCTTTGTACGCCGCTTTGGAGTCAAAATAGTGGAGACGTTTTTCCCCAGGGAAAAAATTCAGTCCTTATCTTTTTTAAACAACACAAAAAAGCTGAATTTCTGGGTATTTCTCGTGTTCTTTATTCCCGGAACGCCCAAAGACCTGCTCTGTTATGTGGTGGCGCTTACCAAAATAAAGTTGTCCAGTTGGGTAATGATCACCTTCACAGCCCGTGTTCCTTCCGTGATTACCTCCACAATCGGCGGTGATGCGCTGGGGCTGCAGGACTATGGGCTGGCGATTTGGATATTCGCCATCACGCTTGCCATCAGCGGGCTGGGTTTGCTTGCCTATCAGCGCATTTGCCGCAGCAAAGGCCAAAAAGAGGCGCAAGCTTCCCAGGAAGCCCTTCCGCCCCATTCCCCTCCTGACGAGGACTCATGATTGTTTTTTCTCAATCCCAGAATGGATCTTCTCCTGCTTGTTTGGGGCCAAAGGTCGCCTGATACATCCGATAGCCGCCATTCAGGTTTTTCACCTGATAACCATGCGCCATCAGGATGTCTGCCGCCACAAACCTATCCCCCTGCAACGCCGCACACAATCACAACTTTTTTAGCCATACTATGTGCTCCTTTCTGCCTTGGTTGGTTATTCCCTTAAAGTAAAAACCATGGTTTTTGCTAACATCAAACACGCCGTTCTATTGCGCAGAATGGCCCTATTCTTATTTTTTATCCTACATGCTCCCCGCCTTCTGAGCAACAGGCAAGAATTCTTGTCCATTCCTATTCAAATGCCCTGGGCTGTGATATGATGAAAAAAGACGGGCAAAGCTTCGCTTTGTTGGTTGCTTTTTGTTGGTTGCTTTTTCGTAAAGTCCCTGAAGCGCAAACGATTCGGGGGGAAGGAGGCGCAAAGATGTTATACGAATACTTGGCCAATGGTTTTATCAGTGAAGGGGATTGGAATTGTGCTGAACGCATGCTGCTGGCGTGCAATCAGGTATATGGCCTGGGATTAGACGCCAAGGCCATCAAGCTGGCCGCAGGGTTTGGCGGTGGCATGGGCTGCGGCTATGTTTGCGGCGCTCTTACCGGCGCGCTGCAGGCGCTGGGCGTGCTGTTTGTGGAAGAGCGGGCCCATGAAAGCGACTGTATCAAACGGCTGTCCAAAGAGCTTTTCTCTCGTTATGCTGAGCAGATGGGAAATATAGACTGTACACCCCTCAAAGCCCAATACCGTACGGAAGAATGGAAATGCCGGGATGTGATCCTGGCGGCAGCAAAAATTATAGACGAGATCGTAGCCCGGGAGCAGTCGGCCCGGCAGCAGATCCAGTAACTTGCTATTTTTTGCTTTCTCTCATACACAGGATCTATTATAATAAACAGGAAAGTGTTCTGTCGCAACGGCAATCATTAAAATGGTGAAGGAGATCGTATCATGAAGTCTATTATCGCAGCATCCAACGCGCCCGCAGCCCTGGGGCCCTATAGCCATGCCGTAGAAGCCAACGGCTTCGTGTTTACCTCCGGTCAGCTCGGTTTGGACCCTGCTACCGGGGCATTGGGCAACACAGTAGAGGAGCAGGCAAAGCAGGCCCTTGCCAACCTGGAACAAGTGCTGCTATCTGCTGGCTGCACCAAGGCGGATGTGGTAAAAACCACTGTATTTGTGCAGGATTTAAAGGACTTTGGCGCCGTTAACGGCATTTACGGGGAATTTTTTGAAAAAGAGTTCCCTGCCCGTTCTTGTGTGCAAGTCGCCAAATTGCCCGCTGGCGCTTTGGTGGAAATTGAAGCGATAGCAGTAAAGCACGCCTGATTTTATAACATAAGGCGTCCCCGTTTTTGGGGAGCTTTGCTATGTGATTTCGTAAAATGCAGGAAAGTCTCCGGCATAGGACGATGAAAAGCAAATATCCGGTGTGTTGTCTTTGCGTGCTCGCGGCTTCTCGTTTTGTGTTGTAATCAAAAAACGGCGTCTTGTAAGACGCCGTTTTTTTGCTTTCAATTTCTTTAGTCATCCCCATAGCGCAGGCTTAATTTGAACTTGTCGCCTCGAAACAGGATTTCCGTATATTCAAAGATCACTTTATCTTTTGTGGAGTTAATCCCTTCCATTTTCAACAGTGGATATCCCCGCCCCACTTGGAGAACTTCTGATTCACGGAAGGTAGCGATCACAGCCTCCAGGGTTTCTACCCGAAAGACCGCCTGCAGCCCGTACCGCCCTTCTACCAGGGAGTCCAATTTTTCTTCATTGATATCGTCCAGCTGGATATCCGGCAGCATTACCGCAGGGAAAAAGGAGCGGTGCAAGCTGATCGGCGTACCCTGCACCATTCTCAGCCGTTCCGAAAAATAAACCTCCGCGCCCATGGGCAACTGCAAAAAATTACTGATTTTATCCGGAGCCGTAATCTTTTCAATGCGTAACAAGCGCACCTCTGAATCATAGCCCATCTCGTCAAACTGCTCCTGTATACTCCTGTATGACGGGGACTGGGCCTTGATTTTAGGCTCCGCTACAAAAGTGCCTTTCCCCTGCACCCGGTAGAGCAGCCCATCATATGTGAGCTGTGTGATGACAGAACGCACCGTCATACGGCTTAAGCCGTATGTAGTGCTCAGCTCACTTTCGGAGGGAATACGCTCATTGGCCTTCCAAACGCCGTTGGAAATATTGTTGCGCAGGATTTCCTCCAACTGCATGTAAAGGGGCTTTGCGTTATTCCGGTCCAATTTTGGCATAAATTTCACCTCAAGTTACATTCCCAATTAACGAAAATTCGCTTGTCACGGCCTGTTTTTCCTGTATATTATAGCAAAATCGTTTTTCAACGTCAAATTAACCTGTCTATATCTATTTCCCTGCTGCTGAAAAAAAACCTGAAATTTTGCTATCCTGTCTATACTCTTTCAACAACTATGGCACGTTACCACATTACATGGAGAAAGGCTGCCTCGCTGCCGCCTTTTCCATCCTCTTTAGGACGTAGTTGCGCTATTGCCACACAGCGCAACGGCAAAACAACGGCGAGGCAGTCTTTCCTTTGATTTCCGGCTTGTTGCAAGCCGGCCTCTGTGTAACATTCATTAACCAATTTCCCGGGTATCCACGCCCTTTTGGCTTTTCTTTTTGCTCCAGTGCATGCCGTTGGCGATTTGCTTAAAGTAGCTTTCAAATCCCATAGCCGCAATAATCAGCAAACCTACGATGGAAGTCTGGTACAAGGAAGGTACGCCCATCATGCGCATGCAGTTATTGATCAGGCCCACAAAAATTGCGCCATACACCGCGCCGCCAATAGAGCCGATGCCTTCGCCCATGGATGCGCCGCCCAACACGCAGCTGAGCAACACGTTGGTTTCATAACCGGAGCCAGCAGAAGCGCTGGCCTGTTGATTCATTGCCGCCAGGATCACCCCCGCCACCGCAGCCAGCAGCCCGGAAAGCCCAAAGGCTCCTATCACGACAGGCCCTGCATTGATGCCGCAAAGGTAAGCGGATTTCCGGTTGCCGCCAATCATATAGCACTTGCGGCCAAATACCGTACCATGCATCAGGAATGCCGCAATCAATACAATGGCCAGGAACACGTATACCTGGATGGGAAAGCCCAGAAACCTGCCGTTGCCCAACGCGCAGAAAATATCAGGGGCTGTGCAGATTACCCGGCTCACCAGGCCGATCTGTGCAATGCCAAAGAGCACGTATTGCGCGGCCAGCGTGGTCAAAAAGGAGGGAACATCAAAAAAGTGGATTAAAGCGCCCAGCACAATGCCAATGCCCGCCCCCACCAGCATGGCCAGCAGGAAACCGGTGAAAAAGCTGCCCACAGTATAACCGTTGGCTACAATGTATTTCACCGCTACCATGGCGCCTACCGCTGCAGTGCCGCTGATGGACAGATCCGGCCCGGACACCAGCATGGGAAACATCATACCGCATGCCATGATGCCATATAGCGATACGCTCATCAGGATGCTGGAAAGGTTACTCACTGTAAAGAACGACTTAAAGTTGGTGATTGCCATCAGGATCAGCAGGGCAACCACGATAAACACCTTGGAGTAATTGTATATCTTACGTTTTTGCATACCCTTTCACCTCATCCCTGCAAACCGCTGGAAGCCATGGCAATCGCCTTGCGGTCCGGCTGGCCGTTTTCAAACGCCTGCACAATCCTTCCCCGGCGCATAATCAAAATCCGGGAGGACACCCGCGCCAGTTCTTCATTATCCGAGGACACCAGGATCACCGCCGCGCCCGCCTTTGCCATATCCTCAATGATTTTATAAATTTCCGCTTTTGCGCCAATGTCAACGCCAACTGTCGGCTCGTCTACCAGCAGCAGCTTGCAGTCGTGGATCAGCCATTTCCCTACCACCACTTTTTGTTGGTTGCCGCCAGAGAAATTCATTACTTTGTATTTGGGGTCCGCCGGGCGCAAGTTTACCCGCTGGATCATATCCAGCGCCCTGCCCCGTTCCTTGGCTTTGGACATAACCCCCAAAGAGCTTACCGCCTTAAAATCGATCATAGCCGCATTGGCCTCAACGGATAGCTGGGGTACGAACCCTTCCCCTCTGCGGTCTTCCGAAATAAACCCCATTCCCCGCTTGATGTTCTGGTGGGCTCCCTTGGAAACAGGTTCCCCCTGATAAATAATCTCGCCTGAGGTGTATGGGTCTACCCCGAAGATACAGCGCAATAGTTCTGTGCGGCCTGCGCCTACCAAGCCGCCAATGCCCAGGATTTCTCCCTTGCGCACCTGCAGGTTGATGTCTTCAAACACGCCTCGGCGGCACAAATGCTTCACATCCAGCACCACATCCCCGTCTCCCACATGGAGGTCCTGGGTTCTGGCGTCCACCAAGGCCTTGCCAACCATGCTTTGGATTACCTGCTCCGGCTGAATGCCTCCCTCTTTTTCTTTTTCAAACACCCCTGCCAGCTTGCCGTCCCGCAACACAGTGATGCGGTCGGATAGCATATACACCTCATCCAGACGGTGCGAAATATACAGAACGCTTACGCCCCTGTCCCGCAAATTCCGGATAATGCCGAAAAGCGCCTCGGATTCTTTATAGCTCAATGCTGCCGTAGGCTCATCCATTATGATAAGCTGGGCGTCTGTAATCAGCGCTTTGAGGATTTCCACCACCTGGCGTTCCGCCATGCTCAGCTCCCGCACCATTTGAGTCGCCTTCAGGCCCAGGTTGTACCGGTCGATGAGAGCCTGCACTTTGTCGTTCATTTCCTTGCGCTTGAGGAAGCCAAACTTGGTCATTTCCCGCCCCGCCATGATATTTTGTGCCACCGTCAGGTTGGGCATGACGCTAAGCTCCTGATACACCACCGCAATGCCGTTTGCGATGGAGTCCTGCCGGGAAAAGATTTCTACCGGCTTGCCATTGATGGCAATCTCACCGCCATCCTTGGGATAAACGCCGGAAATAATCTTCACCAGCGTGGATTTGCCCGCACCGTTTTCACCGCAAAGGGAGTGCACTTCTCCCCCCCGGATATCAAAATCCACGTTATCCAGCACCCGAGTGCCGGAGAATTCCTTCACAATATTGGAACATTGGAGAAGGATTTTCTTTTCCTGCTTTTCGTTAGCCATTTTGCGTCCCCTCCAGAATCATCTTGGACTGTTCCAGCCCATATCCGGCCCGCTGCCTGTGATTGCGGATCATGGTGACGATGCTGTCCACCACCAGCATTACAATCAGGGCCGCTCCCTGTATGATCTGCTGATACGCCGTTGCAATGCCAAGCTTATAAATGCCGTTATAAATTACATACAGGAACAACGCGCCAAACAGGGCGCCTACAGGGCTGGTTTCACCGCCTGCATCCGAACCCATGGCGGAAGCGCCGCCAACTACCAGCGCGGAGATGCCGTCAAACTCCAATCCAACCCCCAGGTTGGTGGTGGCGCTTTGGGTGCGCGCCAACATAAAAATGGAAGTAATGCCGCAAAATGCGCCGCAAACCATGTACGCGCCCCGCTGCACCGCAATGGTGTTGATGCCGGACAGGGACGCTGCTTTTTCGTTGGAACCCATGGCGTAGATGTTGATGCCGAACTTGGTGCGCTTCATCACGATATGGCACAGCACCACACAAATGATAGCGGCGATCACGCAATAATAAATGGTGACGGAGCCTACGTCAATGCCTTTGTTCAGGGCTTTGATAAGGGCGTTTTTGATGGATTGGGAATAGGCCGCTCCATCCTCGTGCCGGTAACAGATGATCCACACCAAGCCGCGATATACGTTTTGCATGGCGAGGGTGGCAATAAAAGGATTGAGTTGGAAAGTATGCAGCACCAGGCTGTTGATAAACCCGCAAGCAACGCCTACGGCGATTACGATGAGCAGGTTGATTGCAGTGGGAATGCCAATGTCCATCATCCGGGACGAAAGCATGCAAAGGAAGGCCACAATAGCGCCTACCGAAAGATCGATTGCGCCGCTGGCCATAACAAAACACATACCGCAGCCAATCAGCACAGCTGTTGCCATTTCTCTGGTGATAGCGGAAATGTTGGCCGCAGTGAGAAATGCATCGGACTGAATCGTGAAATAGATGCCTGCGATCATCGTGAGCACAATGGGAATGAGAAGCTTTTTGATGTTGAGGGGAATACGCTGTTTCATATGTTTATACGTCCATTCCTCTGATTTTTGCTCTCCCGCAAACAGGAGGGCGCGCCCATAAAGGGAAATTCATTTGTCGGATTTGCCAAACGGCATGGGAGAGCCTCCTCCCCCATACCGTTTGGCGTTATCGCCTGATAAGGTCTATCTTACCAGCGCTCGGTGATCGTAGCAACGTTTTCCGCTGTTACAACGGTGCTGGGTACGAAGATGCTGGGAGCATAATCGTTTGCCTGCAGGTTCTGGTCCATAGCGCTTGCGATGCAGTAGAGCGCCATGCTGGCAGCCTGTTCACCCATGTTGTAGGGGTTGTTATACAGAGTACCGGTGATGAGGCCCTGCTCAATGTACTCCAGCGCCTGGGTTTCGCCATCGGAACCCCAAACGGCGATGCCTTCGCGGCCTGCGGACTGGATTGCCAGCGCCGCGCCTGCGGCCATGGTATCGTTGGAGCACCAGGCCAGGTCGATCTGGTCATACTTGGAGAGGAAATCACG
>JAEXFV010000021.1 GCA_023451115.1 Bacillota bacterium
GAACACCTCCATGTGTTGGTTTGCGACGCAGGGGAAGGATTTGATCCCTGTGCCGAAGGATCGTTGCTGGAGGTTGACCAGGCACGTGGACGGGGGCTGCATATTGTCAACAGCCTCTCCGAAGCGATGGCTTATAATGCGGCGGCAAATAAAGTGCTGGTGCGCCTGCGCATTGCAGGCGGTTAAAACAAACAAAGGATGTTGGGGTTTTGATGTTGGGGAAATTTGGTGTGGCGCTGCTTTTGGTAGCAGCAATTTTATTTGCCATGGCTTGCGCGCCGGTGCAGCCACAGATTACAGTGGAACCAGAACAAAAGGAAGAAATACTGCGCTCACAAACCAGGCTTCCTTTGCTGCCGCCTCAAGCTGGGGATGCGGCCTATGAGGCGGTAAACGGCAAAATCGATATCCAAGCCGCGTTGATGGATGAAGCGGCAAAAGCGGTTTATGCAGCCTGGCGGGAGCAGGGATACACCGCTTTTACTCAGCAGCGGGCAACGCTGGAAGCCAGCGCAGCGCGGCTGAAAGCGGCGCTGGAAGCCGCAGCAGAGGCGGGGCTCAAAAAGCTGCTTTCCAGACGGGACGAAGCCAAAGGCGAGCTGAAGCTGGAACTGGAGGGGTTAACCTGGCAGTATGCAGCGGCCATTGGCGCAGTTTGGGGAGCGGACATTGCGTTGGATGACTTGGTGGATGTAGAGCTCAAAACGCCGGCCAGCAAACAGCTGATCTTGACGCTGTCATTGCGGGATATACGGGATGCGTTATATCGTATTGCGGGTAAGGATGCGAACCGTTATTCTACCGGGCGGTTTACCTACGCATATTTAACCACGGTATATGACGACCAGGGCAAAGAAAAAAAGTATGTCCATCCTGCTTTGCCAGAAGGATATGAGGATACGGTGGTGTTCCCGCTGGGGGTCAGGACTTCCCGGCGCAATGGCTGGTATAAAGACAGGGATAAGGGCACGCGCAAGCATACGGGCATGGACCTGCGCGCGCCGGAGGATACCCCCATATTGAGCTGCACTGACGGCGTGGTGGTAGCCATTGGCTGCAATGCAAAAGCAGGCAACTACGTATTGGTGCTGGATGACCTGGGGTATGAATACCACTATTATCATATGGTGCGCATGACAAAATTTCTCCAACAAGGGGAAAAAGTTAAGGCAGGCCAGGTGATTGGCCATGTAGGGAACACGGGGAATTCCGATGCGAACCATTTGCATCTGACTATGATTACCCCGCAAAATACATACATCAACCCTTACTACTTAATGAAAAAGGTATATCCTTTTTAGAAAACCCGAATATTAAGGGATGATATGAAAATCCCTTATGGATCTATCCAAACTTGTTCTAACCGTAGCTTAGATTTGGGTTGACGTTTATTCAAAATACCGATAGTATAGAAAAGGGCCATCTCCAAGATGGCCCTTTCTGTTGGGGAAAATAAAACGACTGGTTCCATAATGGTGCTGAGAATGAAAAGAGGAGGAACGGGCAAATGTCTACTTGTGCAATCGTTGGGGTGAATTGGGGCGACGAAGGCAAGGGCCGTATGGTGGATTTGCTGGCCCAGCAATATGATGTAGTGGTGCGTTACCAGGGTGGGAGCAACGCAGGACACACTGTGATCAATCAATATGGGAAATTTGCATTAAACCTGATGCCCTCCGGCATTTTTCGGCCTGAAGTTGTCAACGTGCTGGGCAACGGCACGGTGATCGACCTGGAGCATTTATGCGGGGAGATTGAAAAGCTGAAGAAAGCCGGCATCGATGTAAACCCGGATCGGTTGAAGATCAGCGATAAGGCGATTATTGTATTCCCCTTCCATAAAGAGCAGGATGGCTTGGAAGAGGCCAGGTTGAAGGACGCCAAATACGGTTCTACCAAGCGGGGCATTGCGCCGGTATACAGCGATAAATACCAAAAAAAAGGCATTCAGATGGGCGACCTGCTGTTGCCGGAAGTGTTTGCCGCACATTTAAAAACCGTGCTGGAGTGGAAAAACCTGACTCTTACCGGCGTGTATGGAGCAAAGCCCCACTCCTATGAGGAGACCATGGCATGGGTAACCCGTTATGGCGAAATTCTCAAACCCTATATTTGCGACACCGGCCTATATTTGTATCAAGCGCACAAGCAGGGAAAAAGCATTCTCTTTGAGGCGCAGTTGGGAGCATTGCGGGACATCGAGCTGGGAATTTATCCGTTTACGTCCTCTTCCGCGCCGCTGGCCGCCTATGCGCCGCTGGGCGCAGGCATTCCCGGCGTGCGGGTAGACCAGGTGGTAGGTGTTGTCAAGGCGTATTCTACCTGTGTAGGAGAAGGCCCCTTTGTAGCGGAATGGTTTGGCGAAGAAGCGGATCGGCTGCGGGAAGCAGGCGGCGAGTATGGCGCGGCTACCGGCAGGCCTCGCCGCGTGGGCCCGTTTGATTTGGTGGCCACGCGCTATGGCGTACGGCTCCAAGGAGCTACGGATATCGCCCTGACCAAAATGGATGTGCTTTCTTATATGGAACGCATCCCGGTGTGCACGGGTTATGCTCTGGCCAGTGGAGAAACCGTAACAGAGTTCCCCTTTACGCCATTGATGGAGGGCGCCAAGCCCGTGATTGAATATTTGCCCGGATGGGGAAAGGATATTTCCGGTGTGCGCAAGTTTGAAGACTTGCCCCAGCAAGCCCAGGACTATGTGCGCTATATCGAGAAGGCGCTGGAGTGCCCGGTAACCTATGTTTCCGTAGGCCCTGGCAGGGATGAAATCATTTATCGCTGATGGAGGACGCTATGGCAAGGGACAGTTATGAATCGCCTCTGTGCGGACGGTATGCCTCAAAGGAGATGCGGCATATCTTTTCTCCCGACATGCGGTATTCTACCTGGCGCAGGCTATGGGTGGCGCTGGCAGAAGCGGAACATGCCCTGGGGCTGCCTGTTACCCAGGAGCAGGTGGAGGAATTGAAGGCCCATATTCAGGATATCGACTATGAGGCCATAGCGAAGAAGGAAAAAGAAAACCGCCACGATGTGATGGCTCATGTGTATGGCTATGGGCTGAAGTGCCCAAAAGCCAAGGGAATCATCCACTTGGGGGCCACAAGTTGCTATGTAACCGATAACGCGGATGTGATCCTGTACCGGGAGGCGCTGCGGCTTGTGAAGCAAAAGGTGCTGGCCGTGATGGGCAATTTAAGCGCCTTTGCCCGGGAATATAAGGCGTTGCCTACGCTGGGGTTTACCCACTTCCAGCCTGCCCAGCTGGTGACGGTAGGCAAGCGGGCTTGCCTGTGGCTGCAAGATTTGGCGTTGGATCTGGAAGAGTTGGAGTTTGTGCTCAGCAGCTTGCGGCTGCTGGGAAGCAAAGGCACCACCGGCACGCAAGCAAGCTTTCTGGCCCTTTTTGAAGGCGACCATGATAAGGTGCGTATGCTGGATGGCATGATTGCCCGGGCTTTTGATTTTCCCGCATGCTTCCCCGTTTCCGGGCAGACCTACCCCCGTAAGCTGGATAGCCGCATTTTAAACGTGTTGTCTTCTATCGCCCAAAGCGCTTATCGTTTTGCCAACGATCTGCGGCTGCTGCAGCATATGCATGAGGTGGAGGAGCCGTTTGAAAAAGGCCAGGTTGGATCCTCTGCCATGGCGTACAAGCGCAACCCCATGCGTTCTGAGCGGATTTGCTCTCTGGCCCGTTATATTATGGCGGACGCCTTAAATGCACCTATGACTGCATCTACCCAATGGTTGGAGCGCACCCTGGACGATAGCGCCAACCGCCGCATTTCATTGCCTGAAGGCTTTTTGGCGGCCGATAGCATACTGGATCTGATGCTGAATGTAACAGACGGCTTGGCGGTATATCCTGCTGTAATTGAAAAGAACGTAATGGAGCAGCTTCCCTTTATCGCTACGGAAAATATCCTGATGGCGGCAGTGAAAAAGGGAGGGGACCGTCAGGCGCTGCATGAGGTGATCCGGGTGCATTCCATGGCTGCGGCCGCCCGCATGAAGCAGGAGGGCGCGCCCTGCGATTTGTTGGAACGTTTGGCAGGCGACCCGCAAATGGGCCTTTCCCTGGAGCATTTGCGGGAAGTGCTAAAGCCTGGCAACTATATTGGCCGCTGCCCGGAGCAGGTGGAGGAATACCTCTGCGAGGTGATTGACCCGCTGCTGCAGCAGGAAGGGGCGCAGCACCTGACTGCACAGATCAACGTATAAAATCCGGCTGGCAAACAGTTTAAAACCCCTCCCGCGGCATCAGGTTCGCGGGAGGGGTTTTTGCGGTTATCCCGGGCGGTAAATCGCTCCCCTGTCACGAATTTCCGGGTTGACAAAAAAAGAGAAATTGCATATGCTATTCATATAATTATCGTAAAACAATAATTCAGGAGCACCACATGAAAACAAAGCTGCCCTATTTTTTGCTGATCGCTTTTGCGGTTGCCTGCATAGCACTGTTTGCC
>JAEXFV010000022.1 GCA_023451115.1 Bacillota bacterium
TCCGCTTTTGTAAAGGACGCCTCATGCATCGCCGATAATTGCCCCTGCTGCCAATCCTGGTTTCAACGTTTTATGGATTTCCCTTATGATCGGTGGCTTATGAAGATCCCAGCTTTACACCACCCTAAGCGTACTAGAGTTTGTTTTGGAAAGGCGATTGATGATTATATAAATGCAAAAGATGGCGCTCTCTCCTCCTCTATCATTGAGGGATACAGCCATAACACTAGTAAAATAGGCTCATCTCAAGGGGGGTTCGAATCCCCTATGCTCCACCACAGCAATCAAATCCGAACCCAATACCGATAGGTGAAGGGTTCGGATTTGTCGTTTATTTCAGCACTCTCTATGAATAATAAAACGGAGGGTAATGAAATGAATAAAATGGAAGTCAACGAGACCAATATCGGAAGGTATGGGTGCAAGCTCCTTGCATACATGAAGGAGTACAATCACAACCTGTATACGGAATTACTCTTTTCAGGCAGGTTGGAAGATTGGCTTCCCGCTAAGCTTGCAGGGCAAGAATCTGCTTTGCCCTATGTCGATACCGTACTACGGCGAAGCCGGAGCCGTCAAGGCGAAAAGCGCAGCGTGCATATACGGTTCCGGATAGCCGCGGTAAATTCAAAGTTTCACACGAACCCGATCTTTGAAGAAAACCATGAGTTGCATCAGAATACCGCCTCAGTCTTTGATGGGCATCGTCCATTTATCCGTGACCTGCATGGTTACCATATACGGCTGTTTGAGCAGGGCACCATCGCTTACGAATGCGCTCTTAGTTTTCGTGACCTTGCGCAATTGCCGGTTAAGGTCGCTAAAATTGCAAACTTTGACATAGCTCCTTGTCGAAATTGCGGTGGTTGTATAGATGATTCGTCGGATTTCGATAAAGTGTTTTCCACCACCTAGCGTTCCTATGGACAGTTCGCCTCGACGGGTGTCCACATCCCTATAGCAACGAAGTTGCGCAAGGTCGATCTCACCGGAGAAGCGGTGGGGCTTTTGTTGGATAGAAAACCCGGTGGGGATGGCGGCATAGATGAGCTTATCAAGCCTGAGCTCATTGTACAATATCGGGTCGACCCATGCCATCTGGTCGCAGGCTTTCAATTCTTCCGTGATGCCCTGTGCTTTGTTATTTATAGAGAGTGCTGATAAGTTGTTGTTCGCAAAGCAAACAACATAGCCCCGATAGAAATGACCGAATTCAAAGGAATTCGGGTAAATAAACGATAAACCGAACCCCTCGCTGATCGGCATTGGGTTCGATTTATCTCATTTGGCTAGAACCAGCTAAGGAGCGGCTATCTTTGCTTCTTCTGCTGGCGGTAATACTTCTATTTACACACCACCGGGCATTATATGCATATCTTCTTTGTAGCGTCCTTCCCTAACTGCTTTCCGCATACAGGACAGTACTGATGCATTTCTCGTTTCTACGCCACCCTGGCTTTCTTCTTGGCTAGCTTCGCGTCGTTTGCACAGCGTAGGGAGCAATGGGGCGCCCGGTCGGAACGACTGCAGAAGCTATCGACGCAAACGATACAATCGTCCCGTAAAACCGTATCCACCCTTTTCCGTCGCCAAATTTACTGCTTTCTCTTGTGTATTTCTTCATGGAGTATCCCTTCCTGCTTATTCTGGGTTAATCGCTGTTGCACTTGCCGATGCTACAGTTTACTGAACTTCAATAACCACCTTTTTCGTCATTATATATATTCCATATTACCTTTAGACATGTCAATGCCAGCGCAGTATTCACTGCGGTCTTTGTATATATGTACAGCCGGTACCTTTGGAGTTGAAATATTCAGACAAGTTAAATATAATTGTATTTACACGCATGGATTCCTCATAGGGGTTTCATCCGGGAAAGGATATTGTCTTGGTTACTGAAGAACTCTTGTCCAGCAAGATAAGCGAAAGGCTGCTTTATGAAATGAAGCAGGGCAAATATCAAAGGGAGGATCGGCTTCCTCCCGAGGTATTGATCGCAAAGGATCTCAATGTGAGTCGAACGGCCGTGCGGGATAGTCTTGCGATACTTGAAAGAGAAGGATTTATCAGCCGCAAGCATGGCGTTGGTACCATTATCAATCACCATGTTCTCAAGGTGATTACGAGGATGGATCTCGAGCAGGAGTTTTTGGAGATCATAACCTGCGCAGGGTATAAGGCCGGAACCTCATACTGCACTTGGCGCTATGCGCGCGCGTCGGAGGACGTCGCGGACAGGCTTGCCATCCATGTTGGGGATGAGATTATACAAGTGATAAGGGTGATCACAGCCGACGGTATACCCGCCATATTTTGCACGGACACCATTGCCAGGAGCATTGTAACCAACGACAAGTACGACGATGCTTTTCTTTCGCGCCCGATATTCGACTTTCTTGAGACCTACTGTGATACAAACGTATTTATGGACCTTACCGATATCCATGCTGTTGTCGCAGACGCGGTTACGGCTTCAATGTTGCAGATCAAAGAAGGCGACCCCGTGCTCTATATGGATGAGGTCGGCTATACGTTCAGAGGCAAGCCGGTACTTGCTTCCGATGAGTACTACCGCGAGGGGCTCATCAAGCAGACCGTGCTTAGGAAAAAGATATAGAAAGATAAGAGAACCCGGTTTTTGAGTGGCACGAGTCCAAACAATTTGTTTAGGGCTCGTGTTTTTATGAATATACCCTTGACACACATAGAATATTGCGGTATAAATAGATCATACCAAATAAAATAGATCATACCAAATAAAATAGATCGTACCAACAAAATAGATCATACCGAATCTCAAAAAAAACATCCATAAAAAACATCCATAAAAAACAGTCAATCAGATACGTCGCCACAAAAGAACGCGGCAAAAGCCAACCGACATACATGGGAAAACACAGTGTGGCGCATAGCAGTTTATGAAGGCATTTTGTCTGGATATAAAATGATGCAGGAGGAAAAAAAACATGAAGCTTAACGTAAGAACCTTCACCGCCATTATTCTGGTACTGATGATGGCATTGCCTCTCTTTGTGGGCTGCGCGGCGCCTGCCGCCAATACCGCACCCGCGACCGAAGCCTCCCCGTCTGAAGCGCCTGTCGCTGAAGCTGCGGCGGCTGAAGAACCCGCCCCCGCAGAGCCTGCTGCCGAGAAGATCAAAGTCACGTTGGTCCTCCCGGGAAAGAAGGATGATGTTTCCTTCAACCAGGCGATGTACGAAGGCATCACATCCTATGCAAACGCTCATGCGGACACCATCGACCTCAAAATTGTAGAGAACGTCTATGAAGTTGCCGACATCGAACCCGCACTGGCGGATTTTGCGGATCAAGGCTACGATGTGATCTTTGGTCACGGATTCCAGTTCATGGAGCCCCTTGTAGCGGTTGCCGACCGTTACCCTGAGAGCTATTTTCTGTTAGGCACCGGTTACATGTTCCGCAAAAACTCCGCCATCTATGACGTGGCGCTTGAATCCGGTGGCTACATTATGGGCGTAATCGCGGCGCTTGCAAGTGAAAGCGACAAGATCGGCGTTATTGGTGGCGCGGACGCTTCAGAAATGGTCCGCGGTCATGCGGGCTATAAGATGGGCGCGCAGTCTGTCAATCCAGATATCGAAATTCAGGAAGTTTATACTGGCGACTGGAACGATACCGCCGGCGCATATGAAGCCGCTGTCGGCATGTACGATTCCGGCGTTGACATCATTTGGCATTCTGGCGACGGTATAGGCCTTGGCGTTGTGCAGGCCGCTGTTGAAAAGGATCAGTATGTGTTGGGCAACGTGCAGGATCAGTATTCTCTGGGTGAAAAGAATGTGCTTAGCGGCGTGCAGTATCACTGGGAGTCCGTCATCGAGCAGATATTCAAGGATATCGCGGATGGCAGCTTCCTTACCCTTGCGGATGACCAGCGGATATATTGGATCACCATTGCCAACGGCGGTATGGAATATACCAAGATCAACGATCCCAAGGGCTGGCTGAGCGATGAGGAGCTCGCCAAGATCGAAGAGGTCTACTCGCAGCTTGCCGCGGACCAGATCGAATGGCCTTCCTGGGATTGATCATGCAATAGGCATTATGCCCTTATGCTTGGCTTAATGGCATGAATGTAAAAAGGGACGCGAAGGGCGCGGTATACGCGCCCCTCGCGCACTCATTAAGCAAGGAGGAACGGGATATGGACACATTGGCGGTAAAAATGCTGGGGATCACAAAAGCCTTTAATGGTGTGAAGGCCAATGACGGCATAGATTTTTCCCTTAAAAAAGGCTCGATCCACGGACTTCTCGGAGAAAACGGCGCGGGAAAAACGACATTGATGAATGTGCTTTACGGGCTATATAAGCAGGAAGATGGTGATATTTTCATCAATGGCACAAAAGAGGAAATTTCATCACCGCTTAAGGCGATTTCACTGGGCATCGCCATGGTGCATCAGCATTTTATGCTTGCAAGGCCGCTTACGGTAGTGGAAAATGTAATGCTCGGGAAAAAATCGCGCAGAGGTATCCTCCTCGATACAAAAGCGACGGCGGAGGAGCTTCGCGCGTTATCTGATAAATTTCGCATGGGAATAGACCCTTACGCAAAAATATGGCAGTTATCGGTGGGGGAACAGCAGCGGGTCGAAATACTCACCGCAATCTATATGGGCGCAAACACGCTTATTCTGGACGAGCCTACCGCCGTTCTTACACCGCAGGAAACCAACGCCTTTTTTGATACGCTGCGCGAAATGCGCGACGACGGCAAGTCCATCATCCTCATAACGCACAAGCTGGAGGAGATCATTTCCATTGTGGACGAGGTGACTGTGCTTCGGGATGGAAAAATGGTGGGCACGCGCACGCTGGACTCGAGCGTAACCAAAGACGAGCTCACCAGGATGATGGTGGGCAGGGACGTTTTATTCAACTTCTCCAGTGAAAACAGGGCGCCGGGCCAGGTGAAGCTATCGATGCGAGGACTTTGTGCAAAGAACGACAAGAGCGTCGCGGCGCTAAAGGATTTTACCCTGGACATACACGAGGGCGAAGTCGTCGGTCTTGCGGGCGTGGACGGTAACGGGCAAAAGGAGCTTTGCGAGGTGCTTACGGGACTTCGCAAAGCGGAGGACGGAAAGCTCATACTTAAAGATAAAGACGTTTTGAACCTGTCTCCCGCCTTTTACATTAGAAACGGGGTAGCGCATATACCAGAAGACAGGCAGACCACGGGGCTTGCGATGAATTGGAGCCTTAAGCTTAATTTGATCATTAAAAAGCTGGGCCAGGCTCCCTATGCCAAATATGGACTTGTCCAGCAGAAAGAAATGCAACAAAACTGGGCCGAGCTGCAAAAAAATTATCATATCAAAGCCAATTCCGGCGAGGATGAGGCGCGCACACTTTCCGGGGGCAACCAGCAGAAGGTGATCCTTGCGCGCGAGCTTAGCTCAAACCCCGAGGTACTCATAGCGAATCAGCCTACGCGCGGCTTGGATATAGGCGCCGCCGAGTACGTCCGGCAAAAGATACTTGACGCGCGAAACGCGGGCGCGGCGGTGCTGATGGTGTCGGCCGATCTGGAAGAGATATTCCAGCTCTCGGACAGGATAGCCGTTATATACGGCGGAGAGCTGATGGGTATACTCGAGCGGGGCGCGGACACCTACAAGGTCGGGAAACTGATGATGGGCAGAAAGCAGGAGGTGTGCTGATATGGGAGCGAGGCTTAAAAACGCTTTTTCCAAGACAGGCGGCTCCGTTGTAATGGTGGCGATCGCTTTACTCATTGGCGCAATACTGGTGGCCGTTTCAGGAAATGATCCGGCTGAAGCGTATGCGTCCATGTTTCAGGGCGCTTTTGGCTCCAGACAACGCGTCAGCGAGCTGTTTGTAAAGCTTATCCCCGTGATAATCATGGCGCTTGGCGTGTCCATCGCCTATAAAGCGCAGCTTTGGAACATCGGCGCCGCGGGGCAGTTTATCATGGGCGCCATCGCTTCCGTTGCAGTGGGGCTGTATGTGCCGCTTCCGCCAGCGTTGCTCGTACCGCTTTCCTTTGTTGCCGCTCTGGCCGCAGCCGGGCTTTGGGCAGCGCTCGCGGCGTATCTAAAGACCCGCTTTAACGCAAACGAAGTAATAACGACCTTGATGCTCAACTATATTGCCGACTATTTTCTCGCGTATCTGGTGTATGGGCCCATGATGGATCCGGCGGGACAGCTCCCGCAATCGGCGGTGCTCAATGAGGCGTTGCGCCTTCCCCTTTTGATCGAGGGGCTTCGTCTGCATTCCGGCCTCTATATTATGGTCGCGGTGCTGTTGCTGATGCTCCTGCTTTGGAAGTCCACGCTCGGTTATCGCATAAATCTCATTGGGCAAGGGGAAAAGGTCTCGACGTATGCCGGCGTAAACGTTAAGAAAACGGTGATTACGACCATGTTCCTCTCAGGCATGGTGATTGGTGTCGCCGGATGGATCGAAGCGTACGGATTGCAGTTCAGGGTGATGGAAAATTTTGCGGGCAGCTATGGAAACATCGCTACGGTGGTCGCGCTGCTGGGCGCGCTCAATCCCATTGGCATCGCGGCTTCCTCCCTATTCTTTTCCGTGCTGCTTGTGGGCGGGGCGAGTATGCAGCGTATGACGGACGTCCCATATTCCATTGTTGACGTTATTCAGGGATTGATCATCATCTTTGTCATCAGCGCGGCGGTTTTCAAAAGTGCCGACGTGAGAAAGCTTTTTAAAAGGAGGTAGGAAGCGTGCTAAAGGACATTTTCTCGATGAGTTTTTTTATAAGTCTGCTTGCAAGCACGATCCGTCTGGCAACACCCATCATGGTTCCCGCGCTTGGGCAGATATACACCCAAAGAGCCGGCATATTGAATTTGGGCGTTGAGGGCACGATGCTCATGAGCGCGGTAACAGGCTTTGCGGTCGCGTTTCATAGCGGGAGCCTTTGGCTGGGACTACTCATGGGTATGGCCTGCGGAATGTTCTGGAGCCTCATCATGGGTTTTTTGAGCATTACGATACGCGCGAATCAGGTTATTGCCGGACTGGGTATGAACATACTCGCCGGCGGCCTTGCGGCCTATATATACCGCGTTATCTTCGGCATACAGTCGCTGCCGCCCAAGGTGGATTCCTTTCAAGGTATAATGATACCGGGCTTGTCGGAACTGCCCGTTATCGGTCCGATATTTCTTCAACATAACATACTGGTGTATCTTGGATTCTCATTGGTGTTTGTAACATGGTTCATACTTGAGCGCACTACCTTTGGGTTGAAGATAAAAGCCGTAGGCGAACATCCGTACGCGGCGGATGCAAAGGGGATCAATGTCTATGCTGTTCGGTATGCGGCAGTGCTCATAGGCGGCCTGTACGCCGGAGCGGCAGGTGCGTTTATGTCGATCGCCTATCTGAATTCCTTTACGGAAGCGGTCATCGGCGGGCGTGGCTATATCGCGGTGTCGGTTGTCATTTTTGCGCGCTTTATGCCGTTTCGCGCCATGTGGGGCGCGCTGCTGTTCGGCATTGCATCCGCGCTGCAGCTTCGCTTGCAGGCATTGGGCGTGAATATCGCAAACCAGCTCATGCTCATGCTGCCATACATCATGACGATCGCGGCGCTGATATTTTCCTCGAACAAGGCGGAATTCCCCAGCGCATACACCATTCCCTATTCCAGAATGGAACGATGACCATGCGGAGATTGGTCGTTTGGTTGCTGCTTGCATCCCTGCTTATCGTAGGATGCACGCGGACTGAGGTGCCGAAAAACGAGGCGCGGGCGCATGAAAGGGCTGTTGCCTTTGCGCAGGCTGTGAATTATGAATATGAAACGCCCGAAAAAATCTATCCTTATTTGACTGCGGCATTTAAGGAGCAAATGAGCGAAGACGAGTTTGTCGAAGCTTTCAATAAGGAGCGTTCCTACCCGTATCTGGTGCCGCTTTTCATCAACTTCCGTGAGGTCGTACTGGACGAAGCCCATGAAACCGGAACGGCTTATTACTCCCAGGCGGCAAGACTGCCCGGTATGATCTATGAGGTGGGCATGGAATACGAGAACGGAGACTACTATTTCCGGGCGTTCGATCCTTTTCTGGACGGGAGTTATTTGGAAAAATTCGAGGTTATCCCCTATTCCCTGGATATGTATTACGACATCCCCCCGCAGGAAGATGCGGATTGAAAACGTACTGGAGGCTGTAATGGGTATTCGAAAAAGCATACCGAAGGTTGACGCCGTCCCTAAGGTGACAGGTTCGGCAAAATATGTTGAAGATATGATTCCGCACAATGCGCTTTATGCGAAGGTGTTGCACAGCACGATCGCCAGCGGGATGGTCAAGCACATGGATTGCGAAGAAGCCGCCGCCATGCCGGGGGTGGAAGCGGTCGTGACCTGTTTTGACGTTCCCGCAACGCCATACGCAACAGACGGGCACCCGCTCGTGCTCGATCCGCTGCACAACGGCGTAGCCGACAGATACATTCTGAGCAGGCGTGTCCGCTTCTACGGGGATGAGATAGCGTGCGTCGTGGCAAAGGATGCCTTAACCGCACAGAAGGCGATAGAGCGGATCAAGGTGGAATATGAACCGTTTACGCCTGTATTCACGTCGGAGGCTGCTGTAAACGGCGCAACGCCGGTCAATCCGGATTTCCCGAATAACGAACTTGCGCGGCTCGACTTTCACATCGACGACGACGGCGTAAAGTGGGAAGCAGGTGATTTCTCCGCGGACGATACTCTCGCGGGCTGTGAAGATATGCAAAATCACCGTTTCCATGTACCGTCCGTCCATGCGGCGCATATAGAACCCAATTCCTGTATCGCCTACATGGAGGGCGATAAGATGGTCATCATCACATGTAATCAGAATCCGTTTACCACCAGGCGTCATATCGCGGCGGCGCTTGAACTGCCCGTGGGCAAGGTAAAACTCATAAAGCCTTATATGGGCGGCGGCTTTGGCAACAAACAGGACACACTCTATGAACCCATCGCGGCATTTATGAGTAGAAAACTAGGCGGGCGCCCCGTTGCGCTGATCATGACGCGCGAGGAATGTTTCGTGAACAGCCGTACACGTCACAGTATGGATATACTGACTGCGCTCGCGGTGGACGAGAGCGGCAAAATACGCAAGCGCGCCATTCGCATCAATTCCAACGGCGGCGCATATGCGGCCCATGGCCATGCGGTAGCCGCCTACGCGGTGACAAACTATTTTCAAACCTATTCCGCGGATGTGCTGCAGATCGGACGGTCCTCTACCGCCTACACCAACCTCCCTTCCGCTGCCGCCATGAGAGGGTATGGCATACCGCAGCTCGCGTTTGCCATGGAAAGTCAAATGGATGATATAGCATATGCGCGAGGATGGGATCCCATCGTGTTTCGCCGCAAGAATATGATGCGGAACGGTTTTCTGGACCCCTTTGACAAATTCCATGTGGAAAGCTGCGGTCTGGACGAATGTATAGAACGCGGCGCCGAATATATGGACTGGGAAAACCGACGCAAGGAGTATGCCGCGTTCAATAAGATCTCGCGTGACGTTAAAAAAGGGCTTGGCATGGCCATATTTTCCTATAAGACCGGTGTATATCCACTGCAAATCGAAAACGGTTCATGCCGCATTGTGCTGCATGAGGACGGTAGCGCGCTCATTCAAACAGGGGCGACCGATCTCGGGCAGGGTTCCGATACGGTTTTTGCGCAGATCGCCTCGGAGATCCTTACGATACCTGAAACAAAGCTTACGATTGCCTCCATGCAGGACACCGACCTCACGCCCTATGACGCCGGCGCTTACGCCTCCCGCGAGTCCTATGTTTCTGGCGGCGCGGTCAAAAAAACGGCGCTCATATTAAAGGATAAGATACTTGGAAGCGCGGCGGCCATGCTTGGGTGCGGCGTAGATGATTTGGAACTGGCAGACGAGCACATCGTTGATAAGAAGCAAGGTAAGCGGCCGCTGTGTTCCATAGCGGATACGGCCGTATACACGCTGTTCTTGAACGATCAAAAAACGCAGACCGAGCAGCTCTGCGCAGAATCGACATACACCTGCTTTAACAATACGTTTGCCTTTGGCGCAAGTTTCGCCGACATTGAGGTAGACGTTCCTCTGGGGCAGATCAAGGTCAAACGGATATGCTCTGTTCACGACAGCGGCACAATTCTCAACCCGCAGCTTGCAAAGGGGCAGATCTGCGGCGGCATCGCCATGGGAACAGGCTATGCGCTCTTCGAGCAGCTTTTATACGATGAAAAGGGGCGTATGCGCAACAGCAACTACCTTGATTACAAGATACCGACCAGCATGGATATGCCGGAGATGGTGGTCGATTTTGTGGAGACCTACGAACCGTCCGGCCCATTCGGCAACAAGGCGCTGGGCGAGCCGCCGCTCATACCGCAGGCGCCGGCGATCCGAAACGCGCTTCTGCACGCCACGGGCGTTTCGGTGTATAAACTGCCCATGTCGCCACAAAACCTCGTTCACGCATTTATACATGCGGGTTTGATCCCGAAAGAAACGGAGGAGTGAGTCATGTATGACGTGAAAACCCTGTATAAGGCCGCGAGCGTTCAGGACGCGCTTTCCCATCTTCAGGACCAGCCGGAGGCTTTGGTGGTCAACGGCGGCACGGACGTCATGATCCGCCTGAGGGAACGAAAGCTCAAAGAAGCGAGCCTTATTTCCATCATGGGGATCGATGGCCTCAAAGGTATTGCGCTCGGCGAAAACGATGATATCATCATAGGGGCTGGCGCCTGCTTTAACGATATCTGCAAAAGCGATATCATAGGCAAACGCGTTCCGGCGCTTGTCCGGGCCTGCAACCAGGTCGGGAGCCCCCAGATTCGCTATGTTGCCACCATTGGCGGCAACATCTGCAACGGGGCTGTGAGCGCGGACAGTGTGCCGGCGCTCTTGGTATATGAGGCGCGACTCATATTGGAATCACTTGCGGGTATAAGGGCCGTGCCGCTGGAGTCTTTCCACATGGGTCCCGGTAAGGTGGCCTTCGACAGGCAACGTGAGATCCTGACCACCATCGTGATCCCGGCGGAGGCTTATAAGGGATATTCTGCTGATTATATCAAATTCGGGCAGCGCAATGCCATGGAGATCGCAACGCTGAGCTGCGCCGCAAGTCTCTGTCTTTCTCCTGATAAAGCGCATGTGGGGAATATACGCTTAGCGTTCGGCGTTGCGGCGGAAAAGCCGCTGCGCTGTTATAAAACCGAAGCGGCGCTTGCGGGAAGACTGCCGGACGCGGACTTCTTTGCGCTGTTGAGAAAAACGGCGCTCTCGGAACTCAACCCCAGGGAAAGCTGGCGCGCTTCAAAGGAATTGCGGGTGCAGTTGATCAAGACGCTTGCAACAAGGGCTGTTGAAAATGCTTACAGGACTGCGGGAGGAAGATACGATGCTTGAAGCTGTAACCATGAGGGTAAACGGACAGAGCGTTGAAGTGGCCGTCGAGCCGGGAGAGAGCTTAACGGATACGCTTAGAAACAGACTGGGGCTCACGAGTGTAAAGAAGGGCTGTGAAGCAGGCGAGTGCGGCGCCTGCACGGTTTTGATGGATGGAAAGGCTGTAAACAGTTGCATCTATCTGAGCATTTGCGCCGCGGGCCGGGACATTATTACGGTCGAAGGTATACGCGGCGGGAATGGGCTTCTGCATCCGGTGCAGCAGGCTTTTGTAGATGAAGCGGCGGTGCAGTGCGGCTTTTGCACACCCGGTTTTATACTCACGGGCGTGGAACTTGTAAACAGCGGAAAAACCTATACGCGGGACGAGCTCAAAGAACTGATCTCGGGGCATCTATGTCGCTGCACCGGTTATGAAAACATATTGAATGCGTTGGAGAAGGTAGTAGGTAAAAAAGATGAATGAACATACCGAATATTTGAAAGCCGCGAACCAGGCCGCCATAGCGGCAATGAAAAACGGCAATACGCCCTTTGGCGCGGTGCTCGTGGACGAAAACGGCAAAATTATTATGACGCAGGGCAATGCCGAGAAGGATGAAAACGACGCGACCGCCCATGCGGAGCGTATGCTGGCGACCAGAGCATCCAAGACATTCTCAAAGGAATATCTTTGGAAATGCACACTCTATTCTACTTTTGAGCCTTGCCCAATGTGTACAGGTGCAATATACTGGGCTAATATAGGACGAATCGTATTCGGGCTGACCGAGTTCCGCCTGTTGGAGCTCACGGGCAGCGATGATAAGAACCCGACCTTCAGCATGGGCGCGCAAAAGGTGATCGACTCCGGTCAAAAGCCCATCGCGATCTTCGGCCCCGCGGGCGCGGGTATGGAAGAAGAACTTGTGGCCCCGCATCGCGGATTTTGGTCAAAATGAAAGGAACGAAAACCCATGCGAAACTTTGAGGAAATTAAAGATACGTTGGAAGCCGGACTGGGGATCCATGACTGTGATCTCAAGCTTGCAAACGTTCGGCTCGTAAACGTTTTTTCAGGTGAGATATACCTGACGGATATTTATATCAAAGGGCAGCGCATTGTCTCCATCGAACCGGGCATATCGCTTAAAGCGCGCGAGGTCATGGACTGTGAGGACCATTTTGCCCTTCCGGGCTTTATTGATACGCATATGCATTTTGAATCCACCATGCTCTCCCCCGAGGCGCTCGCGGCCGTGGTCACGCCCAAGGGTACGACTACGCTTTGCGCCGATATGATGGAAATCGCAAATGTGACGGGCGAAGCGGGGCTTAAGGCCATGCTCAACGCCATAGACCGCCTGCCGTACCGTATGCTCATCGAGGTCTCCTCCCGTGTGCCGACCGCGCCGGGGCTTGAGACAACGGGCGCGGTCTTGGGTGCGGAGGAAGTCGCGCAAATTCTCGGATGGGAAAACAGCGTAAGCCTGGGCGAACTGGATCCGAGCAAGATTCTCTTTCTAAAGGATGAATATATAAAAAAGGTCGCCGACACGCTCCAAAAGCGCAAGATCATAAATGGTCATGCCATCGGCAGACTGGGGCAGGAGCTTAACGTATATGCAAGCAGCGGCATTTCGGATGACCATGAATGTGTCAATGTAGAAGAAATGATAGCCAGACTACGCCTTGGCATGAAGGTCCTCATTCGCGAGGGCAGCACAGAGCGAAATGTGGACGCACTCATCAAGGGCGTGCTTATGCACGGGCTGGGTACGGAAAATCTTTGCTTCTGTACAGACGATAAGCACGCCACCGAGATCGAGCGGGAAGGGCATATCAATTACAACGTGAACCGGGCGATCAAGCTTGGCCTGCCACCGATGCAGGCTATACAGCTCGCCACGATAAACGCCGCAAAGCATCTTCGCATGGAGGATGAGATAGGCTCCATCACGCCGGGGCGGCTTGCGGATATCATTCTCTGTCGCGATATTCATCTGATCGAACCCGAGATCGTTCTGTTTGCGGGTAAGCCTGTGGCAAAAAATGGGAAACTCATCAACGAATGTGAACAGGGTCTATACCCCGCGTGGATCAAGGATACGGTAAAGCTCCTCAAGCCTGTGACTTCTGGATCCTTTGCGGTGAAGGCCACCGCCGGGCGGGCCCATGTTACGGTAAACACGATTGCGCTTATCGATGAGCAGATCATCAACCGACGCATTGTGACAACGCTGCCTGTACGGGAAGGAAATATCTGCCCGGATGTGGGGCAGGACGTTCTAAAGCTTGCCGTGGTAGAACGGTATGGCAAAAACGGCAATGTCGGAATTGGATTTGTGCAGGGCTTTAAGATGGAAAAAGGCGCCATGGCCTATTCGATGAGCCATGATCACCATAATATCGTGGTGGTGGGCACAAATGATGCAGACATGGCCACTGCGGTCAACGAAGTGGTTCGTCTGCACGGCGGGCTGGTATGCGTATGCGACGGCGAGGTACTTGCTGGAATGGAACTGCCCATTGGCGGCCTGATGAGTGAAGAGGACGCTGATTCGGTCATGCGGCGGCTTGAAAAGATGAATACGGCGTCAAGGCGTCTCGGTTGTAAACTCCCTGCTCCTTTTATGACGTTGAGCTTTATTTCCTTGCCGACCGTCCCGGAGCTTGGTCTCACCGATATGGGGCTTATAGACGTGTTGAAGCATGAAATCATTCAGCTTTGCGCGGAATAGGCAAAGCCGAAGCATTTTGGCAGATTTTTCCCGTAGTTGAGTATGGCTCCTGCATAAGATTGCTTTAGGGTGAATCACAAATTCTGATGTTGTATAAAAAAAGTTGACAACCAATCCTCAAGCAGAAAGAATAGAAAAAAGCAAAAATGGGAGGACCGGGGAATGTCAACAAAGGAAGCAGTGGTTTTGACGTACCTGGTAGCAATACCACGCCAGCGTTTGAGATGGAGAAACGTGTTTTCCACCAAGTGACGCAGTTTGTACAGGTAAGAATCATACTCTCGCTGCACTACGCGGTTCTTTTTTGGAGGAAGCACCGGCAGGATCCCTTTTCTCAATGCATATTCCATGATCGTATTGGTATCATATCCCCGGTCGGCCAGCAAATGTTCTGCACAAATCCCATCTATCAGGGCAATCGCTTCTTTACAATCAGCTCTGGTACCCGCCGTAACAAGAACTCTGACTGGCATACCATTCGCATCCACGGCCAAATGTATTTTGGTGTTGAGCCCCCTTTTGTACGTTCCATATCCTGATTTCCTCCCACCGCACCTGCGGCATGGGGGTGTACCTTACAATGGGATGCATTAATCATGAGCCACTCAAAATCGGGCTCAACAACCAGGGTTTCCAGTATCTTCTCCCAAACGCCCTGGTTTCGCCAACGACGGAACCGCTGATAGACAGAGTTCCAGTTCCCGTACTGGGGTGGAAGATCCCGCCAGGGAGCGCCTGTGCGCAAGACCCAGAACACGCCATTGAGAAAACGCCGGTTATCCTCTGCAATGCCGCCCCACTGTCCGCGCTGTCCGGGCAAAAGCGGCTCAAGGACTGCCCACATTCTGTCGTTTAGATCGTGTCGGTTCTGTTGCTTTTCCATCTGAAGCGCCTCTTGTTCTTGATGTTTCTATTATAATACATCCACTCATGTCAACACTATCTATGATAGACAAATCTAACGGAAATTAATTTTTATCCATGCACAAAGCATCAACCGCTCGTGGCATAACCTCAAATAAAGTGGGAAAAGGTGATTGTGCCCCTTTTCCCGTTACGACAATAACTGTCATGAATAGCCACTTCAGGTTGTCATATAACTTTTTTAAAGATTTCCTATACGTCCCCCCTATAGAGCCCAAGGCACCCCAACCTCAATCAATATAGCAGCAAAACATCTTTCGCAGCAACGCCAAGCCTACATTCAGGCTGCATCGGGCATTGTGCTTTGGGAAGCCTCCACCATAATTCCGGTGCATCAGGCTGCTGATTGCCATAACGAAACGGAATTGTCAATTCAAAAGGCTCTTCAATGGCCTGGCTCAGCTGCACGGAAAACCGGTTTTCCATGATTTGGCTACCAAACGAATGGGCACGGATGCCAACAGCGCGAAGGCCCTCCCCTATGGGCATGGCGGCCGTCAATGTGACGCCCCAGTCCGGAACTTCCACCTGAAATTCCCCTGTTTTGAATGCAGGCGCAATATTTTTGCACCCTGTCATTACCGCTGCCGCAATGCTGCCCGGATTGGCAAAAAGCTGTTTGGTCTCTTGAAGCGTTATCGCGCTACCCCGATCCACCAATGCAATCCGCTGGCAAATGCGATAGGCCTCGTCCCGATTATGGGTTACCAGCAAGGAAATGCCCCCATACTGTGCCAGCATGCCTTTCATCTCAACTTGCAGCTTTTCCCGCAAATGGTTATCCAGCGCGGAAAAAGGCTCGTCCAACATCAGCACTTGTGGCCGGCTTACTAAAATCCTTGCCAGCGCGGTGCGCTGCTGCTGGCCACCAGAAAGCTGGGCTGGTTTATGCTGTTCCAGCTTTTCCAGCCCCATGCGCCGGAGGATCTGCGCAAGCGCCGCTTCCCTAGTCTGGCGGCTCTTCTCCCAACGCAAGCCGCATAGAATGTTTTGCCGCACCGTCATGTTGGGGAACAGCGCATAGTTTTGGAACAGATACCCCACTTTGCGGCTTTGGGGCGGCAGATCGATTTTGCGCTTGCTATCAAACAGCGTTCTCCCATCAAGGGAAATATGGCCGCTATCCGGCTTTACAATCCCTGCAATGCACTGAAGCGTCATGCTTTTTCCACAGCCGGAAGCGCCTAATAACCCCAGCGTTCCATTTTCCGCTTCAAAGGCCATATCCAGTTGAAAAGCGCCGAAATCTTTTTTTATGTCAACGATCAGGCTCATTGGGTATCACCTTCTTATTTTTACGTTCCAGCAGATTGACCACTAACAGCACCACCGCGGAAATTGCCAAATTCACCATAACCCAGAAAAACGCTCCCGTTTCATCGTTGGTTCGCCAAAGTTGATATACGGTTGTGGATATGGTGGCGGTTTTTCCCGGCGTATAGCCAATCAGCATACTGGTGGCCCCATATTCCCCCAATGCACGGGCAAAGGCCAGCACCGTACCAGCCAAAATACCCTGGCGGCAATATGGCATACGAATGTGCCAAAAAATATAACCATTGGAAAGGCCAAGGGTCTGGCCTGAATAGGAAAGGGTATCATCAAAGCTTTCAAACGCGCCTCGGGCGGTGCGGTACATCAACGGGAACGCCACCACCGATGCAGCCAAAACACCCCCATACCAGGTCATTACAAAGCGTAAGCCATATTGCGCCAGGAACATACCAACCGGGCGCTTCATCCCAAAGACAAGCAGGATAAAATAGCCGACCACTGTAGGCGGCAGCACCATGGGCAGGGTAAGGATTACATCCAATACCCCCTTGATTGCCCTGGGCAGCCTGGCCACATAATAAGCGGCAAAGATACCGGTAAAAAAAACGATGACACTGCTGATGGCAGCAATGCGTAAAGAATTCAGCAGCGGATACCAATCCATGATCCCTCTCCATTCTAAAAAGCGGGCAGGCATGCTCCCTGCCCGCACACAGCAGCGCTATTCACCACTAGGCCACGGGTGCAAAACCAACCGCCTCAAATACGGCCATTGCCTCGTCGGTAAAAAGGTAATCCAGGAAGGCTTTTGCGGCTTCAGGTTGTTTGCTGATGTTTAGCACCGCAGCCGGATAGATGACCTGCCCGCACATTTCTGCAGTAGCATAGTCCACAATCTCTAAGCCTGCACTAAAGGCATCAGTGCAGTATACTACGCCGCAATCCACGCTGGCCTCGGCAATCTGGGTGGTAACCTCTTTGACGTTTGTGCCATAGGTGATCACGCCTGCATTGGCCAACCCCTCCTCCTGGAGAGTATAATAGGCCAGTATCTTCTGGGTGTATTGGCCCACCGGCACATCGCTGTTGCCCATTGCCATGAGGATATCGCCTGCTTCCAGCTTGGCTGCCAAGGTATCGAAACTATCAATGCCCTTTGGGTTCCCTTCCGGCACGCAAAGGGTCACCCGGTTTTCCAGGATGTTGGCGCGGGTACCTTCCAGCACAAAATCTAGCCCCTCTGTATTCACCGCTGCATCCGCTGCAATATCCAGCTGGTTCATCTGTTTCTGGCCTGCGGAAATAAACAAATCGCAGTCGGCCCCTTCTTGAATTTGCGTTTTCAGCGTTCCGGAAGAATCGAAATTAAACGTCAGCTTTACATTGGGGGCAACGTTAGCGTACAGTTCGCTGATCTTGGTCAGGGTTTCCGTCATCGAGGCAGCGGCAAATACGATAAGTTCCACCGGCTCCTCTTCTATAGGCGCGGGAGCAGAAGCCGGCTCCACAGTTTCTGCTGCCGCAGGAGTCTCCGTAGGCGTGACCTGCGCTACCGGAGTTTGAGGCGCACAAGCGGCCAAGCTCAACAGCAATCCCAGTGCTAACAGCAACGATACCAATTTTTTCATACTATTCCCTTTCTCTTCTCACTTGTTTTCCAAAATGCGTTTTAAGCATTTATGGTCCTTTACACAGCATCCGCCTTATCGTGCGCAATCGCCCGACTCGCCCCGCAGCATGTCCAAAGCATGGGGCAAATCCTTTAAAAAGGCGTCCAGGCTTTCCTCCACCGCCTTAGGACTGCCAGGGAGATTGATGATCAAGGTTTTGCCCCGTATTACGCTTGCACCCCTTGAAAACATGGCTCGAGGCGTAATCGCCAAGGAATAGGCCCGTATCGCTTCCGCAATCCCAGGAACCGTCCTCTCTGCCACAGCCAGGGTTGCCTCAGGCGTAACGTCCCGGGAAGTGAGGCCGGTACCGCCTGTGGTCAAAATCAAATCCACTTGGCGCTGGTCTGCAAGGCGTTTCAACTCTTCCTCAAGGGGATGCAATCCATCCGGCAGCAACAACGTTTCGGCAATTTCATACGCCGCTGCCTGCAAACGCTTTACCACAGCAGGGCCGCTGGCATCTTGGCGTTCGCCCCGTGCCCCCTTATCCGAAAGCGTAATTACCGCCGCCTGGTAAGGGCGCTTCCCCTGGCGTGGCTCTATCACAAGCGCATCCCCAACCTGTATAGTCCCGCCTTGCAACACTTTTGCGAATACGCCCTCCCTGGGCATAATGCAGTCTCCCATCTTTTGAAAAATGGCGCACCCATGATGGCATTGCTTTCCGATCTGGGTAATTTCAAGGAGGGCATCGCCGCAACGCAACCATGTGCCCACCGGCAAAGCACGAAAGTCTATATCTGCCACAATGTTCTCACCAAAAGCGCCATACGCTACACCCGCGCCCCTTTGGTTAAACGCTTCAATTTTCTCCATGCTGAGCAAACTCACCTGCCGGTGCCATTTACCCGCATGGGCGTCATTTTCCAATCCCCAATCCGCGATCAACCGGGCCTGCCCAACATTGTGTTTCTGCACGCCTTTCTTTTCACTGATGCATACGGCTAGTATCTTCGCCATGGCTGTTTATCCTCCGATCTGGGACATTTTTCGTTGCTCGTCCCGTGGGCTATCTCCGTCGCCGAAATGGTGGCAGGCAGGCTTCTCTAAAACGGCGCGCCTAATTTCCTGCAGGATGACCTGGTCATCCATATCCAGCATTTTTTTCAGATCCAGCCCCGCATCGTATTGCAGACAGGTTTTCAGCTTTCCGTCCGCGGTCAGCCGCACCCGGTTACAGCTTTTGCAAAATTTATGGCTTAAGGGGCTGATGAAGCCAATCCTTCCGCCCTGTTCCAGCCGAAACCTGCGGCATTGCGCGTAATTTTCATTCTGTCCCAGGGGAATAAGCTTTCCAAACGCCTTCTCCAGCTCCCATATGACACTTGCTTCGGATAAGCCATTGAGCTTTTTCCCTTCTCCAATGGGCATCAGCTCAATAAACCGCAAAGGAATCCCCCGCGCAATGGCAAACCGCGTCAGCGGCACCAGTTGATCCAGGTTGAGGGATGTGGGCACGCAATTCAGTTTTACCTGCAAGCCAGGATATTTCACTGCAGCGTCTATGCTGCGGATGACCTTTTCTACTCCGTTTCTTCTGGTGATATGGGAAAAACATTTCTCATCCAGTGCATCGATGCTGATATTCACCCCATCCAACCCGGCATCCACCAGAGCTGGAAGCAAATCTTCCAGCAGCATGCCGTTGGTGGTCAACGTCAACCGCTCAATCCCGTCTACTCTTTTGATTGCTGCCGCCAGCTTGGAAACATCCTTTCTGACCAATGGTTCGCCGCCGGTGAGCCGTATTTTTCGTATCCCCAAAACGGCAAATAAGCGAACCAATCGCAAAATCTCTTCATAGCGCAGCACATCCGAGTGGGGAAGTGAAGGCACCCCCTCCTCTGGCATGCAATAAAGGCAGCGCAGGTCGCATCGGTCCGTGACCGATAATCGTAAATAATCGATTATCCTACCAGATTGATCTTTCATACATTACTCCTGAAAGCGAAAATCTCCGCTTTTCCCTCCGTGTTTTTCCACCAGATGCAGGCCGGTAATCTCCATTTGCTTGTCGATTGCTTTGCACATATCATATATGGTCAATAGGGCAACGCTAGCCCCTGTTAACGCTTCCATTTCTACCCCAGTCTTGCCGTGGCAGCACACCGTGCACACCGCCTCTATTTCGCAGGTGTTCGGATGCAGCGCAAACTTGACTTCGCTTTTGGTAAGCAGCAGTGTATGGCATAGCGGGATCAACTCCGCCGTACGTTTTGTGGCCATAATGCCCGCAACCTGGGCAACGCATAACACATCGCCCTTCTTGGCTTTACCCTCTTGTACAACAGCA
The DNA here is from genome assembly GCA_023451115.1 of Bacillota bacterium. Taxonomy (GTDB): domain Bacteria; phylum Bacillota; class Clostridia; order Christensenellales; family CAG-138; genus JAEXFV01. The sequence goes on from JAEXFV010000022.1 coordinate 20,347, forward strand.
AAGCACTGGGGGCTCATTCGTATCCGCCCGGTGGCAACAGCAGTGCGGCTGGTGTCCTGTTTTTCTCCAACATCCACCATAGTGGCATTCCCATTTGTGTCCATATGCGTCAGCTTCATGTTACCTCCCCTTACCAAATCCACAATTGGGATAATGACATTCGTCGCAGTTGAGGCATAAACCACCGTTTCCCAGCCCTGCCAACTGCTGCGCCGTTACCCTGACTTCCGCAAGCAAGTAGGGCAGCACGATATCAAATATGGTACGCTGGGCATACATAACACAGCCGGGCAGCCCGCAAATCGGAATCCCCTGCTCCGTGTAGGCCAGTAGGAACATAGCCCCAGGCAATACCGGCGCACCGTAGGAAACCACCTGTGCCCCCGTGTTTTTAATAGCAAGCGGGGTCCTGTCGTCCGGGTCAACGCTCATGCCACCAGTGCAAATGACCAGCTGCGCGCCTTGCTTCAACATATTGAGCGCTGCAGCAGTAATCTTCCCAGGTTCATCTCCCAGCACGGTATGCCAGAGCATTTCGCAACCATATTCTTCCATTTTTTGCTGGATGACTGGCGTAAACGTATCCTGAATTAAACCTTTCTCCACTTCGCTTCCCGTAGTAATTACGCCATATTTTTTTTGTTTGATGGGCAGCAGCTCCATCAGTGGTTTTTCCCCTGCCAGCTTTTGGGCCTGCGCCATGACCTCTTTTTCAATCAGCAATGGGATGATGCGCGTGCCGCACAGTTTATCCCCTTTTTTTACCGGAACCCCTGACGGCCGTGTAGCAATCATCATACGGCCCAGAGAATTGACTGTTCTAAGCCGCTCAACGTCCACTAAAAACAGGCCGTCGCATTGGGCAATTAATTCAATCTTCCCTTCTTTTGGGAGGGTGGCCTGCATATGATCCCCCATACACATATCCCGTAACATCTCTGCCGCCTCATTTTCGTGCAGCATGCTGTCGTCATTCTCCCAAATATACACATGCTCTTTGCCAACGCTAAGCAAAACCGGGATATCTTCCCTGGTAATGATATGCCCCTTGCGGAACACGGCATCCTTTGTAACCCCTTTGATTATCTGTGTAATATCGTGACAGAGCACCTGGCCTACAGCATCTTCGGTTTTCATCAGCTTCATTGTCATTTCTCCTTAGGCACATCGTTATTCTTTTAGAAGAATAACGATGCTGAAAAATTTGCCACATCGCTGTGGCGAAACGATCATACTATACCCCAACCGTTCAAAAGGAACAAAATTTAGATTATTATAGCATATTCCTTGTTGTATTCGCAACGGTTTATGAAAAACACGTAAAACACGTCCGGATGCGCTTGCATTCTATTCACTAAGACGATATACTAAACTGCTCGCCGGGGAGCAGTTTAGCTGCACATTGATATGGGAGGGTTAATACAATGGATATTGTTTTTTGGATGCAGGAATTTATCCGCCAAATGCAGCACACTTTTGGCGATCGGGTGATATTTATTGGCTTACAAGGGAGTTACGCAAGAGGTGAAGCAACTTCTCAAAGCGATATTGATATCGTGCTGCTGTTGAACAACCTGTCTATAAAGGATTTACAGCGTTATAAACAGGCTGTTGGCGGGCTTCCATACCGGGAAAAGCTATGCGGGTTTGTTGGCGACAAAAGCCGGCTCCTCCATTGGGATAAGGCGGATCTTTTTCAATTTTACCACGACACCGTCCCATATTATGGCAGCATTGCATACCTTGCCGCGCTCATACAACCCCATGATGTAAAGCGTGCCATACAAACCGGCGCTTGCAACCTATACCATGCTTGCAGCCACAATTTTCTGCATGAGAACGATCCGCTTACCTTAATCGCGTTGTATAAAAACGCAGTATTTGTGTTGCAGGCAAAGCACTATTATGAAACCGGCGTTTATATCAAAGCCAAGCTAGCCTTGCTGCAAGCCCTGAAACAGGAGGACAAAGCGGTACTTTCCACTTATTTGTCTTTCAAGAAAAGCAATTCCTTGGACGCGGATGAATGGATCCGTTGCTCTGAAGTGCTATTCACATGGGCTGCCAACCTGGTCGAACAGTTTGGAGCATAAAACGTTTGTGTTGAAAGGCCGCAAATTGCGGCCTTTTTCATACTCAATCTATTTTCCTTCTCAATCTGTTTTCCTTGCCGGCTATTTTTTTCTTTTAAAATTTGCCCCGTTCCAACCCCAATGCGGCGTCGTTTTATACATAATATAAATCCGCTCCGGGGAAATAGACAATACGCCTTGCACAACATCCGTAAGCTTTTGGGTAATGGCCTGTGCAGCGTCATCTTCCAAGGTGCCAAACAGGTTGACTTCCAAAAACGCAGTGGGTGCTTGCTCGTCCTGCTTGAACCAAAGGGGCTGCTCATCTACTACACTGACCATCAGCCAATTTTCTTTGCCGGGAATTACCTGCATGCTGGTATAGCATCCTGCCTGCAATTCACTCTTTTGTGCTTGTGACACGGTACCATTGGTTGTAATTTGAATAAACGGCATATCTCATACCACCTTCCTGAAAAAAATTGATCCGGCTAACAACGCCTCATTCTCTTCTATTATAGACAACCATTTTCACTTTGGCACCCTGGATTTTCTCTCAAACACGAAAAAGGCAGAAAACAATGTTTTATACCGTTTATCATGTATTTCTCTGTCAAATTTATACAGTCATGCTTGCTACCTATGCTAAAATCGGTTAGACTAGAAAATAAACCTGCTGAAAGTAGGAGAAACATTATGCCCATACCTGGCGCCCTTTTTATAGGCCGGCAAAAATTTCTCGCAACCGATGCCTGCGAGTTCGTTACGATTTCAGATGGTTTTTTGCAATGGATTGGCTATACCAAAGAAGAAATTCAACAGCTGTTTCACAACAGCTTTTTTGCGTTGATGCTTGCAGAAGACGTCCCCAATGTTCGCCAACAAATGGCAGAGCAGCTGAAAAAGGGAGATTTTTTTGCCTTAAATTACCGCCTGCAGACAAAATCCGGTAAAATACTTCAGGTGTATGAACAAGGCCATTATATTGTGGAAAACGGAGTCGGTTATTATGATTGCCAAATCGCAGACCTTGCGCGACATATTGCCCTGGAGGGATATTACCACAGCATTTTGGAGGCCCTTCCCAACCCCGTTATCGTGACGGATTTAGACAAAAAAATGCTTTATCTCAACAAAGCTGCCCAGCTTTTTACAGGCGTTGGTTTGCAGGAAAGCATTGGAAAGCATTGCTCGGATTTTCCTTTTTGCCCAATGCAGCAGGGGTATGCGTGTTGCATTGACTTGTTTCTACAGGGAATAACGAATATACAAGCTCAGGATGCACAGGGGCGCTTCCTTCGCATCAGCATGTCTTATTTATATGATGTTGACGGAACCGCCATCGGCTATATCAGCACCTCGTCCGATGTTAGCGAATTGAAGGAAAAAGAGCGGCAACTTGAGCTGAGTGAAGAACGCTATCGTTTGGCCATGGCCCAAACCAGCAGCTTTATCTGGGAATACGATATTCTCACCCAAACCGCCTATCAATCCGATTATCAAGCGGAATTGCTAAAGCAAAGTTTTGGTTTTCCCACTGTAATACGGGATGTACCTGCCTCGCTCGTGGCTTCCGGCATAGTTGGGCAGGAGGATGCCGCTATTTTTTTTGATATGTTTAAAAAAATACAGAATGGCGCCCGTAAAGTAAATCAAACCATACATATTCAGAATACGAAAGCAAAAAGCAATTACTGGCTTGAATTTATCGGGACCCCTATTGTAAATGATTCCGGCGCGCCTTTGCGGGCAATTTTTGTGGCCCATGACGTAACCGAGGAAAAAAAGTTGGAATTACAGTACCGGCAAGAGCGTCAATTGAGGACCTCTATCACCGGCAGCATGGTTGCCAGCTTTGAAGTTGACCTCACCACTGGATATATTACCAAAGCTTCTGAAAACTGGTTATCCACCAGTGTATCAGAGAATACTACAAAATATAGCGTTCTGCTGGAAGAGCATATTTTGCAGTACGTTTTGCCCGAAGACAGAACGGTGGTTTGGGACACACTCCAGCCGCAAGCCCTCATAACTGCTTATCAAAGAGGGCAGCATGAACTGACGTGTGAATATCAACGCAAAGATCCAAGCGGCAATGTCAAATGGATCCGGACAACGGCGCACCTTTTCCAGCCGGAGGCCACTGCCTCTATTTGCGCTTTGTTATATTTGAAAGATATTGATGAAGAAAAGAAAAATGAAATTGTTTTGCGGCAGCGGGCGGAATGCGACCCTTTGACAGGATTGCTAAACCGAAGCACCGCCCATAAACTAATTGAGCAAACTCTGGAGCAATATTCCAGCGCTACGTTTGCTTTTATCATGCTGGATATCGATAATTTCAAACAGGTGAACGATACTTATGGGCATTTGTTTGGAGATGCTGCTTTGGTTTACTTCGCAAACAAGCTGAAGAGGGCGTTTCGAAAGGGCGACTTAATCGGGCGTTTAGGTGGAGACGAATTTGCCATATTGCTGTGCGATCTGCCAGAACGTGCGCTTGCCTGTAAAAAAGCAGAACAAATTTTTCTGGAATTAGAAAACGGCCATTTTTCCCATCATGGGCAATCCTGCACTCTGTCTTGCTCCATGGGAATTGCTTTTGCTCCAGAGCACGGCAGCACATTCAACGCCCTATATGAAAAAGCCGATGAAGCGCTTTACCGGGCGAAAGCATTGGGAAAACGGCGGTTTGTGATTGCATAAAAATGGATGATGGGCGCACCCTCGATCACCCTCGCAGCGCCAAAAACGGTTTTCTATCGTTATTAGTAATAAAAACAGGCGGCAGGCATTTCATTTTACCTGCTGCCCATTTTATTTTTACAACTTTCTGCAATCATGAAAGCAACTTGCTTTTTAGGCTGCTAAAATATTTTTTGTTCACGCAGCATCACGATTTGAGCTGTTACCAAATGGTTATTCTGGGTGGGCTGCTAAAAATTCCGCTAATGCCTGCACTATTTGTTCTATATCGGAACGGGAAACATCGTGGTTGGTAACAAACCGTTGTCCTTCTTTTCCATCGTAGCCCCCAATTTTGATTCCCCGCTCCAGCATCCACGGCTGTAACTGTTCTAAAACGGCTGTGGAGCGGCGGATAAGGCAAAATACCATGTTTATCTGCACGCTGTCCAGATCTACTTCAACACCATCCAGCTTATGCAACAATGTGGCAAGGTATTTGGCATTATCATGGTCCTGCTGCAACCGTTTGGTCATCTCTGTCAAAGCTAAAATTCCCGCTGCAGCCAGAAAACCATTTTGCCGCATGCCTCCGCCCAGCATCTTACGGTATTTCCGTGCCCGGGCGATCACCTCTTTTGGCCCTGCCAGCACGCTGCCCACCGGCGCGCATAGCCCTTTGGACAGGCAGCAGGAGACCGTATCACAATAACGGGTAATTTCCTTCACATCCACCCCCAGAGCAACAGCCGCGTTAAAAATCCGCGCGCCATCCAAATGCACGGCCAACCCATGCGCCTGAGCCACTTCCCAAACCTCTTTCATCACGCGCAACGGTACAATTCGCCCATTGGCCAATGCATTTTCCACACAAATCAGCGAGGTGGGCGGCTCATGAATATCCTCCGGGCGAATTGCGGTTTCGATCAGGGCAGCGTCATAAACCCCCTGTTCAAAATGCAATTGCCTAAGGTTAATCCCGGAAAGTACCGCAGCCGCTCCCACCTCATGGGAAAAGATATGGCAAGCATCGCTTACGATGGCCTCGTCTCCCCTTCGGGTGTGGGACATCAGCCCTAACTGATTGCCCATCGTGCCCGAGGTTACAAACAATGCCGCTTCTTTTCCCAGCAGCTGCGCTGCCAAATCTTCCAGGCGATTTGTTGTGGGGTCATCCTGGTAAACATCATCTCCAACCTCTGCCAGGAACATAGCCTGCCGCATCTCTTGTGTTGGTTGGGTTACGGTATCGCTGCGTACATCAATGTATTTCATGCTTCTACCCCTTCTTTCCCATCATTTTTTTCAATCGTCAGTTCCGGATGCTTCGCCAAATAGTCCGGCAACTGCATGCCTGCCATATTAAACAGATCCTCCATGGGTGGAATGCTCTTCATCAGCCCTGACACAAATCCCGCAGTCGTGTTTTTTCCATCCCCATTTTGCCCAGCGTCCCAAACAGTGACCTTATCAATTTTCAAATTCTTTATTGCATCTACCTGAACCCGCATCAGGTCTTCCATCTTATCCGCAAGCATTAGGCGCAAAGCATCCGATGGGCTGCCTGCAGCCTGTACCACCTGGGCAAATCCCTGTGCCTGCTTGGTGAGGATTTCCTGCATACCGCGTGCTTCCGCCTCCATCTTCATATAAATGGCGTCTGCCTCTCCCCGGGCTTTCCTGCGGATTTGCTCGGCCTGCGCTTCCGCTTCCAGCTCCATTTCTCTTTTTTTAATCTCTGCCTTTACGATCACATCCGCTTCCAAAGTAGCTTTTTCCCTGGTAGCGCGCTCCTGTTCCGCCTGCCGTTCTGCGGTGTAAGACTCTTCCAAAGCTTTCGCGCCCTGTACCTTTTCCGCTGCGGTAGCGATACGCAGCGCTTCGGCCTCCTGTTCGCGTAAAGTTGCATTGGAACGGGCAATTTCCACTTTCGCTTTGTTTTCCCCCTGAATTGCTGTGGAATTGGCCTGCGCCACCTGGATACGCTGATCCATCCGTGCATTGGCTTCGCCAATCGCACCATCGCGCTCTTTTTCCGCTACGGACTTTTTCGCATCGTTAATTGCCTTGGCTGCCGCTTCCCGCCCAAGGGCAGTAATATACCCCGATTCGTCACTGATGTCCGTGACGTTCACGTTAATGAGGCGCAAACCAATTTTTTTCAATTCTGTTTCCACGTTGCGGGAAACCTGATCCAGAAACTTATCCCGGTCAGTATTGATTTCTTCAATATCCATGGTCGCAATGACCAGGCGCAGCTGCCCAAAGATGATATCCTTTGCCAGTTCCTGAATGGTTCCCAGGCTTAAGCCGAGCAAACGCTCCGCAGCGTTTTGCATAATGTTTTGCTCCGTGGAAATGCCCACAGTAAATCTAGAGGGCACGTCAATACGGATGTTTTGCCGGGACAGCGCGCTGGTTAAATCCACTTGAATTGAAATCGGCGTCAAATCCAAATATTCGTGTGCTTGTATCAGGGGCCAAATAAAGGCTGCACCGCCGTGGATACACTTGGAAGACTTGCTGCTTCCATCGTGGTTACGCCCCACTTTACCATAAATGACCATTACCTTATCCGACGGGCATTTGCGGTAACGGGACAACAACAGAATAATCAGCGAAACCACCAACACTACCACTACAACAATTGTAATCAAGCCCTCCATAATCATCCTCCTCGTTTTTGTGCTTTTATAACAGTAAAGTGTTACATTCTATTTCGGCTGTACAATCAGAGTGTTTTTACCGGATACCCCCACTACTGTCACCTCCGCCCCGGTGCGAATGGGCTCGTGATAATCCGATACTGCTTCAAACTCCGACCATTGCTCCTGTACAACCACATTTACCTTCCCCTTCCCTTCCCGTTTTGGGGGAACTGTCAAATAAACGGAGCCAGCACAGCCAACTGCATTGCGGATATCCATGGTGCCATCCTCCTGCAGCCTTAAGAAAAGTTTGAGAATGGCTGCCATCAGCAACATAGATAACATTCCTAGCAATAACGCCAAGAAGACTGCCCAGCCCGGCGCCATGCCACTGCGCAGCATGGTAAGCCCGGACCAACCAAATACCGTAAAAAATGCAATAAATCCCCGCACTGTAAACAGGCGCAAACCTGCATCCCCATCCAGAACAGCCTCTGTTTCCGGTAAATCAGCGTCCAGGTCTTCTCCTGGCAGATCCACTGCATCCAGATCTCCATCCGGTGCTTCTACCTCTCCGTTGAGTGATCCATCCGCCACCCCATGATTGCCTAATCCAATAAGCAATAGGATCGTTTGAATCACCAATACAGCCGTAGAAGGGATGGCGATATACGCAAAAATCCGCTCTAACGTGCTCAACGCTTCCCACCAAGCAAGCATACGGTCACTCTCCTCCTAGTTATTCATGTGTCCAAGCTCTTGAATTGTTGTAAAGCCCTATGCTTCCATAAGCCGGATTGATAGGCGGTAAGCATGATCGTCAACGCCTTTTCCAGCCTCCTTTTTGCTCCAGCAAAAGGAGATCGATACCCATGTAAAAGATGTTCAATGGCTTTTTCAGCGCTGCAGGCATAGCCTTGATCTGGCGTTTGTTGCCATACTATTACGGACATGGCAAACCATTCGTACAGCGCGGTGTCGGATAAATACCCAGGATCATTTGGGCTTAAAAAAGCGTTACAATACCGTATCAGCTCTAACACTGCCTCAATTTGCAAAACGTCTTTTAAAGCATTGATGAGAATAATCCGGCACAATTGCTCTTTTGAATATTTTTTATTTTCCGGCGGGGTCAGAAAGCCCCGCTTCACCCAGTTTTGTATGGTATATGGCGCAAGCCCGGTAATTTCTGCCACCTGTGAGAGCACCAGCCCTCCGGGGATAAACATGGGGGTGAAAATTTGCTCTACCGCGCTGATATTGGCCAATTCTGTTTCAATAGTCGTACCTGGTAACATTGCCAGCATAGCGGACACCACCTTTGTTATTATGATTTTATCACATGGTCATGTGATTGTAAATGAAGTTTATATGATTTATAAATTCTAATGGGTTTTCATAAAGTCGTCCTGCACAATCAAAGTTTTGCATATCTTTCACTATAAGGGAGGTGGCAAAAATGGCTTGCACCACATTTTGCGAGTTGCGGCGCAAAGAAGTCATCAACATTTGTGACGGAGCCCGCTTAGGAACCATCTGTGATTTGGAATTAGACGATTGCGATGGCCGCATTTGCTCCATTATCGTGCCCGGACCCAGCAAGCTCTGGGGGATTGTGCGCAGCAATGAAGAACTGGTCATTCCTTATTGCCATATCAAAAAAATAGGGGATGATGTTATACTGGTTGAGATTTCCCCATGATTGCGAAAAATTCCAATATTGTGGTATACTAGAGAAAAATAGGTACTGAGAGGGCCTGCTATGAAATGCCGCTAATGCAACTGCACAGACAGTAAAGTAATCGACAGCCGCCCTACGGACGATGGCTCCGCCATCCGCCGTCGGCGGGAATGCATAGGGTGCGGCAAGCGCTTCACCACCTATGAAAAAATAGAAGAACTGCCCATCATGGTTGTTAAAAAAGACGGCCGCCGGGAGCCTTTCGACAGCGAAAAAATTCTGGCGGGCGTACGCCATGCCTGCCAAAAAAGGCCAATATCCAGCCTTGACCAGGACAAGCTGGTGAACGATGTCGTACGAGAGGTTTTTAATACCCTGGAGCAGGAAATCCCCAGCGCACAGATTGGCGAAATGGTAATGCAACGTTTAAAAGACCTGGATGAAGTCGCTTATGTACGGTTTGCATCCGTTTATCGCCAGTTTAAAGATATCAATACTTTTAAAAAAGAACTGGAACTTTTAATGCAGGAGAATAAGCGTGAGCCATGATTTTGAAAATGCCTGGGGAAAGATCTCCCGAGGCTGTTCCTATATTGAGCAGAGCGGTGTGGGATGGTTTTCCCTCCCCGCTTTTTCAGCAGCCGGTTTTGTGCAGCACGGTCTTACCGCCCGCATTGGCGGTGTAAGCCAGGGAGGGTACGCTTCTTTAAATTTAAGTTTCACCCGCCCAGATGAACCACGGGAAAATGTGATGGAAAACCACCGCATTTTTGCCAAAGCTGCCGGTATTCCCTGGGACAGCATGGTAATGGATCGTTTTGAACATGGTACTACCGTGTTGCAGGTGGATCGCAGCAATAAGGGCATGGGATATCTGCGACCTTCCCTTCCCTCCTGTGATGGATTGATCACAGATGACCCTGCCATAACTTTAATCACCGGACATGCGGACTGCTTGCCGCTTTTTTTTGCAGATCCAGTACGCCGCTGCATTGGCCTTGCCCATGCAGGTTGGAAAGGGACGCTGGGTAAAATCGGATGGCATACCATACGCATGATGCAAGAGCGTTTTGGCAGCGATCCCATGAATATTTTGGCTGGTGTAGGGCCCTGTATCTGCCAGGATTGTTTTGAAGTAGATGCTGATTTAGGCCAGCAATTCGCTGACACTTTTACTGGGGTTCCATGCGTAGCGCCAGGAAAGCCGGGGAAAGCGCAGGTGGATCTGCCCATGGCCGCAGCCGCACAATTTTTGGAAGCTGGCGTGCTGCCGGAACATATTTCCCTTTCCGGCATTTGCACCTTTGAAGAGCCGGAACGCCTCTATTCCCACCGCCGGGATCAAGGGAACACAGGCGGAATGGCCGCTTTTTTATCACTATCGGGTTGCAATTAATTACCATATTATTCCATGTATTTTATCACATGGCAATATTCCAATTGGATATTTCCAATAAGTATTTTAGATTGTTAAAATATTAACAGAACAAGGTTCCACATATGGAAATTGTAAAATGGTCTCCAACATTTTTTAGGAGGATAAGGATATGGCAACAAAGAAACGTACCCCCATCACCGATATTCCCAGCCTGGAGGCGGCGCTCAGTCGGCTCAAATCAGCGCAGCGGGCATACGCTACTTTCAGCCAGGAACAGGTGGATAAAATCTTCCTGGCCGCAGCAACTGCTGCCAATAAGGCCCGCATACCTTTGGCGCAGGCTGCTGTAAAGGAAACCGGAATGGGCATTGTAGAGGATAAGGTCATCAAAAACCACTATGCCTCAGAGTACATTTATAATGCTTACAAAAACACCAAAACTTGTGGCATATTAGAAGAAGATGCTTCTGCGGGTATCAAAAAAATTGCGGAGCCCCTTGGTGTAATTGCAGCAGTCATCCCTACTACGAACCCCACCTCTACCGCTATCTTTAAAACCCTGCTGGCGCTGAAAACCCGAAACGCCATTATCATCAGCCCCCATCCACGGGCAAAGGAATGCACCGTTGCCGCGGCACAGCTGGTATTACAAGCCGCGGTAGCTGCCGGCGCTCCTGAAGGAATTATAGATTGGATAGACGCTCCTTCCCTGGAGTTGAGCAATGCTGTGATGAAAAGTGCAGACATCATCCTGGCCACAGGCGGCCCGGGCATGGTAAAGGCGGCCTATTCTTCCGGCAAGCCTGCCATCGGCGTAGGTGCAGGCAATGTGCCTGCGATCATCGATGAGAGCGCGGATATTTTGCTGGCCGTTAACTCCATTATCCATTCAAAAACGTTTGATAACGGCATGATCTGTGCTTCCGAGCAATCCGTAATCGTGCTGGAGCCGGTTTACCAGGCTGTAAAAGCGGAATTTAGTAAGCGGGGCTGCTACTTTCTCAACCCCTTTGAGACGGAAAAAGTGCGCAAAACCATTATAATCAATGGTGCGCTCAATGCAAAAATCGTAGGCCAGTCCGCTTTCCATATCGCAGAGTTAGCCGGCGTATCTGTACCGGAGAGCACTAAAATCCTCATTGGCGAAGTGGAGAGCGTGGACATCTCGGAAGAGTTTGCCCATGAGAAACTTTCTCCTGTGCTGGCAATGTACCGGGCCAAAAATTTTGAGGACGCTTTATCAAAAGCGGAGCAGCTGATCGCAGACGGCGGTTATGGCCATACCGCCTCCATCTATCTTAACGCCGTTACCCAGCAGGATAAACTGAACGCCTTTAGCGCCAGAATGAAGACTTGCCGTATTGTCGTGAACACCCCCTCCTCCCATGGCGGCATTGGCGATCTGTATAACTTCCGTCTGCCCCCGTCCCTGACGCTGGGCTGCGGCTCTTGGGGCGGCAACTCCATCTCGGAAAACGTAGGCGTGAAGCATCTGCTCAATATTAAAACCGTTGCGGAAAGGAGAGAAAATATGCTCTGGTTCAGGACTCCCGGTAAGGTCTATCTGAAGAAAGGTTGCCTGCCCGTGGCGCTGGATGAGTTGAAACATGTGCTGGGCCGTAAACGGGCGTTTATCGTCACAGACTCTTTCCTCTACAACAACGGCTATACCAAGCCCGTCACAGATAAGTTAGATGAAATGGGAATTGTGCATACCACCTTCTTCCAGGTAGCACCAGACCCCACTTTGGCTTGTGCCCGGGAAGGCGCCGCAGCGATGGAAGCGTTCCGCCCGGATTGCATCATTGCGGTAGGCGGTGGCAGTGCAATGGATGCAGGCAAAATCATGTGGGTGCTCTATGAACACCCAGACGCGGACTTTATGGACATGGCCATGCGTTTTTCCGATATCCGCAAGCGTATTTACACCTTCCCGAAGATGGGAGAAAAGGCTTATTTTATCGCGGTTCCTACCTCTGCAGGCACTGGCTCCGAGGTTACACCTTTCGCCGTCATCACGGATGAAACCTCCGGGGTAAAATATCCCCTGGCGGACTACGAACTGCTGCCCAATATGGCCATTGTGGATGCGGATTTGATGATGAATATGCCCAAAGGCCTCACCTCCGCCTCCGGTATCGACGCATTGACCCATGCTTTGGAAGCCTATGCCGCCATGCTGGCCACAGACTATACCGATGGGCTGGCGCTGAAAGCCATCCGTACAATATTTGACTACCTGCCCAGGGCTTACGAGAATGGCGCCCAGGATCCTGCTGCTCGGGAAAAAATGGCCAATGCTTCCACCATGGCAGGCATGGCGTTTGCCAACGCTTTCCTTGGGGTATGCCACTCTATGGCGCACAAATTGGGCGCATTCCATCATCTGCCTCATGGTGTTGCAAATGCCCTGATGATTGAAGAAGTGTTGCGCTTTAATGCAGCGGAAGTCCCCACTAAGATGGGCACTTTCCCTCAATATGATCACCCTCACACCTTGGCCCGGTATGCGGAAATTGCAGATTTCCTCAAATTACCCGGCAAAACCGATGAGGATAAGCTGGAAAGCCTGATCAAAGAAATTAGGACATTGAAGAAGGCCATCGGCATTCAAAACAGCATCAAGGAATATGGCATTGGGGAAGAAGCATTCCTATCCACGTTGGATGAGATGGTAGAGCAGGCCTTTGACGACCAGTGCACTGGCGCAAACCCGCGGTATCCCTTGATGAGCGAAATCAGGCAAATGTACCTTAACGCATATTACGGCAATGAAAAGGAGAGGGTGAACGTATGAACCTGGAGAAAATAATCGCCGTACGTACGGCAAAAACCGTATACCGGGATGACGACTTGGCGATCAAGGTATTCAACGAAGATTACTCCAAGGCAGATGTGCTCAACGAAGCATTAAACCAGGCCCGGGTAGAAGAAACCGGTCTGGCCGTCCCTCCCATATTGGAAGTGACTAAAGTTGGCACCAAATGGGCCATTGTGACCCAGTTTATTGCAGGAAAAACCTTGGCGCAATTAATGGCGGAACACCCTGCTGAACGCAATGCTTATATGGAGCGTTTTGTGACGTTGCAAATGAGCGTGCATAAAAAAACGGCGCCTTTGCTCAATCCTCTCAAGGAAAAAATGCATCGCAAGATTTCACAGACCGGCTTGGATGCTACTACCCGTTATGAGCTGAACGTCCGTCTTGAGGCTATGCCCACCCATACCAAGGTTTGTCATGGAGATTTTAATCCCAGCAACGTTATCGTAGCGGAGGACGGTCTGGATTATATTCTGGATTGGGCCCACGCCACCCAGGGCAATGCTAGTGCGGATGCCGCCCGCACCTATCTGTTGTTCTGGCTGGCGGGCGATATGAAGGGAGCGGACCTGTATTTGGATCTGTTCTGCAAACTAAGCGATACGCCTAAGCAGTATGTGCAAAAATGGCTCCCTATTGTGGCTGCATCTCAGCTGGTAAAGAGCAACCCGAAAGAACGGGAATTTTTGCTCAACTGGGTCAATGTTGTAGAATATCAATAAGGGAGGAACTGCTTTATGACGGTTACAGTTTGTATTGGCAGCGCTTGCCATGTAAAAGGCTCAAAGCAGATTGTGGAACAGTTGCAATATCTCATTAAAACCAATGGTTTGCAGGATCAGGTGGATTTGGGAGGCCAATTCTGTATGGGCACTTGCGGAGATGGCGTTTGTGTCAAAGTGGATGATCAATTGCACAGCATAACCCCCCAGGACACCCAATCCTTTTTTGAAAAGGAAATCTTGGAGAAGTGTAAGTAACTTTCTTTTCCCCAGTAATACTGGGGAAAGGCTTGTAGAAACGCCTTTCCCAAGCGAGCTATAAAAAGCTGAGAACCAATCGGTTCTCAGCTTTTTCTGAATGATGCCGCTTTCCTTACCGTTTTTAAGCCTTTGCCTGCTGCTCCATCCATTCATACAGGTAAGAAACAATTCTGTCCTTCTCAGCAGCTTTCGGGTTGTCCGGATCAAATTGTATCCCAGGACCAATTACTATGGTATGCTTTTTTCGGCTTGCATACATGGGATAGAAAGTAGTACGCCCGCCCGTGCGCTTATAATATTCGCTGCCAATGCTGGAAAAGCCCGAAAAGAACTGTGAAACGCCTTCTTCCTTATATTTTCCCGGCTCCCCCTCTGCCCGGGGATTTTCCGGGAACAATAAGATATTGTCCTCATACTCCATCGCCTCAACCGTTAAACGAATGGTTTTCACTACTTCCCGCACATTCCCCCGGTATACGGGAATAGGGTCTACCGAATTGAGCACATAAATCATTAGCGGCGCAATCCAGGCCGGAATCCTTTTACGTAATCCTTTGGGCAGCCAATGCAACACCTTATCAACGCCGCCCTCCAGTTGCTTTGCCACTACTTTACGATCCAGCATATACGATACGATCCAAGAGCGAAAATAAAATGGCAAATGCAGGTTGGTGATGATTGGTCCATATACCTCCAAATGGTTGCAAACAAAAATTACAGGGCCCTGCTCCAGATTCACCTGTTCTTTGCCAATTACCTTACAAGGCATGAAGGGACGCAAAAAAGCTTTTATGATTCCAGGGGTAATGTACCTGGTCTTTTTCACCAGCTGCATTTGTAGCCTGGTTTCCAAGGCGCTGTTCACGTTTCCCGCGCGCTGTTGCGCGCGATAATGGGCCAGCTTTTTTGCATAGTCCTTATTCAGAGGCTGCATCAGAGCAAAAACCAGAGCCGCTACCAAAAACAGCGGCGGTAACAACAGCATCAGCGTGCGCATTACCCCCTGCACACCCAGCACAGCCTCCAGTTGATTAACACGTCCCTCCATAAAGAACGAAACCATAGTAAACAGCAGCACCAGCAACAGGGTTGACAGCGTAACCCCCCAATCCACCATGGCAAAGGTATTGCTAAAATAATCCCGCTCCTCAAGGGGGCCCATGGATAACTCCAACACTTCTTTCATATCCCGGCCCAAAGAGATCATAACCGAAAGCATGCAGGCCAGACCTGCTGCCCAAAGAATATTTTGAAAAATGTTATTGAAGGCAGAAAACCAGCCATTATAGGTTGCAATACAGGCGCCGGAAAACAGCAGCGCGCCCACCACAAATACCGAAGGCTTATCATACCGGGACACCAGTGATTTGCGCCGGAAAAACAGCAAAATTGAAGCGGTAAGGGCTGTAATAATCCCAAGCCATGCCAAAAAATACAAAAGGGTATCCAACATTCCGTAAGAAGGCTGATAGCGCAGATAACAGATATAAGTAAAGGTTGAAAGGTTCAGCGCGATGAATACGCTGGATACCATCCTGTTATATAGCCGATAGGAGGACACGTTTTGCAGCTTGTCCGGATCTGCAGCATGGGCCGCAGTTTTGGGAGGCGCTTCCTCAATCCCTTGCCAAACCAGAGTAGCCAGGCTCGTGCCCGCTACCATGGCAAACATCATCCAAAACTCTTCATTGGACAACAGCGGATATAGCACCCCCATGGTAATTCCGCTCAGCAGCGTATGCCAAACGCTCAGCAATAACACGCGAACCCATCTCGCTATCTTTAACCGGC
Source organism: Bacillota bacterium (assembly GCA_023451115.1). Lineage (GTDB taxonomy): Bacteria > Bacillota > Clostridia > Christensenellales > CAG-138 > JAEXFV01. The sequence continues at coordinate 36,406 of JAEXFV010000022.1, forward strand.
ATAGCAAAATCGCTCCGCCCTGCCGCAGCAACAATACCACAATGCAAATGATCAATGGGCGCAGATTGACGCTCCAAGCCAATGCAGGATAAACAAGAAGCAGCACAGCCGAAAGCAGCCCTGCCGCAACAAAAATAATCAATCCGCTTGCCTTTGCGGCGCTGGGAAGCAACCTCACGTTTTGTCTGCTATACAAACGGGTGTATACCACCCAGGTTTGCCCAGTCAAATATAATGCGCCGCCCAATACCGCGTTGTGCATGAGCAGTTCGCTCATGCACATTGCGATAAACACATGCAGCACATCAAAAAACTTGCTAAACGCAAACCATATAATACCGCCTGTTTCCCTTTTTCCGGCCCTCTGCCCGGGCTTTCCTGGGCTGTTTTTCATACGTTATCCAATATACTCCTTGACTCTTTCTTCTCCCTTTAATACGCGCAGCGCACCTTCCGCCAAAGCCTTAAGCTCGTCTTCGCCGGGATACACTCGAATAGGCGCAATCATACCCACCCGGTTTTTAATGGCGCCGGTAAAGCGCGTGCTATAGGCCAGGCCACCTGTTAACACAATGGCATCCACACGCCCTTCCAGCACGGCAAACATTGCGCCAATCTCTTTGCAAACCTGGTAAGCCATGGATTCCAATACAAGGGCCGCATAATCGTCCCCTTCTTTGATGAGCCGTTCACAATGGCGCAGATCATGGGTACCCAAATAAGCGCTCATTCCGCCGCCCCGGGTCACCCTATCAATCAATTCTTTTTCCGAATACATGCCGGAATAGCACATCCGAATCAAAGGTTCCGCCGGGATGCCGCCAGTGCGCTCAGGGCTGAAAGGGCCCTCCCCCGCCAAGCCGTCGTTTACATCGATCACCCGGCCGTACCGATGCGCGCCTACCGTAATACCGCCGCCCATATGAGCTACAATAAAGCGACAATCCTCATAGACCTTGCCCATTTCTTTCGCACAACGGCGGGCCACAGCTTTTTGGTTCAGCGCATGAAATACGCTGCGACGCTCCACGCCGGGCATACCGGTAAGCTTTGCATAAGGGTCCATCTCATCTACTACTACGGGGTCTACCACAAAAGCAGGAATATCCAGTTTTTTACCCAATTCCGCCGCAATAATTCCTCCCAGGGAGGATGCATGGGATGCTGCTGAAGAGTGCGTCAAATCATATATCATGCGTTCATTTACACGATATACGCCGCTGTCAATCGGTTCCACCAAGCCGCCCCGGCCTACAATCGCATCAAATCCGTGTATGTCCAGATCATGGTTTTCTACCATTTTTACGATCAATTCCATACGCATATCCTTTTGATCGGCAATGGAATTGTATTTTTCAATTTCTCCTTTTGAATGGCGCACTACATCTTCCAGCACCATATTATCATTTTCAAAGACACCCAGTTTGGTAGATGTAGAGCCTGGATTGATTACTAAGAAACGGAATACCTTTTCTTTCATATCGCTTTCCCTCCTCTATTACATGGTAGCCTTTTCCATGGTGACCGCGCCTGTTCGAGCAATTGTCATGGTTCCAAGTTCCCTCAGCCTGCTGATAAAATCATCCAATCTCTGTGGCTCCCCAATCAGCTGACAAACCACATCGTCTTCCTTGCGATTGAGTACCGTAGCCCCATATGCTTCCAGGAGTTTATTAAGGTTCGCTTGATCCTGGCAGTTTATATGTACCAGGGTCAACTCACGGCAAACGTAATGTTCTGGGTCATAAGCCGTGACTGTCCGTACACAGGCTAATCTGGAAAGCCTGTGCACCACTGTTGGCAAGGTCGCGTCAAAACATTCTAGTGCCAGGGTAATACGGGAGATCGCCGAGTCATCCGTGCTTTCGGATACCGCAAGGCTTTTGATGTTCCAGCCTTCCCGCCGGATTTGTGCCGTAATGCGCGTGATCACGCCAAATTCGTTATCCACTAAAATTGTTAGAATATGGGCCATGCGTTGTTTCATAAAGCGCTCTTCCTTTCTCTGGTAATGCTGTGTCCTTTTCTATTATACAACAGTTCCCATAGCCCTAGGAAATAAAATCTGACGGCAGGTTATATATAATTTACCACCGGCTTTTTCCCGCCAAGTTTCTTTCATTTGACAGCACGGAAACCGGAATAGTACAATAAGCAAGATCCAGGCATACGATTGGCATATTCTAAACGATCGTATCCCTTCAAACGAAAAGGAGCCTATATGATATGAAGGCAATCACCAAACTCACTGGTATCTTGCTGGTAGCCACTATACTGTTTACCGGCTGTTCATTAACAGATGGCGGGAACGCACCGCAATCTTCCGCTACGCCGCAAGTGCAAGAAGAGGATGTTGTCATTTGCCGTGTGGGGGAACGCACCATTTTGCGCAGCCAATTTGAGCACATTTTTTCTTTTTATGAGCAGATGTATGGCCAGTACTTCAGCGATGAAACCTTTCTCCACCAATTGCAGGATATGGTGTTTGAAAATCTGGTACAAGCGGAAGTCATCAACCTCCAGGCCGAATTACAGGGGCTTACCTTGACTGCTGAGGAAGAACAGGCAATACAGGACCAGTTGGATACCGAATACGAATCCCTACTTTCTATTTTCCGGCAGCGTGGCGAGCAGGAAGGTGTGCAAGATGTGGAAGCCTATGCCCTGGAAGCAATGGAACAGGCTTTGGCAAACCAGGGAACTTCCACCAGCCAATATTTTGAAACGCTGGAAAAAGACTTGAGAAAAGTTCAACTCATGGAAAAACTGCAGCAGCCGATTTATTCGGGAATTACCCTTTCCGAAGAAGAAGCGCTTGCTCAATTCCAGCAGGACCTGGAGGAGCAAACAAAACGCTACATGGAAACGCCCTCCCAGTTCCAAGCTGACCAGGAAAATTTTGAAAAATCCGGCGGCATCCCTCCTCTCTATGTTCCCGAAGGATTTCGGCGCGTGAAACACATCCTCATCAAATCCGCAGATGGAGTAGATGCGTTGGCGATTTCCAATGATCTCTATACCCAGCTTACAGAAGAAGAGGCGGATTTTGATGCATTGATGGAAGAATACGGGGAAGATGGGGGCATGCAAGTGGAACCCAACAAAAGCATGGGATACCTGATGAATAAGGACACCAGTTTTGTACCGGAATTTTTAGAAGCGGCTTTAAATCTGGAACACGTTGGCGATATCACAGAGCCGGTAAAAACAGATTATGGCTACCACATCATCAAGCTGGTTTCCCTGCTGCCAAGCGGGCCCAAAACTTTTGAAGAATTGAAAGATGTTTATATGGAAGGGCTACTATCCCAGCGGCAGTCTGCTGCTTTCCAGGAAGCGGTGGCGCAATGGCGGGAGGAGACCGATGTGGAAAGCCACGTGGACCTGATCCGGGATATCGGCGCAGTAGAATAGTTGAAACGGAGGGAATGTTCATGCAACAAGATTGGCCGCAATCTATGGGCGTATATCGGGTTTATTCTCTGACTTCACCGGAATGTTTTGTGGGGTTTTCCCGCAACCTTCGCGGCACTTATAAGCGGCTGCGGTTTGAGCTTAAGCTCAACGCCTGCTCTTATCAAGCGTTGCAACAATTTTACAATGTCAATAACGGGAACGTGGACTATGAAATTCTAGAGATATATACACCCGCGGATACTCTGAGTGAAGAAGAGGTGGACGCCCATCTGCAGGCTCTGGTTTATAAGCATAAAGCCGCATTGCAAGGAAAGCTGATTCAGCAACAGATATAGAAAAACACCCACATACTTCCCCCCTTGCGCGAATAAGCATTTAAAAAACGCGCAACGGGGGGATCGTTTATGTTATTGCCAATCCATTCCCGCCCTGGCAAAGGCAAGTTGCCCTGGCGGCCACGTGTGATCACAATTTTATTGGCGCTGCTGCTTTGCTGTGGGGCACTTGCCGGCTGCTCCGGCAATGCGCCGGAAGACGAGTGGGCGGAGGAAACGCCGGACCAGACTGCAGGCTACCGGAGAACCGTGTTGTACTACCAAAGCGACGATGGCATGATGGTGCCGGTAATGAAGCTACTCCCCTGGGAAGAAGGGATTGGCAAGGCTGCGCTCAATCAATTGGTGGACACAGAAGAAAACCGTCTCTCCTCCACCGTAATGGGTCTAAAGAACGTGGTGCCGCAAGGGGTATCCTTTGTGCTCTCCATTTCTGATGATGCAGTGGCAACCCTCAATATTTGCAACCTGCCGGATCTGGGATCTGTAGAAGCGGAGGCAGCCATGGTCACCGCAGTGGTAAACACGCTGACGGAATTTCCCTCCATTGAGCAGGTGCAATTGGAGTTTGATGGAAAAGCAAAGAAATCACTGCCCCATGGCACCGCAGTGAACGGCGTTATGAGTGCCCTCCCGCTCAACGAAGAGCCTTTGCCCGTAAATGCTTCCTCCGCGGATTTACAACGCATGATTTTATACTTTCCTAACCGCTCTGCCAGTTTAAACGTTCCTGTAACCCGGTATTTAACCGGGGAACCCACTTTTGCAGCTGCAATGGAAGGGTTGGTAGCCGGCCCAGTGGATGATAGTTTACGTGGTTGTTTCCCCGAAGGAACCCAAGTGCTTTCCGCCACCATCCTGGATGATGCTGCTACAGTAAACTTCTCTAAGGAATTTGCCAGTATCTCCGATACCCCAGAATTGGAGGCTGTGGCTCTGGAAACCATGCAGCTTACCGCTAAGCAATTTGGCTCCATTGCAAACGTGGTTGTTCAGGTGGACGGCAAGGAATACCAGGCCGCTTCCAGTGAAACCATGGCGATGCCGCTTTATGCCAACGAATTCCGTACCGATGGAGAATAGCCCCTATATTTTCTGGAAAGGGCCAGCCTATTTTGAGGCTGGCCCTTTTACGCTTCAAATCGGCAAAATGGTTTGCACCAGGGTAAAATAAATCAGCAACGAAAGCGCATCCACAATGGTGGTAATCAAAGGCGCTGCCATGATGGCCGGATCTACCTTGAGCGCTTTTGCCGCTAATGGCAAAACCCCACCCACGGTTTTTGCAATCACTACCGTTGCCAGCAACGCTAAAGATACCGTCAATGCTAAAAGCAGGTTGCCTGGATATTGGATCATCAGCCTTATGAAATTTACCAGTGCAAGTCCGGTACCTGCCAAAAGGCTAACCCGCAGTTCCTTCCAGAGCACGCATCCAAAATCCTTCAGCTTAATTTCCCCTACCGCCATGCCGCGAATTACCAGGGTGCTGCTCTGGCTGCCTGCATTGCCGCCAGTATCCGTTAGCATGGGAATAAAAGTAACCAACAGCGGCATGGCAGCAAAAGCCAGTTCATATTTTCCCAATATTCCTCCTGTGACCATGCCGGAAACCATCAATATCATCAACCATAAAAAGCGTTTTTTGGCCAACGTGAACACCCCTGTTTTTAAATAAGGGCGCTCAGACGGGGCAATTGCCGCCATCTTTTCAAAATCCTCTGTGGCCTCGGCCTGCATCACATCCATACCGTCGTCTACCGTCACGATGCCTACAAGGCGTTTTTCCTGGTCCACCACAGGCAAAGCGAGTAAGTCGTATTTCATCATGCGCTGCACGGCCGCTTCCTGGTCCTCCGTCGTTGCCGCAGTAATCACATGGCTGTTCATAATGGTTTCCAACAAGCAATCATCCGATGAAAGCAGCAGTTCCTTCAGCGTAACAATGCCACACAAAATGTGGCTATGCCCTGTTACATAGCAGGTATAAATCTGCTCACTATCCCTGCCGTTTGCTCGAATGTAGGCAATTGCGTCACTCACAGACATGGTCTTTTTTAATTCAATACATTCCGCAGTCATTATGCTTCCTACGGAATCCACCGGATAATTTAAAAACTGATTGATCATCCGCCGCGTTTGGGGGCAGGCATTCTGCATCACCCGCTTGACAACGCTGGCAGGCATTTCTTCGAGCATATCTACCGCATCATCCAGGTATAAATCCTCAATGATGTTGGAAAGCTCCCCATCGCTAATAGAGGTAATAATCCCCTGCTGCGCCTCTCTGGATAAATTAGAAAACACATCCGCAGCCAACCCCTTTGGTAAGGTGCGAAATGCTGCAACAGCGGTTTCTAAGGGCAGGCTTTCTATTAGCTCGGCAATGTTTACTTCATTTTCTGCTTTTATTTTTGCCCGAAACCCAGCATAGTCCTTATGCTCCAGTAACGCATATAGGGTGTTCCGATCATATTTCCATTCCATTTGCAATCCCTCCTGTTCCTCTGTTTTGAGCCAGGAAGCCGCAAAACGGACAAAGCCGTAGCAAAACACAAAAACAGGCGTTTTGCTACGGCGACATTCAAAGGCAATGCATGGGTAGGTGTGAAACTTATGCCTGAGGCTTCCCAAGCAAAGCACCGGCGCCCATCTCTCGCAAATGAATATCATCATGGTCCATTTTGGTACTTCGGCCGCTTGTGTCCACTTGGGTTCCCTCCTTTTTGCGTTGATTTTATTGGATCTTTGTTAGCATAGCACCTTGATGAATTTTTTTCAACCCTGCTATTTTTCCGGTTTCAAGGGGAATAAGAGCTGTATAGCGGTTCCCTTTCCCTGCGTGCTTTCCAGTCTAATTTGGGCTTGGTGCAGCGCCGCCCCGTGTTTCACAATGGATAAGCCCAGCCCCGTGCCTCCCGTGGCTTTGGAATGGCTTTTATCTACCCGGTAAAACCGTTCAAACACCTTTTGCTGGTGCTCATAGGGAATGCCAATTCCCGTATCCGTTACGGTTACAGCCGCCATATCCCCGTGACGGGCAATACGCACATCCACCCGTCCCCCTTCCCGGTTATACTTAATGCCATTGTCGCACAAATTATACAACATTTCATCCAACACCTGTCGCACGCCGGGAATGGACAGATGTTCCCCCTCTGCCGTAAGCAACACGCCTTTTTCCTCCGCTACCGTTTGGAGGCGTTCACATATATCCTGGCTCAACCGCAATAAGTCCACCTCTTCACGATCCTGAGGAAACGCCTGTTCATCCAAACGGGAAAGCTTCAGGATGTCGTTGACCAAGGTAATCAAGCGGGCAGTTTCATCGCTGATGCGCCCTGCAAAGGCCTGCATATCCTCGGGCTTCGCCAAGCCATTTTTCATAATTTCAGCATAACCGGAAATGGAAGTAAGGGGCGTTTTCAGCTCATGGGAAACGTTGGCCGTAAATTCCTTGCGCATTATTTCCGCAGTTTGCCGCTCTGTCACATCCAACGCCAACAATACGATTCCTTTTTCTTCCCCTTCCTCTCCCACCACGGGGTTGGCAAAGAGCTGATAATATTTTCCTTTCCATTGGAACACTGCCTGCGCCTTTTCCCCTTGCTGAGCTTTTTCCACGGTTTCCTGCAAAACAGCGCTGCGGTTTAATGCTAAAATGTGCCTGCCAATACAATAATTTTTCTGCATGGCAAAGGCCTTGCAGGCGCTTTCATTGATGCTAAGGATTGTAGCCTGAGCATCCAGCACCACTAGCCCCTCACTCATATTTTCCGTTACTGCGGCAAAGGCCCGCTGTTGTTTCGTTAAGTCCGCCATTTGCTCCCGGATCCGATGGGTTTGCCCTTCCATCCGCAGCAAAAGGGGGGCAAGCTCGTCATAAGTGTTGTTGTTCAACGGCTCTTCCAGATCCATTTGGTTGATGGGGATGGTAATCTGTTTGGCCATGCGTTCCGCCAAAATAGCGGATAACAGCGCTATCACAAACAGAATGATTACCAACGGCCCAACCATGTTGCCCAATAGGCCCAGGATGCTGCTCTGGTTGCTGGCAAGGCGCAGCACGCTGCCATCCGCCAGCCGAATGGCATAATAGCTGGTCACCTGCCCTAATGTTTCAGATTGCCTCTGGCTCTCTCCTGCGCCGCCTTCCAAAGCAGCCTGAATTTCCGGCCGATCCAGGTGGTTTTCCATTCCCTGGACATCCGCGGCATTGTCGAAGAGCACACCGCCATCCGCTCCAATCCAAGTGATGCGCTTGGTGGATGCGTCCACCTGGTCCAGATATGCCTCATCGTCCTGCGCCTGCTCCAAGGCACGGGCCATATAGCGGGCCTCTTCCCGCAACTCCAGACGTATCTGCTGGTCAAACACACCATATAACACGGCTAATATCAGCCCGCTTGCGAGCAAGGTTGCAAGCACCGCAGTAAAAAACACGCTGCGGAATATCTTTTTTTTCATGGCTTATCCCCCGGGGATTTCTCTCCCTTATTCTCCAAACCGGTATCCCACGCCTCGTACCGTTTCCACGGAATTTCCTGCGCTGCCCAGCTTTTGCCGTAATGTTTGCACATGCACATCCACTGTACGCGTGCCTCCATCATAGTCGTATCCCCACACATCTTTTAACAATTGCTCCCTGGAAAATACAACTCCCTTATTTTCCAGCAAACACCGCAGCAACTCAAACTCTTTATGGGTCAGGGCCACTTCCTGCCCATCCACCAGCACGATATGCCTTCGCACATCCATTACCAGGTTTTCTGCCTCCATACGGCCTGCATCCACCTGATTGTTTCTGGCGCGGCGCAATAGTGCTTTCACCCGGGAAACCAGTTCCATCATGCCAAAGGGCTTTACAATATAATCGTCTGCCCCCAGATCCAGCCCCAGCACCTTATCATACTCTGCGCCCTTCGCGGTTACCATCATCACCGGTACGTCCTTTCGCTTGGGGGCTGCCCGCAACGCTTTGAGTATGGATATGCCATCCTCTTCCGGCAGCATAATATCCAGCAAAACCAAGCAAGGCTCTTTTTTTTCACACGCCTCCCAAAATGCCTTTCCGCTTTCAAAGCCCTGCGCCGGCAATCCGCTCTGATTTAACGTATAGACAACCAAATCCCGGATATTTTGGTCGTCTTCCACATAATACACCATGGGCTATACCCCCTCTTCCTTATGCCTCCCAGTGATAGAAAACTCTACCCATTCCGCAATATTTTCTGCGTGATCTCCGATGCGCTCCAAATATTTGGCAATCATCAAAAAGTCCATGGCCTGCTCGCTGTCAGCCGCTTCGTTACGCAATTGCAAAATCAGTTCATTTTTCACCACATCGAACAATTCGTCGATCTGGTCATCCATAGCGATCACCTGATGTACCAACTGTAAATCCCGCTTAACAAAAGCGTCAAGGCTGCTGGTAACCATTTGGCAAGCGATGTCCGCCATTTTGGGCAGATGAATGAGCTCTTTAAAATAGGGCTTTCCTGCCAATTGCAGCACAATCTCGGAAATATCCGCTGACTGATCGCCAATGCGTTCCATATCTGTGATCATTTTCAGCGCCGCAGAAATCAGCCGCAAATCTCTGGCCACCGGCTGCTGCTGCAATAGCAGCTTTAAGCAGCGCGACTCGATCTCCCGCTCCTTCTGATCTACTTCTCGGTCAAAAGCGATTGCCCGCTGCGCCTGGTCCACATCCTGAGCAATCATTGCTTTGGTTGCGCTTTGTATGGCATGCTCAATCAGCGCGCCCATTTCCAAAAGCTCTTTATTGAGCTGGGACAATTGCTCGTCAAAACGATTTCGCATCAACCGAACCTCCCTGTAATATAATCTTCCGTCCGCTGATCACTTGGCAAAGAAAACAATGTTTCCGTTTCGCCATATTCAATTACCTCACCCAACAGGAAGAACGCGGTTTTATCTGAAATACGCGCGGCCTGCTGCATATTATGCGTAACCATAACAATAGTATAGTTTTCCTTGAGCTGCACCGCAAGGTCTTCTATTTTCGATGTAGAAATGGGATCCAACGCGGAGGTGGGTTCATCCATAAGCAGCACCTCTGGCCCCACTGCCAGCGCCCTAGCAATGCAAAGCCGCTGCTGCTGCCCGCCGGAAAGGCCCAGGGCATTTTTCTTTAAACGGTCCTTCAGTTCATCCCATATGGCGGCCGCACGCAAAGAGCGCTCCACAATTTCATCCAGCAACGCTCTGCGCTGCACCCCATGGGTGCGTGGTCCAAAGGCGATGTTATCATAAATGCTCATAGGGAATGGGTTGGGCTTTTGAAACACCATGCCCACCCGCTTGCGCAACACGTTTGGATCCATGCCCTTATAAACATCTTCGCCGTCCAGCGTAATTTGACCTTCAATTCGGCAGCCCTCCACCAGATCGTTCATGCGGTTGAGGGTTTTCAGCAAGGTTGATTTCCCGCAGCCCGAAGGGCCGATAAAAGCGGTAATTTCCTTTTCACCAATCCCCAAATTCACGTTTTTGAGCGCCTGAAAACTCCCATAGTATAAATTTAAATTTGTAATATCAAATTTGTTTTCCATTCTATCCCCTCATTCTCTGGTAATTTTCCTGGCAAGATAACCGGAAAGTGCGTTGATGCCCACCACAATCACCAAGAGCACCACCGCTGTAGCGTAAGTTTGGTCGATGTACAGCCCTTCGTTGGAAAGCACATACATATGCACGGACAGGGTGCGGGTGGAACTCAACAGGTTTTTAGGCACTTCCGCTACAGTGCCAGCTGTATACATCAGCGCAGCCGTTTCCCCAACGATTCTCCCAATGGCCAAAATAACCCCTGCCAGAATACCGGGCACAGCCGAAGGCAATACAATTTTGAACACGGTGCGCAGCCGTCCTGCGCCCAGTCCAAAGCTGCCTTCCCGAAACGAATCCGGCACAGCCTTCAATGCCTCTTCCGTGGTCCGCATAATCAGGGGCAATATCATAATGGAAAGGGTAAATGCGCCAGACAATAGCGAAAGCCCCCACCCCAGTGTCGTCACAAAGAACAACATGCCGAAAAGGCCATATACGATAGACGGGATGCCGGAAAGGGTTTCCGCCGTAATGCGCACCAGCTCCACCAGCCTGTTGCCCCGCTTTGCATATTCTACCAGGTAAATTGCCGCACAAATCCCCAGCGGTACTGCAATAAGCAATGACAATAGCGTCATGCAAATGGTATTCACCAAAGCCGGCATTAAGGATACGTTATTGGAATTATATTCCCACGCAAACAGCGAGGGGGTCAAATGGGGCACGCCTTTGAACAAAATATACCCTACCAGAAACACCAGCACCACTGCAGTAAGAAGCGCCGCAAACCGCACCAGGGTGCGAAGGAGTAAGGCGGAAACATGGCCCGAGGCCCGTTGTTGTTTCTTCACAGCTTAGACCTCCTTTTGAGCAGGGAAAACAGCAGATTGATGATCAGGATAAATACGAACAGCACCACTGCTGTGGCGATGAGCACCTCCCGGTGCAAGTCCGCCGCATAGCCCATCTCCATAACGATGTTGGAAGTCAGCGTGCGCACGCCTTTGAGCAGCCCGGCCGGCATGCGGGGCTGGTTGCCTGCTACCATGATCACAGCCATAGTTTCCCCAATTGCACGGCCAACGCCCAGAATTACCGCCGCCATAATGCCCGACCCTGCTGCCGGCAGCATTACCCGGAATACACAGCGCTCATGAGTAGCGCCCAAAGCCAGCGCGCCTTCATAGTAGCTTTGAGGCACCGCTTTGATGGCGGAAGCGCTCACCGTAATAATGGTAGGCAAAATCATAATTCCCAGCAACACGCAGGCGGCCAGCATGCTAAATCCCTTGCCGCCTAACTCCTCCCGGATGAATGGCACCAGCACTACCAAGCCAAAAAAGCCGTACACTACCGAGGGAATACCCGCCAGCAGTTCTACTGCAGGCTGCAATAGGCGCGCCATCCGGCGGCTTGCAAATTTGGAAAGGTAAACGGCGGTCAAAAGCCCTATGGGCACGCCGATGATAATGGCCCCCGCCGTAACATAGATACTGCCCAGTATCATTGGAAATATGCCGTAAATATTGTTTCCCGGCTTCCAGGTTTTTCCCAGTAAAAAATCGAAAACGCCTACTTCCAGCATAGCTGGCAGGCCGTTTGCGAAGAGAAAAATACAGATTAGGGCGACCGCCAATATGCAGATGCAGGCCGCCGCCAGAAAACCGTATTTTGCAATTGTTTCTTTATATCGTTTCATCTGGTTTTCTCCCCATTGGGTTGATTACAGGAAAAGCAGGGCGGAACTTGCGCCGCCCTGCCAGGTTTTGCGTTAACCAATCACTTCGCTCCACTCCAGGGTCTCGCCGGTGTAGATTGCCATTACCTGCTCTGCACTCAGGTCTTCCAAGGGGTTTTCATTGTTGACGATTACCGCAATGCCGTCCATAGCAATCACTGTGGGAGTCAAGCTCTCCAGCTCGCTGTCCTTCAGCGCCCGAGAAGCCATGCCGATGTCGCAAATACCCTCGATTGCCGCATTCATACCAGTGGAGGAGTCGCTCTGCTGGATTTCAATTTCTGCATTGGGGTTGACTGCCAGGTATGCTTCCTTGAGTTTTTCCATTACAGGGGTTACAGAGGAAGAACCCGCGACAACCACTTTACCTTCGGGAGTTGCGCCGTCATAAGCTGCTGCGCCTTCTACAACCGCAATGTAGCCATTGTCTTCCACGATCTTCTGCCCGTCTGCGCTCAGAATATAATTGATAAACGCTTGAGCGGCTTCGCTCAGTTCAGACTTGGTGGCGATGTTAAAGGGGCGGGCGATCTCGTAGGAACCGGACTTGATGTTATCTACCGTAGCCTCAACGCCGTTGATTTTTACTGCTTTTACGGTATTGTTTAAGGAGCCCAGGGAGATGTAGCCAATCGCGTATGGATCGCCGGCTACGGCAGTCATCATAACGGAAGTGCTGTTGGTGATGCTGGCTTCCACCGTAGTCATGTCCACCTTGTTGCCGGCGGCATCCTTCTGCTCTACGCCAAACAATTCAATAAACGCGCCGCGGGTACCGGAGCCGTCTTCCCGGGAGTTCACGTTGATTTCCCTGGTCGTGTCAAAATCGGTTTCCGGGGATTGTACCGGCGCTTCACTGGCAGCAGGCGCCTGGCTTTCAGCGGGGACCTGAGAGGGTGCAGCGCTGGCATCTGGCTGCGATTGGGTGGCACAACCCGTAAATACTGAGATGGCTAACAATATTACCATTGCCAAACTTAAAATCTTCTTCATGTTTTTTCTCTCCTTTTCTTTCTTACGAGGTTATCTTACTGCATTTATATCATGTGCAAATATTGGAATGGTCAAATGTATGTAAAACTTTCCATAGCAAAAAGGCCCTGCCAAAATTTGGCAGGGCCTTTGTTTCCAGCTTATTGTTTCGTTATTATATCAGATTGATCAATACTCCACCTTCCACATATAACGGCGGGTGGTGGCTGGGTGATTTTTCTTTTCCGCCAGCTCCTGCAAAAATACCTGCTGCAGCATGGGTGTGAGCACCAACTGGCAAAAATACTGGGATACTGCAGGATCCAAATCCGCTAAGCCGGTTTGCTGGGCATCCAGCACATACAGCCGTTTGCCATAGGTACGCAAAAACTTCATTGCCCGCATATCCACCGGACGGGTAGGGCCAGTGCTCAGCAAGCACACGATGGGCAATTTTTCATCCACCGTTTCAAAGGGCCCATGTACCAACTCTGCAAAATTTACCGTAGGAGAATGCACCCACTGCATCTCCATCAGGTTGCAGATGGAGAAAATATAAGCCGCCCCTGTGCTGGGGCCTGCGCCCATAACATAAATCAGGTCATCATTGCAGCACTCCTGCGCAAAGCGAACCGCCTCCGGACGCATGGACACCTTAGCCTGCTCAAAAATCTCATCCAACTTATCAATGGCCTTACAAAAAGCAGGATAGTTGTCATACCCTTCCAACTGTTCCAACAGCTCCACCGCCAACTCCAGCACCAGTACATCATTGGTGTCGGTAATGGGCTCATTTTCCTTGGCTACGCTTATATACGGAATGATATAATCGCTGGCCTTGGTCATTTCCGATTCCTCTACATAAAAGGAAACGGTAGTGGCGCCTGCGGCTTTGGCAGCTTTTACCGCCTCTGCCGTTTCTGCAGTGCCCCGCATGGAGCAGGCAATGACAACACTGCGCTCGTTGCAGGACTTGGGCATGGCATGTACAAATTCATTGCTATTGTACATCCCCACTTTTAGGTTTTTGCTTTCATGTGCCAGAAAATACTGGCCGGGATAGTGTACGGCAAAGGAGCCGCCGCATCCTACGAAAAAAATACTGTCAATGGTGATTCCCTGCTGCTGCTTCTGGGCAATTATGTCGCGTACAAGTTTTTGAAACCGCATAGCATCCTCCGTTTTATGATGTCTGCAGACATCATTGAATGAAACTACTATATCATTTCATAAGGCCCTTGTAAAGCCCTATTACCAGGTTTTTGAAAACTAGCAAAACTCCTTCTTGGGATTTGATTTAGAACGATTTCTCTACCGCTAAAGTGCAGTGCTCTAGCAGGACAAGTTCATTCAAACACTATGGATTTTCCCCCGGAGAGTAAAATGCCACCGAAGAAATCGCGTATTTTATGGTATCCCCCAGATGCACTCGTTTTGAGATATGTAAAGGATTCCCGTCCTGATCATTTACATAATCCCGTATCAGCATTAATGCTT
>JAEXFV010000054.1 GCA_023451115.1 Bacillota bacterium
ACCGAGGCTTATACCCAAACGGATGATTGCCGCTATGAAGAAAGCGGCGAATGGCGAACTTATGAAAACGATAAAAACATCGTGGCAGTGGGAGAGCTTTTGGCAACTTTGCTGCGGGAACAGTACGGCTTTCAGGTGCTGCACGACACCAGCGACCATGAGCCGCCCAAGCTTTCCACCGCCTATTCCCGATCCGTAGAGACCATGAAACGTTACAAAGAGGAATATCCTTCCCTCACCATGTTTATTGACGTACATCGCGATGCAGGCGGGGAGAACACCGCCGTTACCGTCGACGGCAAGCGAGTTGCGCGGCTGATGTTTGTGGTAGGTACCGGAGAGGGCGCCACCGGAACCGGCTTTGGAGAAATGCCGGATTTTGAAAGCAACTATGCTCTGGCGCTGGCTATTACCAACAAAATATCTGAGCGCAATTCCAAATTGATGCGGAATATCCGTGTAAAAACCGGCCGATATAACCAGCATATTTCCAACCAATGCCTGTTGGTTGAGGTGGGGGACAATATGAACACGCTGGAAGAGGCCCTCAATGCCATTCCTTATCTGGCGCAAGCCATCGCCGCCTGTGCCCAGGAGGGGATATCTATCCCCGCCCCTTCCCCTACGCCCCAACCGGCTTCGGGCAGGCTCTGGGCGCCATAGCAAAAACCGCAAGGGAGTAAATGCCGTTGAATAGCAACTGCCCGTGTGTTATGGTAATAGATATCCTCTATAATACGCAATCGGAAAAAGGAGAGCGCAGCCATGGGGCATCCGTGGGAAGAAGTGACGCTATCGGACTATGAAGGGCATATGGCGCTGGTAGGGCAGCTGCAGGCGTTAAACGCTATCATGCAGCGGCAATTCTCTGCCTTTCCCCAGGCAAAGAGCGGGGCGGTGTGGGGTGTGGCCGGCGGCAATGGCCTGGAGCATGGAGCAGAACTGCAAACCCTGTATGGAATAGACGTTAACCCCGCTTATCTGGCGGCTTGCCGCTCCCGGTTTCTCTATTTGGGGGACAAGCTGCGCCTTGTACAGGCAGACCTTTCTTCCCTTGACGCGCCGATCCCCCATGCTGATCTGGTGATTGCCAACTTGCTCCTGGAGTACATTGGGATAGGGCTTTTTGCAGCCCAACTGCTGCGGACAAGCCCCTGCTACCTTTCTTGTGTGGTGCAGCGAAATCTAGGGGCTGCTTTTGTATCCCCTACCCAATATGAGGCGGCATTTTCCGGCATCGGCGCCCTGCACCAGGACATCCGGCCTTCCGCTCTTTGCACTGCACTGGCTGGGGTTGGTTACGTCCGGGTGAAAGAAGAGGTTTATCCTTTGCCCAATCAAAAGCAGCTCATCCGGCTGGATTTTAAGAAAGCAGGGCCAAATTCCGTTGCAATCCTGAACTGAAACCATGTTAGGGAAAGAAGGTATCCGATTATGATAAACGTTCCCTCTTTGCTGCTCTACATGTTTGTGCAGCTTTTTACCCCTGGCCCCAGTAACTTTATGTCCATGTATTCCGCTGCCCGCTATGGGATGAAGGGAGCCAAAGGATATCTCTTGGGCACCATGTGCGGCTATAGCGTGAAACTGGTTCTGTGCGGCCTGTTAAGCTTAGCGCTGGCTCAAATCGTGCCCCAGGCAGTACCTTACCTCAAATGGGTCGGCGGGGCGTATTTGCTATATTTAGCGGTGCAGGTGCTGCTCTCTTCCCGTAAAGAAAAGGAACGGCCACAAGGGGAGCAGGCTGGCTCCTCTACCTTTCTCAGCGGCATACTGCTGCAATGCCTCAACATCAAGAGTTGGGTATTTGGGCTGACGGTATTCTCCATGTATATCACCCCCTATACCACAGCAACGGGGGATATTCTGTTCTGGGCGCTGGTATCCTGCGTTATCATGATCGGCTGCACCCTATGCTGGGCGGCTTTTGGCAACGCCATGCGGCGGGTTTACGCCAAATACCGGTTCGCATTTCATATCGTGATGGCGGTGGTGCTGGTTTACTGCGCCATCATGGCGGTGCTGTAATATGCGGATCATACATTGTGCGGACCTGCACCTGGGCTGCTGCCCGGAGGGAAACGCTTCCCGTTTTGAGGATTTTTGCAGCGCCTTTGGCGCCATTTGCAGGCTGACGCTGGAGCAGCGTGCCCAGGCTTTGGTGATTGCAGGAGATTTCTTCCATCAACGCAGCATTGAGCCCAATACCCTGGCCGCTGCGGTTACCCATCTTACCCTGCTCAAAGAGCATCAAGTCACCGTGATCGCCATTGAAGGCAATCACGACAAAGCTTTTTATTCCATGCGACAGAGCTGGATGGAATATTTAAACGGAGCGGGACTTATCCGCCTGCTAAAGCCCATTTATGTGGAAAACCAGCCTCATCTGTCGCCATACGCCCAAGAGCAGGGGGCCATATTTCTACAGGATGGGGTGCGTTTTGTAGGGTTTGGCTATCTGGGTGGCGCTACCAGGGTACGCCTGGAATCCATGCGCCCCCAACTCTCCCCCTATGAGGGCTTTACGGTGGGGCTGCTGCACACTGGCGTTGACAACCTGCGGGGATTGGACCTGGGCGCTATCACCAGCGCCGATTTGGAGCCTTATCGGGGCCTGGTGGACTATTTTGCCCTGGGCCATGTGCATACCCGGTGGGAAAATGGCTGGGCATTCAACCCCGGCGCGCCGGAAAGCGTGCACCTTGCCGAAAGCCGCAACGGCGAAAAGGGCTGTTATCTCATTGAAACGCAGGGAAAATCCTTTCGGGCAGAATACCTGCCCGTTCCCCGCCGCCCGGTTCATTGCTGCAGCGTAGATGCAACCAACATGGCGCAGGAGCAGGTTTTATCCGCCGCTCTGCGCGCTTTCTCCTCGGCGCAACCCGGGGATATGGGGCTTATGCAGCTCACCGGCCGCGCCTCGGCTCCTTTGGAGCTGGACACTTTGAAAGAAGCGCTGTGCCGCTCTTTGGGGCTGCTGCTCTTAGAAATACGGGACGAAACCCAGAGCGGCCAATGCGGGGCCTGTGGCGGGCATTCCTTTTCTTTGCAGGAGTTGGAGCGCAGGGTCATGGGCCAACTGGCCCAGGAGCGCGGCAAGCCGGCTTGCTTAGGGGATCTGGCGTTAACCGCCTGCGGGGCTTTGCTGGAGCGGCAGCCCCCGCAACAGCTTTACGCCTTGCTGGAAGCCTATTTACGGCAGGAAGCCGCCGGGGAGGAGGGCGAAACATGCGCTTTGAATCCCTAGATGTCACCAACATCAAATGCTTTTCCCATTTCGCGGTGGATTTCTCCCCCGGGATCAACTTTATTTGCGGCAAAAACGGCGCAGGCAAAACCACGTTGGTAGAATCCATCGGTCTGGCCTTTTTTGGCGCAGGGGCCGAAGAAAAAAAATACCTGGATTATTTCTTACGGGACGGCGCCCGCTCTGGAGCAATCCATCTGACATTTTCCGTTGGAGCGGAAACCTATACGATCCAGCGCAGGCTCAAGCGCAACGCCTCCTCCCGCCGGGTGCTGGACAGGGCGGGCAATGAACTGGATTTACATGGGGAACAGGATATAGAAGAGTTTTTGAAGGAAATTTTGGGAATAGAGGGCAAACAAAGCCTTGCGCGGCTGTTTCAGGAGGTGATCGGCGTACGCCAGGGGATGCTGACGCAGCCGTTTCGGGAGGCGCCAGCAGAGCGCAAACGCATTTTCAACGCAATGCTAGGGGTAGAACGGTATAAGCAGGCCGCCGCCGCCCTGCCGGAGCTCAACAACCTGATCCAGCAAAAGGCGGAAGCCACACGGCTGGAGTTTGCCCTGCACCGTTCCCATACCCAGGACCTGGAAAGCCAGCGGGAAGCGCTCCTTCAGGCACAACGGCATTTGCAGCAGGCGCAAAGCGCCCGCTCCCAGCTGCAGGCAGCATGCTCGCAACAGGAAAAAGAGCTGGAAACCCTGTTATCCCGGCAGCAAAAGCTGTTGCAGCTGGAAACCCAGCTTACCCAGGCCAAGGCCCAATATCAGGCCCGCCTTCAGGCGTGGCAAACCCGGCAGGCCCAGGACAGCCAAGCCCTGGAAGAAGCCAAAGCGGAGCAAACCCGGGTGCAGGCACAATTGCAATCCTGCGCTTTAGAGGAAACGACATGCCGGCAAGCCCTGGAGGCCGCCTCCCAGGCGGCGACCGCCTGGCACGATAGCCTGGCGCAACAGGAGGAGGCTTATACCACCCAGCTCAACCAGCTGGGGCGGCGGCAGGCAGCTTACCAGGCCCGGCTGCAGCAGCTGGAGGAAACCAGCGCCCGCGCCCAGGGGGAACGATGCCCTTATCTGGACATCCCCTGCACCAGCGTGGCTTCTTTGGAGGAAGCGCTGGCCGCTCAGCGGCGTAAATTCCAATCCACTGAGGCGGCAGCAACGCAGCAGATCAGAGCATTGCGGCAGGAGCGGAACGCGTTTGCCCGGGAGGGCGCAGAAAAAACCGCCGCTCTGGAAAAACAGGAGCAGGCTGGGCGCGCATCGCTGGAAGCAGCCTTACGCCGTCAGTCTGCTTTGGAAGCGGCCTGGAAGGCTTCGGAGCAAACCCTGGCCCGGTTAACCGCTTCTTTGGCCCAATTGGAGCAGCAGCACGCCCAGTTCGCTCAGCAGCTGCAGGAGCTGGATCAGCTGGAAGCTGCCTGTCGGCAGGCTGGGGAGGGAATTGACCAGGACTTTGTGGAACGAGCGCGCAAGTCCCTTACTCAACTGCACCAACAGGCTGGGGAGGCGTCCGCCCGGGCAACGGCGCTGGAGCAGGAGGCCCTGCGTCTTTCCCAGGAGGTAACCCGCAAGGAAGCCCTGCTGCAGGAGCAGCGGCAGCTGGAACAATCCCTTTGCTTTCTTGAGCGGATGGACGGTGTGTATGGAGATGTGGCAGCGCTGTTGCGCAACGCCGGAGAGCGCATCGCAACCGCTTACCGGGAGCAGCTGAGCGATTTGGCCCAGGGCCTGTACCGGGGCATCAGCGGCGATGGGGCCCGGTTGGTTTGGGGGGAAGATTACGATGTGCAGCTGGTGGATACCCACCAGGGGGAGGCCCGCATCCGCAGCTTCCGCCAGCTTTCCGGCGGCGAGCAAATGAGCGTGGCCTTAAGCCTGCGCCTGGCGCTGTTGCAGCGCCTTTCTCCTGCAGGGGTAGCCTTTTTTGACGAACCCACCGCCAATCTGGATGCAACCCGAAGGGAAGCCCTGGCCGCATTGCTGCCCCGGGTGACCCGCTCATTTGAACAGGTATTTTTGATTTCCCACGATGATACCTTCGACGCGATGAGCGACAATATACTGGAGCTTTAGCGCCCGGCATGGGTATGGCGTGCGGCTACTCCCAAGTGGGTGTAAATACCCCTTTTTCTGCCGCACATACCCGGTCCTCCCCCGGCGCAAATTTTTCCTTGCGGCTATAGGAGAAACTGACTATAATAAGTCATATGCCATGGCATGGGCAATT
>JAEXFV010000059.1 GCA_023451115.1 Bacillota bacterium
GATCAGGTATATGATTATGCTCTTGACTTGCGAAATTTTCAAAAAGAGAGCCATGACAAATTGCTGGTCGCAATCATGGTCTCTACCCATGCGAAGGCTGTACCCTGTATAATTCAGAACAAAAACCAAATTATCGAACCCATTAGCTGCAACGCAAGTAATATTGCAACAGCTATATCTGAAGTAGCAGAAAAATACAATTCGGAGCCTGCATTCGATTATCTTGCATGGGAAAACTCTGAGTATCTTCCGACACCAACTATTGTCGAAGCTGCGCAGGCCCTATATCGCGGACATAATGTGCATGATATCACTCGAAGTGATGCAGGAGCGGAAAATTTGACCGTTACAACGGATGAAATAAATAGAATAATTGAGTATAGTAAAGCTAACCATCGCAAATCTATTTGTTTTGTCACCGGCGTTCCTGGCGCTGGGAAAACTTTGGTAGGTCTTAACATCGCCATAGAGCGTTCCAACGCGCAAAAAGGCGAGCATGCAGTATTCCTCTCAGGAAATTTCCCTCTTGTTCAAGTGCTTCAGGAGGCATTAGCTCGGGATAAGGTTGAACAAGAAAAACAACATGGTCGTCGTGTAGCAAAATCGGATGCTTTACGCAGCACATCCGCATTTATACAGATAATCCATAAATACCGTGATTCCTTCGTTGGTAATAGCAACGTCCCGCCAGAACGAGTAGCTATTTTTGATGAAGCGCAAAGGTCTTGGACTCGAGACATGCTCGCCAAATTTATGCTTACAAAAAAGGGAGTACCAAATTTCCAACACAGCGAGCCAGAATTTCTCATCAGCACAATGGATAGACATGAGGATTGGGCTGTAATAATTTGCTTGGTTGGTGGCGGACAAGAAATAAATACTGGTGAAGCCGGCCTGCCCGAGTGGTTTGATTCGTTGAGACGGGCTTTTCCCCACTGGGATGTATATATTAATCCGCAGCTAAACGATGAGGAATACCGTAGGGATCAACTATGGAATAAGATGATTTTCGGCCTCCATATTCATGAGCGCGAAAAGCTGCATCTGTCAACGTCGATTCGTTCATTCCGTACACCGGATATGGCAGCTTTTGTGAAGGCGGTCCTTGATGCGGATACAGAACAGGCAAGGCTGCTGTGGTACCAAATACGAGACAAATATCCCATTGTAATCACACGTGATTTGAACAAGGCAAAGGATTGGATAAAGGAGCGTTGTCAGGGTACGACCCGTTATGGCCTGCTGGCTAGTAGCGGAGCCATGCGGCTCAAGCCAGAAGGTATCTTTGTCAAAAATGAAGTCTCCGTGGCAAATTGGTTTTTGAATGGCAAGGATGATGTGCGTTCCAGCTATGCGCTGGAAGACGTTGTTACTGAGTTTGATATTCAAGGATTAGAGCTCGACTATTCTATTGTTGCATGGGATGCAGATTATCGCTTTGAGGGCAGGGGATGGGCCTATTATGGATTTGTTGGCAATCGATGGAACAACGTGGCGTCTGCTGAAAAGCGTCTGTATTTGAAAAATGCCTATCGCGTCCTCTTAACACGAGCCAGGCAAGGAATGGTCATTTTTGTTCCAATGGGAAATGAAACAGATGGTACCCGCAATCGGGCTATTTACGATGGGACATATGAATATGTAAAATCGTTGGGTGTTGGAGAAATATAGACGAATAACACTATCAAAACAAAGCATTCTGTCCCTAGATTATTCATAGCGCAGTTCTTTCGCATCAAATCCTGTATCACCAGCCGCACCAAAAAAGAGAGAAGCACCTTGCGAGTACTTTTCAGTTTTCTGGCTATGAATGCAAGGGGATTTCAAGGGCGACCGCCGCTGCCAGTGGCAGTGGGAGGCGGGTGCCCCGGGCAGTGCCGCCGGGAGAGCGCGCAGCGCAAGCGAACCCCGAGCGAAGCGGAAAATCCCCCAGACCCACCAGAAAATAGCAATGCGGAAGTGGAGCGATAACGGTTCTCCTTTGCCGCCTCAGTATTATTTTCTCTTTTTCTCACGGCACAGCAAAACCCCGACATTCCTCTATGGGTGGGCCGGGGTTTCCCAAAAGACGAAACGCTCCGTTTGCCGTCAAGCGGAGCGTTTTCTTTAAGCCTGTATGATAATATATCGCTTTATTTGGTTTTTTCTTCCGGAAAGAACGACTTTTATTGTAAAAGTAACACGTATCTATTTCTTACCGAGATACGCCTCCCTGACGCTCTGGTCGGTGAGCAGCTCTGCGCCGGTGCCGGTCATGGTGACGTTGCCGGTTTGGAGCACATAGCCGCGGTTGGCGATCTTTAGCGCGGCGTTGGCGTTCTGCTCTATGAGCAGCACAGTGGTGCCATCTTCGTTTATGCGGCGGATGATGGAAAATATGTCCTTTACTACCAGTGGGGCTAGGCCCAGACTGGGTTCGTCCATCATGATCAGCTTTGGCTTTGCCATGAGGGCACGGCCCACAGCCAACATCTGCTGCTCGCCGCCGGAAAGGGTGCCCGCCATCTGCCAGTGCCGCTCCTCCAAGCGCGGAAACAGACGGTATACATGCTTGATATCGTGGTCAATGCCCTCTTTGTCATTGCGAAGGTACGCGCCAACCTTCAGGTTTTCCAGCACCGTCAGGTTAGAAAATACGCGGCGTCCTTCGGGGACAAGCACGATTCCACGCTTCACGATCTCATCGGTGGACATATGGGTGATATCCTCGCCATTGTACTCCATTGTTCCGCTGGAAGGGTTAACCACGCTCATAATGGCGCGAAGTGTGGTGGATTTGCCCGCACCGTTTGCGCCTATGAGGGTTACGATCTCGCCTTCGTTGACGTCAAAAGACACGCCCTTGAGGGCCTCGATCCCGCCATAGTGTACTTTTAGATCCCGTATGGTAAGCATATTACGCATCGTCATCCACCCCCAGATAAGCCGTTATTACGTCGGGATTGTCCTGTACTTCTGCAGCTGTGCCGCTGGCTATCATGCGCCCGAAGTCAAGGACGTATATCCGCTCCGCTATTGCCATTACCAGGTCCATGTGGTGTTCGATCAGGAATATTGCGATGTTGTACTTGCCCCGAATCTGGCCTATAAACTGGGTCAGCTCATTGGTCTCCTGGGGGTTCATTCCAGCGGCGGGCTCATCCAGCAGCAGCAGCCTGGGATTGGTGGCAAGAGCGCGGGCTATCTCAAGGCGGCGCTGCAGGCCGTAGGGCAGGCTGCCGGCGATCTCGTCCTTAAGGTGGGCCAGGTTTTGCTCTTCAAGCAGCGCCATGGAATCTTCACGCATTCGTTTTTCCTCTTTCGCGTTGAGGCGAAGGGTGGCGGAAAACACGTTTTGCTTTGCCCTCATATGTTTGGCGATGAGCACGTTTTCAAACACCGTGAGGCTCTTGAAAAGACGAATGTTCTGGAATGTACGGGCAATACCCAGCCTGGTAATTTTATCCGGCGTTGGGCTTATAGCCCTGCTAAACTCGGGGTAAAGGTTGCCCTTGTACAGCTGCTTCATTTTGCCCTGGGGATGGTTGCACACGATTGGCTCGCCGTAGAAGCTGACCATGCCGTTGGTGGGCTCGTATACACCGGTTACGCAGTTGAAGGCAGTGGTCTTACCGGCGCCGTTGGGGCCTATAAGGGCCACGATCTCGTGCTCATTGACCTCCATGGAGAAGTCGTTTACGGCTACCACGCCGCCGAACTGCATTGTAATGTGGTCAAGGCGAAGTACGTTATCTGCCATGTTACTTGCCCTCCTTGACTGATTTCTTTCCCATGTGTTTTTGCCGCTGCATGATTCGCCTGACGGAAAACTCCCTGCTGCCCATGATGCCCTGACGGTAGAACAACACCACTATCATGATAATGACGGAGAACACAACCTTGCGGAAGCCGGGGCGAAGAAGGGGTACCTGCCAACCGCCGATGAACTGTTCGCTGTCCAGGAACCGGAGCCACCATTCGCTGCAGGCTATGAACAGGAAGGAGGCCAGCACGGAACCGGTTATGGAGCCTATGCCGCCAATCACCACAATAAGAAGAATTTCGTAGGTCATTGCGGATTTGAATGCCATGGCTTGCACCGTAGTCTGGTACATGGCAAGCAGCGCGCCACCAACGCCTGCGAAGAAGGAGCTTATGACAAAGGACATCTCTTTGTGCTTGAACAGGTTAATACCCATTGCCTCAGCGGCCACCTCGTCATCGCGTATGGCCTTGAAGGCCCGCCCGTAGGAAGAATTTATCAGCAGCACAATGAGCGCTATGCATATCCCTGCTACAGCCATCGGAAACAGCGTGGAATGGAAGGTGGGGAACTTGCGCAGCAGGTTGGAGCCGTTGGTTACAGGGCCAAGGGCGTCCCACTGAAAGAAGGCGCGGATAATCTCGGCAAAGCCAAGGGTGGCAATTGCCAGATAGTCGCTTTTTAGGCGCAGAACCGGCAGGCCGATCAGGAAGGCAAACAGGGCAGCTGCAAGGCCGGCGAGAATCAGCGCCACGATTACCGGCAGCTCCACGTGGATAATGCCGCCGTCAAAGTACTGATAGACAGCCATGCGCTGGCTTTCCGGTATGGTGAAGATGGCATAGGTGTAGGCGCCGATCAGCATAAAACCTGCCTGGCCAAGGGAGAACAGACCGGTGAAACCGTTGAGCAGGTTCATGGAAACCGCCACCAGGGCGTATATTGCGCCCTTTTTGAGCACCACGAACAGCATGGAGAAGGGATCCATTACCTGTTCCAGTATGTATACCAACGCGAACAGGGCTATGATCAGGGAAATGGATATGTAATCGTATTTGGTAAGCTTTTTCTTCATATTGACTGCCCCCCCTTATACCTTTTCGTTGCCCTTTTCGCCAAAAAGGCCGGTGGGCTTTACGATGAGGATGATTATGAGCAGCGCGAAGGTAAAGGCGTCGGAGAAGGTGGTCCAGCCCAAGCCTTTCATTATGTTTTCGCAGATGCCAATGATAAATGCGCCTATAACTGCACCGGGTATGGAGCCTATGCCGCCGAACACCGCCGCCACGAAGGCTTTCAGACCGGGCATTCCGCCGGAGGTGGGGACAACCGCGGCGTAGTTGGTGAAGTACAGGAAGGAGCCCACAGCCGCTAGGAAGGAGCCTATGATAAAAGTGGCGCTGATAACGCTGTTTATCTTTATGCCCATGAGTCGACTGGTTTCAAAATCCTTGGACACGGCGCGCATCGCCATGCCGATCTTGGTCTTCTGAATGAAGGTGACCAGGGCTATCACAAGGATGATTGTGAGTATGGGGGTGATAATGGTTACCATCTTGGTAGTTGCGCCGCCTATGGTGACAGAGTTACTGATCCAGGGAATAGTGGGATACATCTTGGCAAGGCCGCCGGTGACGTAGAGCGCTACGTTCTGCAGTAAATAGGAAATGCCGATGGCGCTTATCATTACGGACATGCGGGGGGCGGAACGCAGCGGCTTGTAGGCCACCCGTTCAATTATGAAACCGATGACGACTGTTACGATCAATGTCAGCGGTATCGCAAAATACAACGGCATGGCGGTGACGGCGTAAATCATCACAAGTCCTGCCACCATGAAAACATCACCGTGGGCGAAGTTGATGAGGCGAAGTATGCCGTACACCATCGTGTAGCCGATGGCTATGAGGGCATACTGCCCGCCTACCGATATTCCCGCCAGTATGTATGGCAGGTTGGTATTGAGAAACTCCATTTTAGATACCTCCGGAATGGAGAAATTTATGAAATGGGCATGGAATATTTTTAAGGGAATTGTGGCGGCGGGTGACCCCGCCGCCACAGTGAAAGATTACAGTGGGACTATTGGGCGAAAACAGGACTCCTGTCCTGCAACGGCGTTCAGTAACCGTGTATGGAATGCAGTTGTGGGCCGATGTGGTCATCGGCCCTTACAATACCTTGCATATGGTTTGGCAGGCATTCCATCCGCCGCACACGAATTTTTATGAACTAGCAGCTAACCGTTAGTTTACACCCTGCTCAGCAACGAACTTCCAGGTGCCGTCGGTGGTATTGGCTTCCTTAACGAAAGCTACGCTACGTATGGCATCGCCGTTCTCCTGGTCAAACTCGATGTGACCGGTAACGCCTTCATAGGTGGTGGCCCATAGGGCTTCCATCACGGCGGCGGGATCGGAGGAGCCGGCGTTCTTGATGGCCTCAAGTGCGGTGAAGTAGGCGTCATAGCCCATGGCGGTTACGGCGGATATCATATCGTTGCCGCCGTTGTTGGCCTTGGCGGTGGCATCGGAGTTGATCCACTCCTTGATGCCTTTTACGAACGCCTGACCGACTTCACTGTCGGTGCCCTCGTCGAAGAATGTGGTTACGCAGATGCTGACATTCTTACCGGTAGCAGCACTGGTAATGACGTTGGAATCCCAGGTATCGCCGGCCAGTATGGGCATGGTCATGCCGGTAGCGGCAGCCTGGTCGATGATCAGAGCGGCAGCCTCGGTGGATACGGGGGAGAAGAATACTTCGCAACCCTCATTGATGGCCTTGGCAATGTAGGAGGTGAAGTCGGAGTTGCCTTCGGGGAAGGTTTCGGAAACAACGGTGCCCCCCAGCCCTTCAAAGGCTTCTATGAAATAGTTGCACAGACCGCCGGAGTAGTCATCGCCCAGCTTGGAGAGGCAGTATGCCTTCTTGGCGCCGAAATTATCAGCGGCGAAGTTGGCAAGTACGGTGCCCTGGAAGGGATCCAGGAAGCAGATGCGGAAGTAGTGCTTGTTGCCCTGGGTAACCTGGGGGTTGGTGCAGGTAACGCCGATAGCGGGGATGCCTGCATTGCCGAACACGTCAGAAGCAGCAATGGAAACGCCGGAGCCGTAGGAGCCCAGCACCACGGATACGCCGGAGCTTACCAAAGAAGCGGCGGCAGTGGGGCCCTTTTCATTGGAACTCTCGTTGTCCACGATTACCAGCTCTACGTTGTAGGTTTTGCCGCCAACCTCAACGGTGGGGCAAACCTCGTTGGCGTACTGCATGCCGAGGACTTCCTGCTTGCCGCCTGCGCCGTTGTCGCCGGAAGCGGGCTCGTATACGCCGATCTTGATGGTGTCGCCAGCGCTCTCAGCGGCAGGCTGAGAGGAGCAGCCGATGACGGAAAGGGCAAGGACCGCCACCATGAGGATAGCAAAAAACTTTTTCATGTTCTTTCCTCCATATAATATTATATATCGGATTCCGGATATTTCCGGAATTCAAACCGCAGCGTTGGCTGCGGTCACAGCCAGATAATGAAAAGAATGATACTGTAACCTATTGTGAAGCACAATAGGTTCGAAGGAATTACAGCAAAAATGCCCAAATAAGTGTCAATAATACACGGACACAAGCAATCATATGCGGAAAAAATCGATCCTAAAACGGGACTGAAAAAGTAGAGTCTGCGTTTACTGACATGGGCTTAAAAAAAACGGTTTATCAGAGCACAAAACAATATATTATACGGGATAAATAAAAAGTAAATTCCATATTGGGTTGGATTTTTTCATTCTTCATGAAATTAACAGTATTATCATATCTGCTTCTTATCCGAAGGAGAAGTGAGGTATATATGAAAAAACCAACCAGATATATATGAGCAAGAACAGCGGTTTTTCATCAGGAAAGGGCTTGATGCCGCTAATAGATTACGGCTTGTGCATCCGAGTTACGTAAGTACTCTGCTATTATTGCAAGGAAAGTAAAAAAAATCGTATTCTGGTTTGCTCCTCATCAAATAGACAGTGAAATAATGCATAGAAAATTCACAACTGCAACACGCCTGTTTTCTGTGGCACGGGGTCTGACTTTGCCGCAGTGCCATCGGTAAGGACTCGCCCTGGAAACAGAAGTGCCAGATAAGCGGCCTCCACCGGACATTACGGTTCTTCCACACAGCGACGAAGCGTTTTTACTGCCGCTGCATCCAAATTTGATTTGGTCACATTGGGCCGGCCCAGCAGCGAATTGGGTCAGCACTGTTTCATTGCAGAAAGGGATGAAAACAGAAGCCCGGCTCTTTTCCAATATTCATACTCTGTTAAAAGGTGTGAAACAAACCTTTGGCGGGTTTGTGATATAATAATCCGGCAATGGGAAAGGCTGGTGGAGTCAGTTGTTTTCTCATTTAAAAAAGGCGATCCAAGTTGGAGGCCCTGATAAAAAAATGATGAGAATCCCGGAATTGGATAATTTCGGGGGAATAGGAGTATCGTGATGAAACGTATCGTGTGTGCAATGCTGGCCTTATTGGTGTGCCTGGTGGCAGCAGGCTGCGGCCAGGATGGGGGCGTAAACCAGGCGGGAACGCCAGCCCAGCCGGAGCAAACCGTTGCACCCCAGCAAACGGCTCAGCCTACGGCTGCACCTGAGCAAACAACCCAGCCTGCAGCCACGCCCCAACAACAAGGCGAAGCATTGCCTGCTGATGAATTTTTAGGCGCCTGGCAGGATACGGTGAGCCAGCGCTGCGGCATGAAAATCCAGTTTGATGGAACAAAGTATGTGATTGAAATCAACTGGGGCAGCAGCGCCCGGGAAAATACCCGGTGGTCGTTTACCGGCCAGTATGACAGCGCTCGGGGCGGCATCGCCTATACCGGACAACGGGTGGAAGAAGTATACCCTGAGGAAGGCAAAGTGGAGGAAACCGTGGTTTATGAAAACGGCACCGGCCTGCTCTATTTGAAGGAGGGCCTGCTGTACTGGACCGATGATGTTGAGGACATGGGCGCCCAGTGCGTATTTGAAAAATACGAGGGGTAACGGCCGGGGTGCGGCACCAGGCTTAGGGCCAACCCTTTTTTCAATTACGATGGTCAGTGTGTGATAAAACCGGCGGCTGCCTATGAGGCAGCCGCCGGTTTTATCAGCCGATCTTTCCCCTGCAGGCCCTTCGGAGCTCCAGGGCTTTTAGAAGCGCACAGGCGCAATGCGCGTGCCCGTTATTCCTCCGCTGCGGCTTCCTGCTTTGCGGCTTTACGGTCCAGCATGCGGTTGCGGAAATAGATTGCGATGCCAACGGTGAGCATGATGGTGTTGAGCACATAGAAAAACCACACGTAAAAGGGCGTTGGGCTGCCCTGGGATAATTTTACGGCTTTGCTGGCAATGCCAAACAAATACCCAATCCAGATAAAAAAGTAAAACAGCACGCTGATGCCCTTGGCAGTGCGCGCCTTCCAAGCCTTGTAAATGTTGAAGGGCCAGGAAAGGCCAAAGCACACCACCATCGCGGTTTCCAATAAATTTGCCATAATTATGCAAGCATCCTTTCTGTTTGTTCCAACATGGTTCCGGTTTCTTCCAACTGGGTGTGCAGGGAGAATGCGCTGTGAAGCAGCTGGGGCGTTTGCGCCATGCCGCAGTGGGCGCAGGCCGCCTCAAAGTAGGCCTGCAGCTGGGGGCGGTACATGGGGTGGGCGCAGTGCTGGATGATAAGGGCCGCCCGCTCCCGGGGGGATTTGCCACGTAAATCCGCAATCCCCTGCTCGGTAACGATCACGTCCACATCGTGTTCCGGGTGATCCACATGGGACACCATGGGCACAATGCTGGAAACCCTGCCGCCCTTTGCAACCGAACTGGTCATAAAAATGGAAAGGGAAGCGCTGCGGGCATAGTCCCCGCTGCCGCCGATGCCGTTATAAATCCGGGTGCCTCCCATATGGGAGGAATTTACGTTTCCATATAAATCCACTTCAATTGCGGTGTTCATGGCAATCACGCCCAGGCGGCGGATTACCTCGGGGCTGTTGCTGATTTCGGAATCCCGCAGCACGATCTTGTCACGGTAACCATCCAGGTTGGCCAACAACGCCGCCATCCCCTGCTGGGAAAGGCACATGGAGGTAGCAGAGCAAAAATCCGCCTTTTTACAATCGATCAGGTCTACCATTGCGTCCTGCATCACTTCGGAATAAAAGCGCAGGTGGGTAAAATTCGAGGCTTTTAGGCCTGAAAGCACCGCGTTGGCCACGCTGCCCACGCCGGACTGCAGCGGCACATCCTGGGCGGAAAGCCGCCCGGCCTGGTGCTCCGCCTGCAAAAAGGACACGATATGGTCTGCGATTTTCTGGCTGCATTCGTCCGGCTTTGCTAAAGACCGGGGTTTTTCCGGGCATTGGCTGATCACAATGGCCGCAATTTTTTCCGGGTCGCAGGGGATATAGGGCACCCCAATGCGTTCTCCCACTTGCGTCAGAGGGATGGGCTTGCGGTAGGGCGGGTCCTGCACCCTGTAAATATCGTGGAATCCTTCCAGCCCCGCGGGCTGCGTCAGGTTCAACTCCACAATCACCCGGTCGGCCAGCGCTACGTAGGTTTGGGCGCAGCCTACCGCCGTGGTGGGCACAATGCCCCCCTCCTCGGTGATGGCACAGGCTTCCACCAGGGCGATATGGATCTTCCCGTACTGGCCGTAGCGGGCTTGCTGGGCCATTTCTCCCAGGTGTACGTCCTGATAGGCTACTTGGCCGCTATTGATGGATTTGCGCAAACTTTCGCAGGTGATGTAAGGCGCCCTGCGGGCGATTACCCCTGCGTTCCCCAGGAGGGTATCGATTTCATCCCCGGTGGACGCGCCGGAAAGCAGCGTGATGTGTACGTTGCGGCCCTGCTGGGCCAGCGCTTCAGGCACAGCCTTAGGGCAGCCGGAGGGGGTAAACCCGCTTACGCCCACCGTCATCCCATCCTGGATGAGAAGGGCTGCTGCCTGGGCGGACATGATGCGCTGGGCAAGCCCGGAACAACGAATACGGTCTTGTATCATGAATGCCTCCTACCTTCAACCCATAAGGGCTTGAGGATTTGCGTATGGTGGAAAACACGCAGCGTTTGCAAAAGCCCGGTTAGGCAATGCTCTGGTGGAATTGTGCGCCATGGAAGGCGGAGGCCAGCTGTTTGCCCGCTTCCAGCGCCGCCCTGTTCAACGCCTCGGTGCCTTTTGGAATATGGCGTTTTACGGCTTCTTGCAAGGCGTTGCCGCTGAACAACCCCAACACCCCGTTGATGGCGCCCACTGCTACGATGTTGGCGGTTACCGAATTGCCAACGGTTTCCTTAGCCGTGCGCAAAATGGGCAGCGCCACCACCTGCTTGGGGTCCAGGTATTGGGGGGGCGTGAGGCTGCCGTCAATCATGACCACAGCGCCTTTTGCAATATTTTGGGCGTATTTGTCCAGGGAAACCTGGGTGAGCGCCAGCAAAAAGTCCGGGCAAACCACCTTGGAAAACCAAATGGGGTCCCGGCTGAACACCGCTTCCGCCCGGCTCATGCCGCCCCGTGCCTCAGGGCCGTAAGCCTGGGACTGGACCACGTTTATGTCCGATAATACGGCTGCTTCCGCCAGAATAACGCTGGCTAAGATCACGCCCTGGCCGCCGGAGCCGGTAAAACGCATTTCATACCGTTTGTTCATAACAAGACCTCATTTCTTCATTGCACGGTCAATGATTTTTTGATATTCCGCTGTAAATTCCGGGTAGTTGCTGTGGGTTAAGGTTGCCACAACGTATTTGCCGCCCCGTTCTTCCATAGGAAGGGCGGCGTATTTTTCCGGCCGCATGCCGTTTTCCTTCTGGCGTTTGAGCATTTCCACCGCGTCCCCTTTTTTGTTTTTGCGGCCGTAATAAGTAGGGCAGATGGAGTAACAGTCGATTAGGGAAAACCCTTTATGCTGGATGCCCTTCTTGATGAGATCAATGGTTTCCCGCACATGGTAGGTATCTCCCCGGGCGGTGAAGGAGGCGCCTGCCCCTGCCGCCAATTGGGCGATGTCAAAGGGGCGGTCGATTACCCCGTAAGGGGCGGTAGTGCCCTTGTCTCCCCGGGGGGTGGTGGGGGAATATTGTCCCCCTGTCATGCCGTAAGTGTTGTTGTTGTACACCACGACGGTCAAGTCCAGATTGCGCCGGGCAGCATGGATCAGGTGATTGCCGCCGATGGCGGAACAATCCCCGTCGCCGGTGAGCACGATCACGGTGAGAGCGGGATTTGCCAGCTTAATGCCTGTTGCAAAAGCGATGGCCCTGCCGTGGGTGGTGTGGATGGAGTTAAAGTCCAGATAGCCCGCAGCCCGGCTGGAGCAGCCGATGCCGGAAACGATAACCACTTTCTCCCGTTCCAGCGGGTGTTCCGGGTCTTTCCCCAATTCGTCGATGGCCACCGCCACGTCCCGGGTCAGTACGCCGTTGCCGCAGCCCGGGCACCAGATGTGGGGCAAATGGTCGATCCGCATATATTTATGGATTAAATCACTGGGCATTGTGGAACACCTCCTGGATTTTGCTCAAAATTTCCTGAGGCGGGATTACCGTGCCGTTGATGCGGCCGATAAAGTCCACCGGGCAAGCGCCCCCTGTCACACGCTGCACTTCCCGCAGCATCTGGCCGTAGTTGTGCTCTACCATGAGAAGGCCCTTTAATCCCTTTGCTCTGGCGCGCAGCGCTTCGTCCGGGAAAGGCCATACGGTGATGGGCCGCCACATGCCCACTTTCAGCCCGTTTGCCCTGGCCTCCTGCACCGCGCTCATCACAGCCCGGGTGGTGCCGCCAAAGCAAACCACAGCGTACTCCGCGTCCTCCATGGCGTATTCCTGGATCTGTATGATATCGCCCTTGTTTTTGAGCACCTTTTCCATTAACCGGGTGATCAGCGCCTGGGCTACGTCTGTGGAATTGGTGGGGAAGCCGGAATAGTCGTGCACCAGGCCCGTCATGTTGTAACGCTCCCCGGCCCCAAAGGGCTTTAACCCCGGCACCCATTTTCCTTCCGGCACCCGGTAGGCAAGTTTATACGCTCCATCGTTGCCCGCAACACGCCGCTGCAAGAGGGGGTAACTTCCCTCCTCCGGAATCTCAATCCCTTCCCGCATGTGTCCCACAATTTCATCCATAAGGAAAATCACAGGGGTGCGGTATTTTTCGCTCAGGTTAAAGCAGCGAATGGCCAGCCGGTAGGTTTCGCTTACGGAGGCCGGAGAAATGGCGATCATGGGATGGTCGCCGTGGGTACCCCAGCGGGCCTGCTGATAGTCCCCCTGGGAAGGGGAAGTGGCAAGGCCGGTGGAGGGGCCGCTGCGTTGCACATCTACGATCACGCAGGGGATTTCCGCCAGGCAGGCATAGCCAATGTTTTCCTGTTTCAACGAGAAGCCTGGGCCGCTGGTGGCGGTCATGCTTTTGACCCCGGCGGCGCTGGCGCCGATGACCGCCGCCATGGAGGAAAGCTCATCCTCCATCTGTATGAAATGGCCGCCTACCTGGGGCAGCCGTAAGGCGCAGGTTTCCGCAATTTCCGTAGAGGGTGTGATGGGATAACCGGCAAAAAAGCGCATGCCAGCCGCAAGTGCGCCCTCTACACAGGCCTCGTTGCCTTGCATGAGTACGGTTTGTTTTGCCATTGTTTATTCCTCCACGGTTTTTAAATAGATGGCGTAGTCTGGGCAATGCATTTCACACTGCCCGCACAGCACGCAGCCGCCTTCCGGCTTTTGCCGGACCTTTTCTCCCAGCAGCTCTAATGCCCCTTTGGGGCAAAAGGCCACGCAGATGCCACAGCCTTTACACCAGGCTGGATCAATTTGCAGGACTTTCTTTCCCTGTTCCATCATCAATGCCTTTCTTGCTGCAAATAATATGCTCCCTGCCCTTCCCCTACCCGCTTGGGCCTTGGGGCGTTCATCAAGGAGCAAGGCCAAAGCGGCGCTTTGGCCGGGATTGGGGAAAACACTTCGGGTTGCCAAGGGCTGCCGCCCTTCCTTTGATCCGGTTCCGGCGCCGTGTGCGCCGGAGCGGATGAACCCCGTTCGGATTTTCCGCTGGATCCCGCAGAGGGCCTTTCCCCTGCATCTGGTACTATAGCATTCCAAAAACTACAAGAAAAACATTTATTTAGTTTTGATTGTTACAAGTATTTACTTGTGATATGAATGGGGTTACACTGGTAAAAAAGCGACAAACAGCGAGGAGGGACCCCGGTTGAATTTTACATCCCTTCGTTATTTCCTGGTAACGGCGGAAGAAGGGAACATTACCCATGCGGCAAACCGCCTTTTCATTTCCCAGCAGGCCTTGTCCGGCCATATCAACAAGCTGGAGAAGGAGCTGAACCTGCGCCTGTTTCACCGCACGCCGGTTTTTTCCCTTACTTATGCAGGGCGGCAGCTGATGGAGTATGCTTCTGCAGTGGTGAACCTGGAGCGCCAAATCCATCAGATGTCCGACGATAATAACGATGGCCAGCGGGGGGAGCTGCGTGTGGGCATTTCGCATACTTGCGGCCAGGTGGTTTTGCCTGCGGTGCTGCCAAACTTCCGCAAGCGCTATCCATTGGTCAATATCTTGCTGCAGGAGGCCACCTCCAGGGAGATGGAAGATGCCATGCAACATGGCAAGCTGGATCTGATGATCGACACTACGCCCATCTCCCTGGAAGGCGCCACGTATGAAAAGCTGATAACGGAGCGGCTGTTCCTGGTGGCGCCCAAAGCAATGCTGCAAGCCCGTTATGGGGCCTGTTATGATGCGGTGCTCAGCGAGTGCAGCAGAGCGCTGGATTTGTTTTTGTTTGATAAGCTTCCCTTTATCCTGCTCAAAAAAGGCAACCGCACCCGGGCCATGCTGGAAGGATACATGAAACAAATTGGATTTGTCCCCAATATCGTGTTGGAAACCGAGAATGTAGAAACCGCCTTTGCTCTGGCTCAGCAGGGCATGGGCCTTACGGTGTACCCGGAGCTGTTTCGCTGGTGCCTTCCGGCGGCCAATCAGGCAGAGGAAACGGTTGAGTTTTTTCCCTTCCGGGATGAAGGCACCATAGGCACGCTGGTTATCGCATGGATGCAGGGCTATTATCAAACCCGGTATGCGCTGGATTTTATTGAGGCTTGCCATAGCGCTGCGGCAGAAATTCAAAAGAAACAGGTAGGCGCGTAAAAAAAGCTTTTTATGGGCAAATTGATGGTAAATCATTTGCAGGAGGCTATTTTATGATAGAGCAAGATACCATCCGTTTGTTGCGGGAATGCGATGCGGGGATAAAAATGGGGGTCACCTCATTGGACGAAGTGCTGGACTGTGTCCAGGATCAGGGGCTTAAGCAACTCCTGATTGAGAACAAAACCCAGCATGAGGCCTTGCGGGAGGAATTGCAGGCGCTGCTGGATGCATATCATGATGAGGGAAAGGAACCCCCGGCCATGGCTAA
This sequence comes from Bacillota bacterium, assembly GCA_023451115.1. GTDB lineage: Bacteria > Bacillota > Clostridia > Christensenellales > CAG-138 > JAEXFV01. Next base: position 15,223 of record JAEXFV010000059.1, read on the forward strand.
GAGCATGAGCTGGATCAAAACCAACGTCAAGCTGGCAGTAAACGAAAGCGACGGTACCATTGCCGACCTGATTACGGATGGATGCAATATGGGTGTAAAATCCCTTAATCGGTATCTCAACGAATACAAGGCAGCGGATGAAAAATCCAAGGACCTGGCAAAAAGGCTGATCCAATTGGAAGAAGGGCTGGCCATGGAGCTGCGCAAATTTTTATAAATTTCCCTTTGAAGGTTTTTTGGCGCCTCGTTGCATAGAATGATGATAGTACGATGCAACGAGGAGGGATGCGTTTGAACCCCCTGAAAAAATGGAGCATTGCAGGCGCTGCCTTTACACTGGTGGCGGGAGCGTTGCTCCATTTTGTGTATGATTGGTGGGGCGGCCCGGTGTGGGCGGCGGTTGGGACGGTGAATGAAAGCACATGGGAGCATATCAAGCTGCTGTTTTGGCCTGTGTTGCTGTTTGGTATGGTGGAGTATGGGGTATATGGCAAGCATCTCAGCTGCTTTTTGCCGGTAAAGGCCCTCTCCCTGTTGCTGGGCATGGCCACCATTATCGTTCTGTTTTATACGTATACGGGGATATTGGGGTATCATATCCCGGCCGTAGATATCGCCATATTTGTGGTGGCCACTGCGGCGATCTACTCTTGGGCATACCACCGGCTTGCCCAAAGCAATCGGCACTGCCCGGTTTGGGCAAGGGCAGCCTCCCTGGCGGTGTTGGCGGCGCTTGTGGCCTGCTTTCTCCTTTTTACTTATTCCCCTCCCAAAATCGCTTTGTTTCTGGACCCTGTCAGCGGCGCGTATGGCATTGCTTCCAACCCTTTGTTATGATGACGGTCAGCAAACGGAGAGCCGCTTTTTCACTGCAGCAGAAACAGGAAGAGCTGGCCCAAAGATCATTTGCAAGGCAGAAAAAAATGAGGTATGATACCCTTAACGGAAAGGTGGAATGAAACCATGGCAAGGCCCACAAAATGCAGGCGTGTGTGCCTGCTGCCCAGCAACACGGAGTTTACGCCTGCCTGCTCTCAGGCGGTTGATGAAACCGTCGTAATGGGAATAGATGAATATGAAACCATCCGTCTGATCGACCTGGAGGGGTTGCAGCAGGAGGAAGCCGCCGGGCAGATGAACGTAGCCCGCACTACCGTACAGGCAATTTATAACAATGCAAGGAAAAAGCTGGCGGACTGCCTGGTAAATGGAAAGCGGCTGCTGATCCAGGGCGGCCAGATTGAAGTGTGCTGTCAGGAACGGCCCTGCGGCCGTGGCGTCTGCCCCAAACGGGGTGGCGGTTGTACCGAATCCCATGCCCCGTGTATGGGTTATGCATCGCAGGATGCTGTGAAATAAGGCGGGCAAAGCCGATGGCTTTGGCATTGCGGTTTAGTGAACGCCCGAAAACCCTAAGGGATATGGCTTTCTTTTTACATCCAAATTCTTGCGGCTCCGGAGCGTCGGATAAGGCGGCTACAGCCGCTTTTTGGCTGTGTTCCATTGTGGCAATTTATGTGGTGGCCTGGATAAAGGATTTTATAATGTCCTTCAGGTATTTGAGTTTTGCTTTGTCGCAGGATTCCAGCATGGCGGCAATGGCGCCGATGTCACTGAACTGGCTTTTGCCCTGGAGGATAAAGTCGGTAGACACGTGTAACGCCTGGGACATTTTTACAAGGGTTTCCAGGGACATACCCTTCTTGCCCAACTCAATATCAGAGCAGAAGTTAACGGATACATCCAGAATTTCCGCGAGATCGTCTCTGGTGTATCCCAGCATTTCCCGCTGCGCACGAATGCGCTGGCCAATTTGCGAAAGCAACGCATAATCCCGCATGCCATCACCACCTTCGGGATTATTGTATCCCTGTTGGTTGTGGTGATACATCAACTGACAGGTTGTTATTCAACCGCCAATAGTTTATAATAAAAACAACTGTTAGCTGTGGAACGCGTAATGAAAAAACATAAAATTTGCTGCTTTACTGGCCATAGGCCGGAAAAATTACGCCTTGTGGAAAAGGCGGGGCGCCGGGTTTTAAGGTAATTTTGCTTAAGCTGCGATGGGATGAACAATGAAGAAAAAAGGGAATAGATATCTGATTGTGTCGATGACGCTGATAGTTCTAATGGCGTTCATTTACTTAGCAATGGATCATACGGAGGATATCCTGCCGGAAGCAAAGGATGTCCGGCAGGTGGAGATCAGCCAGGTGGAGCTGCTCCAGCAAGGGGGCGCAACCATGATTTCCTTGCCGGAATTTTTGGATGTGCAAGGGGAGCTTTGGTTGCGCGCAACGCTGAATTACAGCTTTGAAGGGGCCAATACCCCTTCTCTCATATTGCAGGCCAACCACACGTTCATGGATTTTTACCTCAACGGGGAACCAATTTATTCCGTTCCGGAGCAGGATCATTCTCTAGGGAATTATTTCACCCATATTCCCCTGCCCACCCAGATAGAGGACGGCGTGCTGGAAATTCGCATCACCGTACCGGAAAAGGGAATCAAGCGTATTCAGGTGCCGGCACTTTTTATCGGGGATGAAGCAGCCTATTTAAAATCCATGATTTGTCATGACATTCCCTCGCTGCTGCTCAACATCTTCATTTTGTTCTGCGGCGTAGTGATGATGATGATGCTGCTGCTGGCGGAACACCAGCGAGAAGGGCGTCTGGGCGTGTTGCTTAAAGGGAGTATGGCCATCAATTGCGCCCTGTATTTTATGTGCGAAACCTGCTGTGTAGTGTATCTGGCCAAAATACCGGCGCTGGTATATTTTATGGACATGGTTTCTTTTGCCATGATTGCGCCGCTGCTGTTAACGCTGGTTGGCTGGGAGCAGGAGGGGTGGCCCCGCAAATTGCTGTGCGTGGCCGCGGCGCCGTGTTTTGCCAACGTGGTGGTGCAGCTGGCGTTGGCGTTGTCAGGGGTGGCGGAGCTGCGCAGCATGCTGATCGTTACCCAAATTTTCCAGGTGATGGGCATTCTGGCGGTGCTGATAAGCATTGCCTATTGCGTGGCGAATAAAAAGCGGGTTCGGGTGCTTTATAGCGCTGCGTTTATGGCGGTGTGCGGCGCAGTGGATTTGGTGCTGTTCTGGCTGGAACTGAGCCAGAACAATATGTTTTTTATGAAAATCGGCATTCTACTTTATCTGCTTCAGCAGATGTATGGCTATATACGGCAATTGGTAGAACAAAGCGCCCGAAAAACCCGGGAGGTATATTATAAGGCTCTGGCTATGCAGGACGCCATGACCCAGTGCTATTCCCGGGCTGCTTATGAAATTGATAAGGCGGAATGGGGCCGCCAGGGATGCCGCACCGTGTTTTCCATGGACTTGAATAACCTGAAGCAGACCAACGATTTATATGGGCACAGCGAAGGCGACCGGCTAATCAACGCATTTGGGGATATCCTGCGGCACGTGTTCCAGGCTTGGGGCAAATGTTACCGGGTAGGTGGGGACGAGTTCTGGGCATTTTGTGATGATTTGCCCGCTGGCCAGGCCCAGCGTATGCAGCAGCAGGCCTTTGAAGCGGCCAAGAAATACAATGAAACGGGCAGTCTGGCAGTAAAGCTGACGTTTGCCATTGGCGTGGCCCATACCCAGGAAACCAAAGGGGATTTGGATAAAGCGTTAGAGCTGGCAGATGAGCGGATGTATGAAAATAAGCGCTCTATGAAACAAGTCGAGGAGCAACACTAGCTGCAAAAACTATTGCTGTTGTGGCCCGGGGGCATTACCCTTGGGCCTTTTTGTGCCCAGCAGGCCAAGGTCGTCCCGGGTCGGCCTGCGGGTTCCCAACATGAGCAGCAACTCATCCAATGCGGCCAGGCTTGCCAGCACCCCTGTTACCAACCAGGCCGCCAGCGGCTGGCAAACAAAAATCAGGGGGAAGAAAAACAGCCCGGCCCCTGCCAACTTGTTGCTGTAGGTGTGGCACAACAGCGGAGCCTTCCACCGGGCAAGCCCAATGCAAAACGCTGCTAAACGCAGCAGAAAAATGGCGGTTAACCATACTACCATCCATATTTCCCAGGAAATACGCGGCACAAATATCCAAAGGCAAACGAGCAAAAACACCAGGTCCGCCACGCTGTCAAAGGCTGCCCCAAATAAGCTGGATGCCTGGAGTTTTCTTGCCAAAAAACCATCCAACGCATCGCTGACGCCGCAAAACAGATAGAGCGCCCAAAATGCCCCGGATGTGGGCGATAAGGCAAACAGCGCCATGGCGCACAGCATGCGAAGCGCGGTAAACAGATTGGGCAGATAAGGCACAATGTTCAATGGAACGCCCCCTTTCGCCAACGGCTGCTATCCCAATTCAGGCTGCTTTCCAGCACCGGGCTTTTCCAGCTGTGCCAGCAAATCGGTTATGGTGCCGTCCATACGTTGTAAATAGGTTCGAAACGCCTGCTGTTCCTGCTCACTTAGCCCCTGCTGCATGGCGGCAAAGCACTGCTGCTGGCAAGCTACCAGCGCCTCCACCCGGTCCTGTTGTTGGGGTAGCAGCAATAACCGCTGCAATTTGCGGTTTGCTGGATCTGGCTGGCAGCACAGATATCCCTCCTCCCGCAACAGCTCCACCGCGTTGGATACGTTGGATTTGGCAAAGCCCCGCATGGCGCAGATATCCCGGGCGGTATTATAGGCGGGATTGTTGTATAAAAACAATAGCACGTCTATTTCCAGCTGGGAAAGGCCGTAGCGCTGCCCCAGGGGCTGGAACATCAGCCGGTAAAAGCGTTTAAAATGGTTGGTGTAAATCAACAGGTTGTTTTGTTGTTCCGCAAGTTTCGTCATAGCAATTCCTTTTTTCAAAATAGTTATAAATAAAACTATTCTAATTATAACAGAATGTTTTTTCCAGTCAATCCCTCTTAAATAAGCGCCTTTGTCTTCCTCTTGTCGCTATCCCCTTTCCTTCCCGCTGTTTATGGGGCGGCGGAGGCTGTGTAAATGATCCTGGTTTGCAGGCTTGACATCTCAAAAAAAATAGCATTAACTAATTTTAGGCCCAATCAAGCCAAGGTTATCCTCTTTTTACAGCCCTACTGAAAAAGCGATATGGTAAAGGAGCCCTCTCAATGTCGTGGATCAATAACCCGCTGGACAGTGAAACGCAACATAAGCGGATGCTCAACACCCCCATCCCCAAGCTGGTTTGCAGCATGGCCCTTCCTACTGTGGCCAGCCAGTTGATTTCGGTGATATATAACACGGCGGATACCTATTTTGTTTCCCAGATCAACACCAGCGCGTCTGCGGCGGTAGGGGTAGTGTTTTCCCTGATGTCCATCATACAGGCATTCGGGTTTGGCCTGGGCATGGGTGCTAACAGCCTCATCAGCAGGAAGCTGGGCGCCAAGGAGGATGAAGCGGCGTATCGGTTTGCCAACAGCGCCCTGTTTGCCGCCGTTATAGTGGGTGTTTTGTTGCTGGCTGGCGGGCTGCTTCATCTGCGGTGGCTAATGGGTGTGCTGGGTTCCACCCCAAGCATGCTGCCTTATGCCTGCGACTACGCCGGCTATATTCTGTTGGGCGCGCCGGTGATGTGCGCTTCATTTGTGCTGAACAACATTTTGCGTTCCGAAGGGGAGGCAACGCTTTCCATGTGCGGGCTATGCGCCGGGGGGCTGCTGAACATTTTGCTGGATCCGCTGCTGATTTTCGGCATGGGGTTGGGGATTGCGGGAGCGGCTATCGCTACGGTGGTGAGCCAGGTTGTCAGCTTTACCATCCTGCTCAGCTTTTTCCTCCGGGGGAAAAGCATTGTCAAGCTGGGGGTGCGCTGGATCAGCCGCCGCCCAGAAGATTATTGGCTCATTTGTAAAATCGGCTTTCCCACCATATGCCGCCAGGGTATGGCCAGCATTGCATCCGCGCTCCTCAATATTAACGCCGCCGTATATGGGGATGCGGCCGTAGCGGCCATCACCATTGCAAACAAAATCTATTTGCTGGTGCGCAATATCATTCTGGGCATTGGCCAGGGCTTTCAGCCTGTTGCCGGGTATAATTTCGGCGCCGGAAATCAAAAACGGGTGCGGCAGGCTTTCCTGTTTTCCTGCGGGATTGGCACCGGCGTGTGTACGGTTTGCGCCATAGCGCTGTTTTTTTCCGCAGGCTTGGTGATTTCCTGGTTCCGCAAAGACGCTGAGGTGATCCGAATTGGCACCACTGCCCTTTATTACGCCTGCGGCGTCATGCCCTTTATGGCCTATTCTACCTATGTAAACCAGATGGTTCAGTGCTTGGGGTTTAGCGTGAGCGCCGCTTTTCTGGCCTGCTGCCGTCAGGGCGTGTTCTTTATTCCGCTGGTGCTGGTGCTGCCCCAGGTGGTAGGGCTTACGGGCATCCAGGTGGTGCAGCCGGCGGCGGATTTTCTCACGTTTTTGATTTCCATCCCCTTCCAGATTGTTTTTTTCCGCAGGGTTTTATCCAAGCCCATCCAGACGCATCAGGAGGCGCTATGAAGTATTCAGCCATCATATGGGATTTTGACGGCACGTTGTTTGACACTTATCCCCTGATGAGCCGGGCCATGACCGACGCGCTGGCTGCCCTGGGGGTGAAGGCGGCGTTTTCCCAGGTGTACCGGCTGTTCAAACAGTCCAAATACCATGTGGCGGAATACTACGCCCGGTATGGGGTGGAGCAGGACGCCCTCTTCGCCCAATATCAGGCCGCTAGCAAACGGCTGCAGCAAGAGGGGCTTTCCATGGTCAAGCCCTATCCTCACGTTTTGGAACTGGTGCGTTGTGTAGCCCGGGCAGGGGGCAGCAACTACATTTTTACCCACCGGGGAGACTCCATATGGGATTTTCTGCGGCACTTTGACCTGCTGGATTGTTTTGTGGATGTGGTGTGCCAAAAGGATGGTTTTGCCCGCAAGCCTAGCCCCCAGGGCAATGCGTATATTCTCAAAACCCATGGCGTGGACCCCGCTAGCGCCATTGCTGTGGGGGATCGGGAGCTGGATATTCTGGCCGGCAAAGGGGCGGGCATGTCCGCCTGCCTTTTTGTGGAGCAGGGGCCAACGCCCCCTACCGCTGCGGATGCTGTCATACGGGATTTTTCAGAGCTTTACCCCATCCTGGGACTGCCCCGGGAAACGGTGGGTTGAAAAGAGAGGGAGTGCCTGAAGTCCTGCCCTGGAGCTAAAAAACGGAGAAAAAAATCTTTTCTCACCGCTTCCCAGGTGTTATACTGATTTGCGGTTGCGCAAAGGGCAAAGGCCCGCGCAATAAAATCTAGGGCATCTGGCGGGGGGAGTTTTTCATATGCTCAACGGAGCGTTGGCCAATAGCGTCGCGGTATTATGCGGCGGGATATTAGGCGGCTTTTTAAAGAAGGGGCTGCCGGAACGGTTCCACCAGATGATTTCAACTGGGCTGGGGTTATGCATCGTCTATGTTGGGATTAGCGGGTCGCTGAAAGGGGAAAACATGATCATCATGGTATTGGCCATGGTGATTGGCGCAGTGCTGGGAGAGCTGCTGCGCATTGACGACAGGCTGCGCCATTTGGGGGACAAGCTGCAAAGCAGGCTGGGTGGGGCGACACAAGGCCAGAACCTGTCCGGGGCCTGTGTAGAGTGCTCCCTGATTGTTTGCGTGGGAGCCATGGCCATTTTAGGGTCTTTGCAAAGCGGCATGGGCAACCACGAGATTTTATACACCAAAGCGTTGATGGACTTTGTGGTGGCGCTGGTGGTGGCCTCCACCAAAGGATGCGGGGCGGCCCTGGCGGCTATTCCTCTGTTTTTGTATCAAGGGGGTATGAGCCTGGGCGCCCATTATGTGTCCGCTGTGCTCACGGACCGCATGATTGGGGAAATGACCTGTGTAGGTTCCCTGGCGATTATGGCCATTGGGCTGAATATGATGGGCGTGACCAAAATCAAGGTGGCGAACCTGATTATTGCGCCCTTCCTGGCCATTCCCCTTTGCCTGGTGTTT
>JAEXFV010000069.1 GCA_023451115.1 Bacillota bacterium
GTACAGGATGTATATTTGCCCTACTTGGCCCAGTCCGCTGCATCCTCTGGCGTTGTGCCCTGCCATTGCACCGCAATGTTGCCGCTGTGCTCTACCTCCTGTTTGCTGGCATATCCCCATCCAGACATTAGCAGCTGAGCGATACGGTTGTCAATATCCCCCATTGCGGCATGCTCGACAGTGTATTGCTCAACCCTGAGCCTTGCGCGCGTGAGCGTGTCAGAGACTTGCTGTTGTATATGCTTCCCCTTATCTGCATCCTTACCCTTATCCTTATCGTCTACAGGGTAATCGCCATTACACCATCTATATAGCGTATCCCTTGTAACTCCCAAGGCATTAGCTAAGCCTATCATGGTGTATGGTATTTGTCTAACCTGTGGAATACCTGCTTTAGTCACGTACTCAACTCTAGAAGCGTCACAATCAGAGAAATATTTTTCCACGCCCTCCTGGATTTGCTCTAGCGTTAATTTTGCTTGTCCTTTTGCTGGCATATTGCAACCCCCTTTCGCGCGCACACACACGCCCTTTTTCTTTTGGGTTAGGGTGGGTGTGTTCTCTTTCTCTTTACTCTTTCTTTTGGTTCTTTTCTTTCTCGGTTCTCTTTCTCTTGGGAGGGGAAGGGCCCTTTTCTTTTTCTCTAAAAACAATGCCCTGTAAGCTTGCGGATGCTTACAAGGCACTATCTCACAATGCCATGATACCACACTTTTCCCGGATATTTTTATGATAAAAATTTTTTTGCAAAAAATCTAAAAAAAGGTGTTGACATACCGTGTCAGTATGTGCTATTGTTAAATCAAGCCAAGGGCAACGGCGGTCAGCACACCACCCGGAAGGGGGTGAGCACATGCCAATAACGATAACGTTTCATGTACTAGGTTACACGATAACGATTAGAGTTAAAAAGCGGAACCGCCACCCGGCACGGTGACGGTTCTAGACACATAGAACTATAAACCAACCTGGCTGACCGTTAAGGTCTTGCCCTTGGCCCTATTATAACCCAACACATCAAAAAAAACAACAGGAGGGCAAAAAAATGAGTAAAAACATGACAAAAGAGGACATCTTTGCAACAGTAGCAGATGGTGACATTAATGACTTTGCAACGAGCGAAACGGTGACAGATGGTGATATTACCCTGACAGATGCAGTTATCTTTGGCAACGACGAAATGTTTGATCTTGACAGATTTTATCAGTATGTAGCAATTGACGGTACTTTGTACAAAGCTTATTACAATACAGATGATATTGCCCTTGACGAGATCGATTACAACCACGCAGAGGAGATCGTGGAGCTTGATGTAAACGATTGGATCAAATACGGCTACGCACGTTGCCGCGTATAAAAGGGGGGAATTACAACGGAAAAGAAAAGAAAAACCACCACGAGCACAGCAGTAAAACGGAGATATAACGAGAAGACATACACGCGCTTTAACCTCAATTTTAGGAATGATGCCGATGCTGAAATAATTGAATACATTAAGCAAAAGCAAGCAGATGGAATAAGCGCAACTGAAGCAGTTAGAGCGATTTTTAACAAAAAATAAATAGCAGGCCCTTCTCCCCGACCAAAGCTTGAAGGAACCCGCTAAACCACACCAACATAGAAACTACATTGGAGGTATTTTCATTATGACAAACTTCTTCGCCTCTTGCAAGACCCTGGACGAATTAAAAGCGGAATACCGCAAAGCCGCATTTGCCAACCATCCAGACCGTGGCGGAAACCCCGAAACCATGAAGCGCATCAACGCCGACCATGACGCACGGTTTGAACAATTAAAGCGCGAACACAACGCCGCGGCAGACGAACAGAACCAGACCACCGAAACCGCGGAAGAGTTTCGCAGCGTGATAGAAGCCCTGTTAAGTCTGGACGGCCTGAACGTTGAATTATGCGGCCGCTGGTTGTGGATATCCGGGGACACAAAAGCACACAAGGACGCACTAAAGGCTGCCGGTTGCCGTTGGAGTAACAACAAAAAAATGTGGTATTGGCGGCACCAGGAGGACGGCGCGAAGTGGCACAAGGGTAACGCGACAATGGGTGACATCCGGAATAAATACGGCTCGCAGATGTTTACATCAGATGGCAAATACAGCGAATACCAGCGGGAGCGGCTCGGGGCGTAATGCCCCGGCTGCCGGGAAGGGAAAAAGCCATGTTTGAACATAGAACCGAGGAAGCCGTGCAGGCCTATTGTCGTATCGTTCATCCAAATCAAATGAATGCCCTAAAAGATATTAAATGCTGGGACAGTTATGCAACCCGTGGAATAGCCGAAGCGGAGCAGATGATAGAAACTCTTAAGGAATACAGAAAAACCCTTTACAACCGCGCACAGCAGCTGGAAAGCACACCATATACCAGAGTATTAGAACTCAAGCGGCAAGTCGATTACTTTAGCAACAAAAAATTCTATTATGTGACCATTCGCCGGGTGTACAATGGGAACGTTGCCAGGATTGACGAGATGCAGGAGAAATACCCCGGAACAGAACGCCACAAAGCCTTCCAGCGCTTTGCAGAACTACGCAAAGCCAATCCCGGAATAGACACCATCCAAGACACGGAAAAGGGCAAATGGGAGCGGTAAGCTCCCTTGCTCTTCACCCGAAAACCAGATATAATATTACACCTAGGGAGGCGATATCATGACAGACCACGATTTAAAACAAATAATGCAGGCTATGCAAGAGGTTGTTCGGCCCATTTACAGCAGATTGGATAACATCGAAACTGACCTTAAAACCGTTAAGCTCCGGCAAGAACAGGAAATCATTCCCAACATTCAAAAGCTCGCAGACGCGCACCTCATGCTTGCGGAAAAGGTTGACCGAATTGAAACCAAAGTCGATGCCATGCAAGAAGATATTTCCCTCATGAAACCAATTATAATTTCCCAGCGTGATGAGCTGCAAGAGCATGATAGGGTTATAAAAGTCCTGAAATCCATAAATTAAAGCAACAAGCCCCCGACTAAACGGGGGCCTTTACTTTATATGGGAGCAACGCCCCACACTGTATACCGGCATGGATTACCGCATCCACAACATCATTTTTCCAGCGGTAAAACGTTGCCTGTTCAACGGAAAGTTCTTCCTGAATGTTGAGCCGCGTTTCTGTTGCCTTATCCCTTTCCCGCCCGTTCACGTTGTTAAGGCCGTAGTATACCTCCATAAGCCTGGCCCTTGGCGGATAATAGGTTACCATCTCAGCCCAGGCCGTTTCGACCGCCCATATCCACAGCGCCGCCTCCCTCACCTCTGGCGGCCTTTCCGTCATCATGATAGCCCCCCTGGCTGTTGGGTCAGACCTATAACTTGACCTTATACCCGTTTCAGATTGTGGCTTTTGGCAACGCATGCACCGGGCTTCGTACATTTCAACCGTCCTTTTGTGCTCTTGGTATCTATACAGTGCCCGCTCTGCTGCCCGATATAAATTCTTATTTGACATTTCCCGATACCTCTCCTATAATAATTATATCACCTCCTTTTTAGGGGCCGTCCTGCTGCAACAGGGCGGCTTTTTGTTTAACCTTTTACCATCCCAGCCCCTCTGACCCTGTCGCGCTCGGCCTTTACGTTCTCTAGCTGCCCCTGCAGCACCTCCAGCTGCTTGTCCCGCATTTGGATAATGTCTAGCGCATCATGGATTAGCTGTTGCGTGCAGGCATCCACATGGGCGTATGGGCAATTACTATCGCACAATCCATATCCGTGCTTTATCATGGCTTCCAGTGTGTCCTGTTCTTTCATGGTTGTGCCTCCTTTGTTTGCATAGTGAACTAGCACGCCCGCCGACCATTTAAGTCAATATAAAACAATTCTCGGTTTACATCCCAAAGTAAGTCATAGTAGCCTATCCACCTATCATTTACACCCAGCTTTTTTGCGGGGATTTTTGACATTAGCCTTTTACATGTTGCGTTCCCGCTTAACTTAAACCCATTCTTTTTATCCGTATCCACAAAGTAAATCCGTCCATTTTTCATAGCGCACATGATATATTCTGGTTTCCCTAGAATAGTTGTTGCCTTTGCGCTGAAGCTGAAACCCGCAATGTTCCCCTTATCAATGATGGTTACGCTAACATCTATATCGCTCCTTGTTGTCCCGCCGCTACTTTCACTTTTACGCACAAATACCAAATCACTATTGTTCATACCCTTTCCTTCCTTTTCGTTATTTTTATTTTCTCCCGCGCTTGTTTTTCGCGCAGAGCATCCAGAATTATTTCGTACAATTCCAGCATTACCTTACAATGCCTTTGTATCTCGGTAGAACCGCGCATAACATTCATTGTGCGTTCTTCCGCATCTACGCATGCTTTGATGTGATTTATCGCCATTTGCAGCTTATCCATTGGTGGCCTCCCTCCGTTCGCCGTTCAAGCAACCCCCAGCAGTCCAATATGCTCCGGTGTCCAGCTTAATCAATCCCGTACACCTTTTGTTGTAATATTGGCACTGCTCACATCTGACCACCTCCACCAGCAACCCGTGGTCATCTGGCAACCTATCCTCTACGATAATCCACTCCATTTGGTTCCTCCTTTAGCTTTCTGCCGCACCTGGGGCAATAACTAAACCCAGCTTCAAATACAGTCGTTTCGTCAACAACATTCAGTACAACTCCAGTGCAGTATCCACACCCCCGCGCCCGTTTCTCGCGCTCTTTGAGGGCCGATTGTGCCACATCAATCGCCTTTATCCTTTGATCTAAAACATCCGTCAAAGGGTCTTTATTCGATAAACCAGTCCACGCTTCCATCAAAGAGGTTGCCATGCACTCCAATATCATAACGGCCTCTTTATCAGTCATTTGCTTTACCGTCCTTCCGCTAGCTCATGCGTTTTGAAGAAAATATCAGGCTTGCATGGGTAAAACTCCCCGTTCACGCCCTTAACGATGTAGTCTCCGATGCTTGCGTGAATATCACCCTCTAGCGTGTGAATGATAAGACCATCCCTCGGTATAATTTCAAAACATTCAGGGTCAATGAAGTCGCACATTTCGGCGTGATTATTTCCAGTCCATATAACGGCTTCAATGGTAACAGGCTTCTTTTTGTAAAATGACATTTATACTTCCTCCTTCTGCTTATCCCGTTTTTTAGGCAGATTTCCCTTTGCATACGCCCGATTTGCCTTGCACTGATTGCAATTATTTCTGTTTTCACAGAACCAGCATCCATCCTGCCCCAGCCAATACCAGCGTGGCATTGATGGTTTAGGCTTGCGTCTCGCCTTCCCCATCGTTATCCTCCGGCATTGCTTCGTTCCAGCAGGCGGAGCAGGGTATTGGAGGGCACTTGCCTCCATAAATTTCAATCCTGCATGCCCTTGGTTCGCCGTTCTCTTTTTTCGGTGCTTTCGGAAACTTCTCCAAGAAATCTTGCAAATACGTCTTTTGTGGGTGTTCCGCGCACCATTGGTCTATTATGGCTTCGGCTTTGTCGGGGTGCTTACGCACAAAATCACCGCACAAAACGCTATAACCATTAGCACGGCTCGATAATGGACATTTTTCATTGTTACACATCTCGTCATGCGCCCTGCACATCCTCGCGTAATCTTTAATACTGGCCATCTTTGGCTCCTTTCTGCCCCTCAACGTCCCGGCCTTCGCCCAACTCAATCAGAAATGCCGTATTGCATGCGATATGGGCAATATGCGGCAATCCACTCTCCGCATCTTTGCCATTAGGATTGGCCCACCACAGCAGCACATGCCGCAACAATGCATCCCTGTACCGCTGCCGCTCCACGCGCCTCCACGCTTCCCCCGCTCCGTACTTATTGACCCCATATTCCCGTACTCTGGCGATTGCCCATATAATCCCGGTAGGCACCAGAGATATCCGGGGCTTCCCCGCGTCTGCTTTCATTATCTGGTTTTGCATCATAACCTCCCCTCCCTTATTAGCCTGCAAACCCTTGCATTTACGCTGTTCTTTGTCCTCCCCAGCTTTTCTGCTACTTGAACGCAGGTTAACCCCTGCCGCCTAAGTTCCAGCATCTCAGCATCTTCCTCATCCGTCCAAAATACACGCGGGTCAGTGCGAATGCCGTTACTGATTTTCAATTTCTTGATTTTGTTATTGATAATGTCATAGGAGATATTCAATTCGGCTGCCATATCCATCTGAGGTATCCCGGCCTGGTACATCTCCCAAAGCCGCTTCGTTTCCTCCTGCGTCCAATGGTGCACCCGCCGTCTACGCGGTATCGGGGGGATCCGTTTATCCTTGTCACATATCTCATCCATTGCGGACCGTATGTCCATCCTAGATACCTGGTACATTTGCGCTAATTCTGCAATGGTTTTTTTGTCTTGGTACTTATGTACCGCTCGTGCTAAGTCTGTCATTGCGGCCTCCAGTACTCTACGAAACAAACGGTTTTGTTCCCCTGCTTTTCTTTGCCTTGCCGCACTACGTATCCATTACGGCACAATATCATTATCATTTGGTCACGGTCTTGCTTATCAGCTACTTGCACCCTAATCGCTTCCATATGCCCTCCTTTCTCGCGAAACGCCCCGTAGAATTGTGTTTATAAGGATTTGGTACAAATCCTTGTCCATCCCTTTTTTCTCAAAAATCTGAGCCTTTACGCGGGGTTCATCACTATAGCATTTTTTCACTAGCAATGTAGTTACCTGTGCATCATCGTCATACGCAACCCCGTTGAGCGCATCCAGTACCGCTTTTGCGATATTATCTGCATCGGGTTTCTTGGTTGGGCCTACTTCTCCCTCCCTCATTTCCTCAGCAGATTTCTTTGATGTACTCTTGAGGATAGGGAAGAACGCCTCGATGCTTGCAATCAGTTCGCCTTGCAGCTTTTGCCCCGCCTGTTGCTGATACGATAATCTCACCAGCGTTTCGTACGCCGCTGTTTTTTCATCGGTGTAGGCATGTCCATTCCGGGTGAAACGTGGCCTGCCCTTTGCAATCGGTTTTCCAGATACAGTAAACTCTACTTGCATACCGTTACCCCCTAAACGGGCAACCCTTTGTCCCGTTCATCAACACGCCGCATTGCAACAAGTCTTTGCGTTTTTGACATCTGTGTGTGGCCTTCTCGTCCTTATCGCACCATTCACATTCGGAAAGTGCATCTCCTATCAGCCTCACCAGCGCTTCTTCTTCCACCACGTAATAGTCTTTTTTGGTTCTGGGGTCGTGCTTGGGCAATACCATCAACTCGCTGTTTCGTGCAAATCGGAAAAACCCTTGAATTTGGTCTTCATCCAGCCCGGATATAATGGCCTCCATTGCCTTGTTTGCCTGATTTTGCATGGCGGCAAGATTGCGCTTGGCCTTTGATTTATTCCGAAACTCACACTTTAGCAGGGTATCTGCAAACCCAACACATCCCGCCAGGCAAACAATTATTTCCTTGGTTGCTTTGTTCGCGTACTCCACTTCATCCCTCCATCCTCATTTGTTCCGGCGCTGCGTCTGCGTCATGTGTCCAGTCCGTTGAGGTAAAGCGATAATGCTCACCAGACCACCGCAGCGCAATCTCCCCGGTTGGCCCGTTACGGTTTTTCCGCAGCAATGCCCACGCTTCTCCGGGGTCTTTCTTATCGTCATACACAGCTGGCCTGTGCAGGAATATCACCGCGTCCGCGTCCTGCTCAATGGCCCCGCTCTCCCGTAAGTCGCTTAGCCGTGGTGACTTATCTTCCCGGCCTTCTACCCCGCGGTTTAACTGCGCCATGAGCAATACCGGGCACTCCAATTCCTTTGCCATCAGCTTCATTGACCGGGAAATTTCCGCAACTTCCTGTTCCCGGTTTCCGTTCTTCCTCCCGCTTGGCCGCACCAGCCCCAGATAGTCCACAATCACCAGTGACAGGCCCTTCGCCTTGCGCTTGACCTTATAACACGTTGAGCGTATCTGTGCCACGCCAACGCCTCCACGGTCATCCATGTAGAGGGGATATCCGGATAAATCCAGCGCCGCTTGCATCAGCTTTTCCGCTGCCTTTTCGTCCCCGGCTATGATATCCTGCCGGGATACCCCAGACATGCTGTAGGCTGCACGTTGTAATAACGGCTCTTTTGACATTTCCAGCGAAAACACCGCCACAGGGCCGATGAAGTGTGCCACATACACCGCAATATTCATGGCAAAGCTGGTTTTGCCCATAGAAGGTCGTGCACCAACGATAATTAGTTCCCCGGGTTTCATCCCGAACAATGCGTTGTCCAGCCGTCCAAACCCCGTGCGTATCCCCATTTTCCGTTCACCGATTGCCGTTACTGCGTCCACTGCTTCCAGCCCAACCGGCGCAACGTCTGCACCTCCGATTGCCGCAACCGTTTCCACACCCTGCCGTGCTGCTTCCAGGTATCCCGGCTCGTTATCCTCGGCAGATTGGATTACGGCTTTGCATATGGCAATCAGTTCACGGCGTTTTCGGGCTTCTTTCAGCTCCTGGATCTATCCCGGCGTTTGTGCCGGACTTGCGAACACCTGCGCAATGTCCACCAGATATGCCCCGTCTGGATAGACACTGGTGAGGGATACCAAATCCACCGGCTTGCCTTCTGCCGCAATTT
>JAEXFV010000038.1 GCA_023451115.1 Bacillota bacterium
GATTATTCCAGGCAATATGATTGATGAATTGGTGCATAACAACCGAACCATCGGCGCGGATGATCCCGGGGTGGGGGAGAAGGTAAAAGCGGTATATCGTTCTTTTTGCCAAGGAGAAATTGTGGTAACGGATATTCGAACCGCTGAAATGACCAAAGTGGTGGAGAACACATTCCGGGATATTAACATTGCCTATGCGAATGAGTTGATGCGGATTTGTCGCCAGGAGCATCTGGATGTATATGAGATCATACGCATTGCCAATCTGCATCCGAGGGTCAATATCCTGCAGCCTGGGCCTGGTGTTGGTGGCCATTGTATTTCCGTGGACCCATGGTTCCTGGTGGGGGACTATCCCGGGCTCGCTACCCTGATCCGTCATGCTAGGCTAATTAACGACAGCATGCCTGAGTTTGTGTTAGAGCGAATACGCGAGATTATGGATGAAACCGGGATAGAAGAGGTATGCAGGGTGGGGCTGTATGGCCTAACCTATAAAGAAAATGTGGATGACGTTCGGGAAAGCCCCACATTACAGCTTTTAGCAAATATGAAAAAGCACCTGGCCACAGGCATTCAGGTATACGACCCTATGGTGAAGCGGGATATGGTACCCCACCAACACCATGATTTAAAAAGTTTTCTCAACAGCGTGGATATGGTTGTTATCATGGTTGGGCATGATGAATTGCGCCATAAGGCAGGCATGCTGGCAGGGAAAGTGGTGCTGGATACCCGCCATGTATTGCCGGATGATGGTGTATACCATTTATAGATTAAGGGGTAAGCGGATATTGGCTGCCCATCAGTCAGCCTGTTCTTAGGGAGGAAAAAGAATGAAAAAGGTTATGCTGGTGTTTGGCACCCGGCCTGAAGCAATCAAAATGTGCCCATTGGTGCTGGAGTTGAAAAAACGAAGCGGCATCCAAACAGTGGTTTGTGTAACGGGGCAGCACCGGCAAATGCTGGAGCAGGTGTTGCATTGTTTTGGGGTGCAACCGGATTATGACCTTTGCATTATGCAGGAGAAACAGACGCTGTTTGACATCACAGCTCATATTTTGCTGCAAATCAGACCAGTGCTGGAACAGGAAAGGCCGGATGTGGTTTTGGTGCATGGGGATACCTCTACCACATTTGCGGCTGCGCTGGCATGCTATTATCTGCAAATTCCAGTTGGGCACGTGGAGGCCGGATTGCGCACCCATGATATTTATTCCCCCTTCCCGGAGGAATTTAACCGCCATGCGGTAAGCATTATAGCGCATTATAATTTTGCCCCGACCGAGCTTGCCAAACAAAATCTGCTAAAGGAAGGCTGCTCCCCGAAACACATATTTGTTACCGGAAATACCGCCATCGACGCGCTTACCACTACGGTGCGGGATGATTATTGCCATCCGGAGCTGGACTGGGCCTCGGGCAGTCGGCTGATTATGATCACGGCGCATCGCCGGGAAAACTTGGGCGCGCCTATGCACCATATGTTTCGGGCCATTCGGCGTATTGTGGAACAGCATCCGGATATCAAAGCGATTTACCCGATCCATATGAACCCCGCAGTGCGGGAGGCAGCCGCTCAGGAACTGGGCGGGTGTGACCGAATTCGCATCATAGAGCCGCTGGATGTACTGGATTTTCATAACTTTCTTGCCCGATCTTACCTCATATTAACCGACTCAGGCGGCATTCAAGAGGAAGCGCCGTCTTTAGGAAAGCCGGTGTTGGTGATGCGGAACACCACAGAGCGGCCGGAAGGGATTGCGGCAGGTACGCTGCGGTTGGTGGGGACGGAAGAACACACGATTTACCATGCCTTCCAGGAATTGTTGACGAACCAGGAAGCATATGTGAAAATGAGCCGAGCATCCAATCCCTATGGGGATGGCCATGCATCCCAACGAATTGCGGATGCGCTATGATAAAGCGCATTTTATCGGATGGGATGACAGGGCGCTTTAATATCGTATTAGATGAAATGGGTTGCCACTGAAGGAAGACGATGACGAAAAAAGAAATTAACATAACAGGAAATAGCGTCTGGGGACGATTAAAAAAACGATTGCGCCCAACCAAAGGGTATCAATTTTTATATGCGCTGAAATGCAAAATGGTAAGCTTTTTTCAAAGGGCAAAGCGAAAAGCATACGTGTTTGTTGAAAAAATAAAGCGCATGATACGGCCCATGTGCAAATCCATGGCAAAACGCCTTTGGTCATGCAAAATATTTCAAAGAATTCAGCAGGGAGAGGCAATCATAGCCGAATTATGGCGAAAGCGCCACGATGCACCCCGCAGTCGCCCCACCGTCAGCGTTATTATACCAACTTATAAACCGAATCCTTATATTGCGCAGTGCGTATCTTCCGTGCTGAAACAGGATGAATCGTTGGCGTATGTGGAAGTGGTTATCTGTGTAAATGGGAACAATACGGCATACTATGAAGCGTTGCGCAAGACATATGCCCAGGAAAAAAAGATAAAAATTCTGTATACACCCAAAGCAGGGGCCGCAGCTGGCCGTAATTTGGGAAACCGGCATGCATCCGGAGATTATTTGACCTACTTGGACGATGACGATTATTTGACGCCGCGTTATATCCGAAGCATGGTTTTGTATGCACAAAAAGGTGTGGAAATTGTGTTCGGAAAGTTAGTGGATTATGATGAAGCGGCAGATGAGCTGAGAGAGGATACATACCTGAATTGGGCCTTGAGAAAGAGCAGAGGAAAGCAAATCAAGAACATATATGCTAATCGTGCATACCTGGGTTCCATGTGCGCTAAATTGTATTCTGCACAATTCATTAAGCGGTGCACCGATCTGGACGAAACCCTGCAGCATACGGAAGATATTGTTTTTTGGGCGGACAATATCGACAAGATACGGGCGCCTTTGGCCCCTGTGCATCCGGGAACCAAAGAGGCATATATCCGGCGTTTGACGCCGAACAGCATGAGCAGGCCCCAAGGCCAAAGGGCGTTTGATTTTTATATCACTGACCGTGTTGCCCTGGTGGAACGCCTTTCGAATGCTATTTTTACCAATATTTCATTCCAGCATAAGCAATTCATTTTGCAGACTATTCAAACGCAATGTGGTTTCACGATGGAATACTTTCAAAGCTTATCGCCTATGCTGCAGAAAAGAGCCAGGGAAATAATTTTTAGCAGTACTGCTCCGTTTTTCAATAAGAGCAAGTTCAGCGATATAGCAGGCATTGCATTTTGCCATAACTTTCCCCCTTATGTTGACGCGTCAGCTTATGTAGCCGCAAAACGGTTGGAGCAGATCAATCGCCTTTTTGGCCAACCAATACATTGGACGGTATTTATGGCGCGGATGCAAAATCGGGCGCAGGATCAGCGCTTTGTTACCTTCTATGCCCAATACCAATACGACAAAGTGAGAATGGTTGGAACAAATTCATATTTCAATGAAGCGTCGCAGCAGGCTTGGGGTGAGTTGGCGTTTGCACAAGCACAAAGCATTCAAGCTGATGTAATTTATTCCAGAAGTATGTGGGCAGGTTCGCATGTTGCTGCAAAGCGATATAAACAGCAATATCCAAAGGCAAAATGGTATGCGGAATTTTCAGACCCAATCTATATGAGCGCGAATGGAAGCCTGCGCCCGTATGCAAAAGAATACGCGGGAGATTTGCAGTATCTGAACACTTTTTGGCGGGATATCGAAGTGGATGTTATGAACATGGCCGATGTGGTCATTTTTACCAATGAAAAGCAGCGGGATTTTATGCTGTGCATGAATCCAAGTATGAAAGATCCCAAAGCAATCCTGGCCAAAAGCAAGGTATTAGTGCATCCGGCATTGCCGGCCGCTTACGCGCAAATTGTAAATGATGAGTATCCCCTTAATACCGAAATGATTCATGTTGGATATTTCGGAACATTTTATTTGAACAGAAATGGACAGGATATGGTGCGCCTGCTGGAGCGAAAAGATATCGTATTGCATATCTTTACACCGGGTGGAAAGGTTGCGCTGGAGCCGGAATGTACCTTGGATACATCAAGAATTCAGGTAAATCATGTTGTGGACCATTTGTCGTTTTTACATATTGCAGCGAAAATGGATTATTTGTTTTTAAATGATATTGATGTTCCGTACCCGATCAATCCCTATCTCCCGTCAAAGCTGGCAGACTATCTCAGCGTTGGCACCCCGGTCATTGCAAAGATTTTCCCCAATTCCCCTATGGCGAACATGGAGCATGGTAATCTGATTAAATTAGAGGAAATCGATCAGGAGTTTATCCGGACCATGCATCGAAAATAAGTTAGAAACACCAGCATGCTTCCGGTTTGCTATTTATAATAGACCATGTTACAATATGGGGCAAAATAGGAGAGTTCTGCCATGATTTGCGGTTCTGTTACCAAAAGATAACAGCATGGATTGGATTTTTTGAAAAATGGAGGAAAACACATGGGGCAAATTGAGTCAGCATTGCGACGAATTCCCAAAATGGATACCTTGCTGGAACAGCCGCAGGTCTCAAGGTTATCGGAACAGTATTCCCGCCCCCTTGTCACGGAAGCATTGCGCTGTGTGCTGGAACGCCTGCGGGAAGATCTGCGCCAGGGGAAACGCCAGGATTTTACGCTGGAGGAGCTGATCGCCCAGTGCGAAGAACAATTGCAGGCAGATGATGGCTTGAAACAGAAAATCGTAATCAATGCAACTGGGGTGCTGTTACATACCAACCTGGGGCGTGCTCTGTTGGCACAGGAGGCGGCGGAAGCCGTGAAGGAGGCTGCGCTTCATTACACGACCCTGGAAATGGATTGCACTACCGGCAAACGGGGAGACCGTTATCAGGCCGTTGAAAATCAGCTCAAAGAGCTGTTGGGTGTGGAGGCGGCGCTGGTAGTAAACAACAACGCGGCCGCTGTGATGCTGGCCCTGTCCTCACTTGCGGCAGGGCGGGAGGTAATCGTATCCAGAGGAGAGCTGGTGGAAATCGGAGGGTCCTTCCGGGTACCCGAGGTGATGGAGCAAAGTGGATGTATTCTGCGGGAAGTAGGCGCAACCAATAAAACACATCCCCAGGATTACCAAAAAGCAATTGGAGAGAATACTGCCGCATTGCTGAAAGTGCATACCAGCAATTACCGTATTGTTGGTTTTACACAAGAAGTTGCGTTGGGAGAACTGGTGCAGATTGGGCGGGAAAATAATCTGCCCGTGATGCATGATTTGGGAAGCGGCGCTATGTTGCCCCTGGAACCCTATGGAATTCAAAATGAGCCTACGGTAGCCGAAAGCGTGCGCGCAGGAGCGGATGTCATCTGCTTTTCAGGCGATAAGTTATTGGGAGGGCCACAGGCAGGGATCATTGTGGGGAAAAAAGCTTATTTGGAGCCTATGAAGCGGCATCCTTTGCTACGGGCGCTGCGGGTGGACAAATTGATCCTTACCGCATTGGAGGCTACCCTCCGCCTATATCGGGATAATGCGCTTGCAGAAAAAAGATTACCGCTGTATCAAATGCTGTCCACGCCTCTTGGAATGTTGGAGCAGAGAGCTAGACGGCTGTTAAACCATATTCAAACCCAGGAAAACATTTGGGCAGAAATTGTAGAAAGCCAGGGGCAGGTGGGAGGCGGTTCCGTCCCTACGGAATCTATTCCTTCGATTGCGCTGCGTTTGCAAGTCAAAGGCAAAGGCGCGGAGCAGATACAGAGGGATTTGTTCAATGGCGATGTACCGATTGTTGCCCGGGTACATAAGGAGTGCATTCTGCTGGATATGCGTACTATAACAGATGCGCAGGTCGAAGTGGTTGGGAAGGCCCTTGTTGCGCTGACGGCCAAATTCTAAGGCTGGTTAATCTGCTGGCTGCAGTATAGAATTTTGCTGAAATCCCCAAGTTAAGGTGGATTTGGGGGAAGGAGTGTGAAAATGGAGCATGTAATTATCGGCACTGCAGGCCATGTGGACCACGGGAAAACCTGCCTGATTAACGCCCTTACCGGCATCGATACGGACCGGCTGGAGGAGGAAAAACGCCGGGGTATTACTATTGAGCTTGGCTTTGCCTATTTGGATCTGCCGGATGGGGGACGCGCTGGAATTATCGATGTGCCGGGGCATGAAAAGTTTATCCGCAATATGCTGGCGGGAGCCGGTGGCATTGACTTGGCGCTGTTGGTGGTTGCAGCGGATGAAGGGGTTATGCCGCAAACCCGGGAGCATATTGGGATTTTATCGTTACTGGATATTCAGCGCGGCTGTGTGGCGGTGACAAAAAAAGATCTGGTGGATTCAGAATGGCTGGAGCTAATGTTGGACGACCTGCAAAGCGAATTGAAGGGGACGTTTTTAGAGAATGCTCCCATCGTTCCTGTTTCTTCCTATACGGGGGAAGGAATTGACACGCTGCGTCAAACTTTATTTGAATTGGTTGCCCAAACCAGAGGGAAGAACATAGAAGCCCCCTTTCGCCTGCCCATTGACCGGGTGTTCTCCATGCAGGGGTTTGGCACGGTTGTTACAGGCACGTTGATTGAAGGCACTATTCAGGAAGGCCAGGAAGTGGCCATCTATCCATTGGATAAAAAAACCAAGGTTCGCAGCCTGCAAGTCCATGCAAAAGATGTTAAACAGGCTTTTGCTGGCCAGCGGGTAGCGGTCAACCTGCTGAATGTAAAAAAAGAGGAAATTCGCCGCGGGCTGGTGTTAGCGCAACCCGGCAGTATGCAGATATCCATGATGCTGGATGTGCGGCTGCGGGTTTTGGAGGATTGCCAGCGAACCATTAAGGATGGTTCGCGTGTGCATTTTTATCATGGGGCGGAAGAAGTGCTGTGCAAAGTAGTGCTGCTCCAAGAGCTAGAAGAATTGTTGCCAGGGCAGGAAAGCTACGCGCAACTTCGTTTTGAACAGGGGGTTGCAGCCAAGGCGGGCGACCATTTTGTCGTGCGGTTTTATTCTCCTATTGAAACCATTGGCGGCTGCCTTATTTTGGATCCCTGCCCGTATAAACACAAACGGGGAAACTCACAGACTTTAGAAAAACTCAGGCTTATTGACACGGGCTCCGATCAAGATCGTGTGGAAGCGTTAATCCGGGAGCAAAGCCCGCATTTTATGCCGGTTGACGCCATCCGCCTGCAAACCGGTTTGACGGAAACTGCGTTTGAAAGCGCAATGAGATCGCTTCAGGAAGAGGGAAAAATCATTTCACTCAACAGCAAATATTATTTGCACCGGGAGTATGTATGGGAACAGGGCGAGAAAGCCACAGGCGTTTTAAAAGCGTATCATTTGGAGCATCCATTAAAAGTGGGGATGAAGCGGGAAGAGCTAAGGGGTAAGCTGTATCCACGCATCGATACATCTGTTGCCGAAAAAGTAATGGACTGTTTGGAGCGGGAAGGCGCCATTTCCTGCATCAATAACTATTGCCACCTGCCTAAGTTTCGGGTGCAATTTTCACTTGAACAGAACAAGCTGAAAGCCGTGATACTGGCTGCCTATCAAAAGGAGCCTTTTATGCCACCGGAAAAAAGCAAGTTAACGGCAGAGCAGGGCAAGGACAAAAACTTTTCGCGGGTGTTGGACTATCTGCTGGACGAAGGAGACTTGGTGCCAGTGGACAACGAGCTGATTTTTTCCAAAGAGGCGCTGGAAGAAGCGTTCAAACGGTTCCAGGCGCTGGCGGGTCAAACAACCCTGGTGACTTTGGCGGAATTCAGAGATGCATTAGGCGCCTCACGAAAATATGCCATGGCAATATTGGAATATTGGGATCGCAAGGGGATTACGAAAAAAAAGGACGATGCCAGAATTCTTTGCTGAATTGGATCGATAAAGGGGAGGGGGTGTGCCTTTCCCCTTTTTACCATCTCTGGTTCGGGGGAGGAAAGCCTTGTTGAAGAGCCTGGTGCGCCCAGTTCCTTTTTGGCTTGCAATACAAATGGAGATATTGTATAATCGTACCACTCGTGTGCATGGGGGTAGATGGGTGCTGGTGTGCCCTCCGGTCTTCAAAACCGGCGTGAGTAGTTAGAAGCTGCTTAGGTGGGTTCGATTCCCACATACTCCCGCCAGTTGGTTTTACTTTGGCTTACCGCTGTATATAAATTGAAAAAAGCAATAGTTGTTTGCTGAATTTAAGGACTTTTGGCACAATAAAATCAAAATTCAGGGGCAAACATTGCTTTTTTTTATACACAAGGCCGGACTATTGCAATTTCATTAAGATTGATATATCATAATTTTAACAATCAAATAGTGGTCGGGCGAGGGTTTCCAGGAGAGTGTATCGCAAGATACCACCGAAGGAATAAGCATGCATCAACCAAATGCAGGTGAAGATCTCAGGTAAAGGGACTGGAGGCAGTACGACCGCTCTGGAGAGCAAATGCACCGAAGAAGTAACCGGAATGGCCTAGGTCAGGAGGGGAATCTTTCAGGTTAGTAACAGAGCAAATGGTAAGGATATTACCATTTGCTCTTTTTGTTTTTGCATGGAGGATGTACGGTGCGCGTTATTACAAACAACCCATTGGCGGAAAAAGTGTTGGTAGAAAAAGGCCTTTGCAGGGTGGAGTATCGGCCGTGTGCGTTTCGGGATATTTTGGTTGCTGCACGGGATGAAATCCATAAAGGCTACCGGCTGCTGACGCATCCGCTTTCTGGCAGCGTTAAGCCAAATGAAACGCATTATAAATCCCTGGGATTGTCGGATGAACCAGCCAAAACGCTGGATTTCAATTCGCTGGATCTGATTGAACAAAGTATTATTGCCTGTGATAAATTTCCTTTAAAATATCCTGTTCTCCCGGATAACATTCGGGAAGACTTCCAACTAGTAGATCTAACGCTGATCCTGTCTGTATTTGACGGGAATGGCGTGGATAAATAAAACAAAAAATAAAAACAAAGGAGGTGCTGGGTTTGAAACTGGAACTGGGATATATCCACATCCATGATATCCAATTTGGTGATGTTTCAAAAGTGGAAAATGGTGTGCTGTATGTGAACGCTGAAGAAGTGAAGAAAATCGTTTTGGAAGATGAGACCATTGCGTCTGTAGAAGTCGATATGGCACGCCCCGGTGAAAGCGTCCGAATTACCCCGGTAAAGGACGTGATCGAACCTCGCGTAAAAGTGGAGGGAAAGGGCGGTGTGTTCCCTGGCGTTATTTCCAAGGTGGAAACGGTGGGCACCGGCAAAACCCATGTGCTGCGGGGAGCAGCGGTGGTTACAACGGGGAAAATCGTTGGTTTTCAGGAAGGCATCATCGATATGACTGGCGTGGGAGCGGAGCATACGCCATTCTCAAAACTCTATAACCTGGTTTTGACCATACAGCCTGTGGAGGGCCTGAAGCAGCATGAACATGAGCATGCGGTACGTATGGCAGGACTGAAAACGGCTACTTATCTTGGCGAATTGGCTCGCAGCCTGACTCCTGATGAAGTGAAGGAATACGAATTCTTTAACCTCAAAGAGGGGATGGAGAAGTACCCCGACTTGCCTCGTGTAGGCTATGTAGCGATGCTGCAAAGCCAGGGCCTGCTGCATGATACCTATGTGTATGGCGTAGATGCGAAGAAATCTCTGAGCACAGTAATCATGCCTACCGAAATCATGGACGGCGCTATCATCAGCGGCAACTGCGTTTCCGCTTGTGATAAAAATACCACCTATCATCACCAAAACAACCCGGTAGTGTATGATCTGTTCGAAAAACATGGCAAAGAGCTGAACTTTGCCGCTATGATCATCACCAACGAAAATGTATTCCTGGCGGATAAAGAGCGTTCTTCCGACTGGACGGCAAAGCTGTGCGAGTTTCTGGCGCTGGATGGCGTAATCATTTCTCAGGAAGGCTTCGGTAACCCGGACACCGACTTGATTATGAACTGCCGTAAGGTAGAGGAAAAAGGAATTCCCACCGTAATCATTACGGATGAATATGCTGGACGGGATGGTTCTTCCCAGTCTTTGGCGGATGCCCATGTAAGTGCAAACGCAGTAGTCACCGGAGGCAATGCCAACGAGGTCATCGTTTTGCCGCCTATGGATAAGGTGATTGGCAGCAAGCAGGAGTATGTTGGCATTATTGCAGGCGGCTGGGATCAAAACCTCAAGCCCGACGGCAGCCTGGAAGTTGAACTACAGGCCATTACCGGCGCTACCAATGAAATGGGCTTTAACTGCCTGAGCGCACGTTAATTTAAACAAGAAAGGAGGAAAGCGCATTGAGTAAAATTAAAGTGGTACAATATATCAACCAGTTTTTTGCCCAGATTGGCGGCGAAGAAATGGCGGATTATAAGCCCGAATACCGGGAAGGCGTCGTGGGCCCCGGCCTGGCGCTGAAGGCTGCCTTTGGTGAAGAGGCTGAAATCGTAGGCACCGTGATTTGCGGCGACTCGTATTTTAATGAAAACCTGGAACAGGCCAAGACAGAAGTGATCGCCATGGTTAAGGCGGCTAGCCCGGATCTGTTTGTGGCAGGCCCCGCTTTCAATGCAGGCCGCTATGGAGTTGCCTGCGGCACCATTTGCGATGCAGTCAAAAAAGAGCTTGGTATCCCTGTTATCACTGGCATGTA
>JAEXFV010000155.1 GCA_023451115.1 Bacillota bacterium
TTCTTCAAGACCAAACCGCTTCATAATGGGGTAAAAGATATCTGCATATAAGCAATTAAAAATATGATTTGTCCGAATGGCTGTCGGCTGAGAAATGGCAACTTTGAAAACTCGCTGATTATCTTTGACAAACTCTAAATACGGAACAAGATATTTCGGGCTAATGAAAATCAGCTTTTCGACAGGCGTGTTGGCAATCTGCTCGGCGGTAATGCGCTCAATGGTCTCAAACTTTTCCTCAAAGCGTTTCATCACAAGCTCTATCGTCTCGTTCAAGAGGTCGTCAATGGTTTCATAATGCAGATAAAATGTTGAACGATTAACCTCCGCCATATCGCAGATTTCTTTGACAGTTATATACTGAAAATTCTTCTTCTCCAAAAGGGCAAGCAAGGCTTCATCCATTTTAATTGCCGTATTGAAATACTTACTCTCAGACTTGTTCACCTTGCTCACCCTTTCCCGTGTTCATCATTCTTCGCAAATTTCTTTTGCAAGCTCCATAATTTCAAAGGCGTATTTCTGCTTGCCTTTTTCAAGAAACTTTTTGTAGATGCTATAATTGATTGACATTCCGATGATGCCGATAATTCCGAGCACAATGCCGAGAACAAAAAATGCTGTGGTTGCCGGTCCGATAACTTTCATACCAAGGCACATTCCAACACCAAAGATGAGACTCATAATGATGCCGAATATGTATGCAAAAATGTTTGCCGGATTCTTTGCCTTTCTATCCAGCTTTTTAAGTGCTACGACCTTGGATGCACGCTTGGGTGCATATTCGTTTGCGAGTGCTTCTGCAAAAATCTTGTCTGTGTTCATTTCTTAAATCCTCCCGATTTTAGATTACACACATATTGTACAAAGATTTTCGAGTAAAATGAACAACATGAAAAGATGTAAGTGTTGATTTCAAAAGAAATGTAAAGATACCTTGTGTGTTTATGTATTATTATACATGATTTCTACAATTTATTCAAGATGGTACCCTAAAATTTATCGCATTAAAGTGTAACATTTTTGAAAACACGCCCCAAGATTACCTTGGAGCGTGTGAAAATCAATCAAGTGTCTTGTATTCTGTTACTGCCTTTAGGTATGCTTCGGGATTGCCGTTAAGTACCAAATCGGCGTATGCAATCGGATCATTGTAGATAAGATAATCAAGCTCTGACCGCTGATACATATTGTTTGCGAACTCGTTTTCAACGGCGGTGCAGTTAATAGCAATCATACTGCCGTCGCTGAATTTCAGCTCCACACAACCGCTATCCATATTGAACTCACAAGATAATAGACGCTTCATAGTAAAACCTCCGTAATTTCAGTGCTTTGATGGTAAAAAGAACGATGCCGGTCATACGAGTCGACATCGTTCTTTTCGTTGTTGTTTCCTATCCTGTCAGACAGATGCCGTAAAATAATAATTTTTTAGAATTACTGTCTTACGGGCACCCGTCTAACGCTCTTGTTTTATTTTTTTCTAAAGGGAAATACTTCGGTAAACAGGGCGCTTTATGTGCTGGACATATATTCAGTGTAAAATATGGGTATAAAAATTGAAAAAACAACGTTGTAAACATGTTGACAATGTGAAATTTCCTATGGTAAAATACAAATTTATTGACACGGCATTTTCCTTCGGCTATGATTAAATAAGGTGGCGCAAGGCAATCGCCTTGACAGACCACGGAATGAAGGCCGGAAATACTAGTATTTCCATGGCATATCATGCGGAAGGAGGATGCGGCATGTTTCGAGTAGGCGACAGGGTATATTACCCCATGCATGGCGTAGGAATAGTGGAAGCTATTCAGGAGCAAATGGTGTTGGGCAAGCCAGCTCGATACTATATGCTGCGCTTTTCCATAGGAACGATGACTGCCATGGTGCCGGTGGAAACGGCTCATGTCATCGGCCTGCGGCCTGTGATAAACGCTGGTGAAGCGGATCGGGTGCTGCAGTATTTGCAGCAGGAGAGCTGCCTGGAAAGTGAAAATTGGAATCAGCGCTATCGTGAAAATCTGGACAAGCTTCGCCAGGGCGATGTGTATGGCGTGGCTGATGTTGTGAAATGCCTAGTTCGGCGAGATAAGGAAAAAGGGCTTTCTGCCGGGGAACGCAAAATGTATTTAACGGCCCGCCATGTGCTCGTAACCGAGTTGATGGCTGCCAGCGGAAAGGAGGAAGAGGAGCTAAAAGCTTTGGTAGGTAAAATAATTGCATAAGGGGGAAGTTTTTTGACGCGCAAGATTCTGCGGATCGTATTGGCATTGGTGGGCGGCGCGGCAGGCTGCGGTATGGTAGCTCTAGTGGAAGCCATATTGCAATCCTTCGGCGTACTCAGCTTTTCCATATTGTTCGAGACTTGGGGACTGGTGTTGCTCTATGTTGCCAGCGGGTTGTGTTTTGCAATCATATTTTTTATTATTTCGCCCAAGGTGATAGATGGCATCAGCCGCCTCATGAGAAGTACGGAAGAAACCCTTTCCCGGATGCCTATCATCGATGTTCTTTCAGCGGTGATTGGGTTGATCCTGGGACTGGTAGTGGCGTTATTGCTTTGCACGTTGGTCAATCAGATACCGGTTGGGTGGCTTGCGGGGCTGATTAGCGTGATACTGTATGTATTCTGCGGTTATTTTGGCGCTTACCTGGCAATCCGGCGGCGAGGGGAATTAGCGGACCTTTCCCTGCTGCGCAAGTCGGGTCATGAAAAAAGCAAAACCGACCACACCCGGGCCAAGCCCAAGGTATTGGACACATCGGTGATTATCGATGGGAGAATCTTTGATATCTGCAAAACCGGAATGATAGAGGGCGCCATCATTGTGCCGGGATTTGTGCTGCAGGAGTTACGCCATATTGCCGACAGCGCGGATGCGCTCAAGCGGGGCCGGGGCCGGCGTGGGCTGGACATCCTGAACTTGATGCAGCAGCAACTGGAACAGCCAGTAACCGTTGAGGAACGGGATTTTGAAGACATTGCGGAAGTGGATCTCAAACTGCTGCGCCTGGCCACGGAGCTAGGCGGCGTGGTTGTGACCAACGATTATAACCTGAACAAGGTCGCAGGGGTGCAAAAGGTACCGGTATTCAACATCAACGAGTTGGCAAATGCCATTAAGCCGGTGGTGTTGCCTGGAGAGGAGATGCATGTAGGCATCGTCAAGGAGGGAAAGGAACAGGGCCAGGGCATAGGATATCTGGATGACGGTACGATGATCGTAGTGGATGGAGGGAAGCGTTTTATCGGCGAGGAAGTGGACGCGCTGGTGACCAGCGTATTGCAGACCGCCGCAGGGCGGATGATTTTTGCAAAACTGAATTAGCAAAACGGGCGGCCCCGGCAAAAAAGCAAAATGGCATATATGATATGAAATTTTGCAAAAATGCCGGTGGACAGCTTGCTTTGCTCTTGACTGAACGGTTGTGTAGTGATATTATAATAAACTGCACACATGTGGGCGTATGCCCATTTTTCGGAGAAGGCTAAGGGTATGGAACCAGGTTTGCTGGGCAATACTTCCATTTATGCCTTTGGATCACAAGGTGGTCAAAGCGACAAGCTGCGACACCCAACGTTGGGAAATCCTCTGAAATTTTATGGTTCAGAGGGACAAAGGTCAAAACTGCATGTTTTGGCCAGGGCCTTATTGGGGCGGCAAATATGCAGCAGTTGCATTGCGCCTTGATGAAATCCCAGAACGGCAGTTGGTTTTGGGAGAGAACGATGATTTTCATTTGATGCGTAAGCATCAGTTAGGAGTGAACGCCATGGTGCATGAGGTCAAAATGGGCAAGCGGACGCGCATGAGCTTCTCAAGGATAGAGGAAGTCCTTGATATGCCGGATCTGATCGAGGTTCAGAAAAACTCGTTTCAGCGGTTTTTAAAGGAAGATCTGCGGGAAGTGCTCAACGATATTTCGCCCATTACGGACTATTCCGAAAAATTGGTGTTGGAATTCGTAGATTACTACATCGACATGGAGCACCCCAAGTATTCTGTAGAGGAATGCAAGGAGCGGGATGTCAACTACTCCGCGCCGCTCAAGGTGATTGTCCGGCTTATTAATAAGGAAACGGGAGAGGTCAAACAGCAGGAAGTGTTCATGGGGGATTTCCCGCTGATGACGGAGCAGGGCACGTTTATCATCAATGGAGCGGAGCGGGTTATCGTATCCCAGCTGGTTCGTTCCCCAGGCGTATATTATTCCAAAACCATTGATAAAGTGGGTAAAAATTTGTACTCCACCCAGGTGATTCCCAACCGAGGCGCCTGGCTGGAATACGAGACCGATTCCAACGAAGTGCTGTGGGTGAAAATTGACCGACAGCGTAAAGTGCATATCACAGCTTTGCTGCGCGCTTTGGGCTATGGCACCAATGCGCAGATTGAAGAGCTGTTGGGGACGGATGAGCGCTTGAGCGTCACTTTACAAAAGGATAGCACTGCTTCCGTGGAGGAAGGTCTGATTGAAATCTATAAACGGCAGCGCCCCGGTGAGCCGCCGACAGAAGAAAGCGCTCGTTCGCTGCTCAATGCGCTGTTTTTTGACAGGCGCTATGACCTAGCCCGGGTAGGCCGGTATAAATTTAACAAAAAATTGTCGCTGGCCCGCCGAATCGCAGGCTTTGTTGCGGATGAAAACGTTGTTTCCCCATCTACCGGAGAAGTGCTGGTAGAGGCTGGGAAAACCATTTCCCGCGCTATGGCTCAGCAGGTGCAGGACGCCGGCGTAGCTTATGTATGGTTGAACATCGAAGGGAAACGCCTCAAGGTGCTGGGCAACCAGTTTGTTGACCCGAAAAACTTCCTGGAGTTCGACCCCATGGAGGCTGGCCTCAACGAGCATGTGCATTATCCCACCCTGGCCGCTTTGCTTGCCGAATGCCAGGGGATGGAAGCGAGCGCCCAAAAAGCCTTTTTGAGCGAACATGTGCATGACTTGATTCCCCGGCACATCATTACGGACGATATCGTAGCGTCCATCAGCTACCTGATCGGACTGCCCTATGGGGTAGGCCGTGTGGATGATATCGATCATTTGGGAAACCGACGCATCCGTTCGGTAGGCGAGCTGCTGCAAAATCAGCTGCGCGTGGGCTTAACCCGGTTAGAGCGGGTGGTGCGGGAACGTATGAGTCTGCAGGATATGGATGTGGCCATGCCCTCCAACCTGATTAATATCCGGCCGGTGACGGCGGCTGTAAAAGAGTTCTTTGGTTCTTCGCAGCTTTCCCAGTTTATGGATCAGACAAACCCGCTGGCGGAACTGACCCACAAACGCCGTCTGTCGGCATTGGGCCCTGGCGGATTAAATCGTGAGCGCGCAACCTTTGACGTGCGTGACGTTCACTATTCCCACTATGGCCGCATGTGCCCCATTGAAACGCCGGAAGGTCCCAACATCGGCTTGATTAACTCCCTGTCCACATATGCCCGCATCAACCAGTATGGTTTCATCGAGGCGCCTTATCGGCGGGTGGATCAGGAAAATCATATTATTACCGATGAGATCGTTTATCTGACCGCTGATGAGGAAGATCCCTTTATCGTGGCCCAGGCAAACGAGCCATTGGATGAATCAGGGCAATGGTTCCTCAAACCCCGTGTGGTGGCCCGCTTGCTGGACCAGATCATCGAGGTGAAGTGCGAGGAAGTGGACTATATGGACGTTTCCCCTAAGCAGTTGGTGTCTGTGGCAACGGCTATGATCCCCTTCCTGGAAAATGACGACGCAAACCGTGCATTGATGGGCTCTAACATGCAGCGCCAGGCAGTACCCCTTTTGATGCCCGAAGCACCCGTGGTGGGTACGGGCATGGAATACAAGGCAGCCCATGACTCCGGCGTAGTAGTGCTGGCACAGGAAGATGGCGTGGTGGAAAATGTTACCGCACGGAATATTGTGGTGCGTTCCAGCAAAACCGGCGCATTGCGTCCTTACAAACTCACCAAGTTTCAGCGCTCCAACCAGGGCACCTGCCTGAACCAGCGCCCCATCGTGAGCAAAGGGGAACAGGTGGTAAAGGGCCAGGTGATTGCAGACGGCGCGTCCACGGATCAGGGCGAAATCGCTTTGGGCCGCAATATCCTCATCGGGTTTATGACCTGGGAGGGCTATAATTACGAGGATGCCGTGCTGATTAGCGAAAAGCTGGTGAAGGACGACGTATTCACCTCCATCCATATTGAAGAGCATGAAACCGAAGCGCGAGACACCAAGCTGGGGCCGGAAGAAATCACCCGGGATATCCCCAATGTAGGCGAAGACGCTTTGGCTAACCTGGATGAAAACGGTATCATCCGCCCTGGCGCAGAGGTGCGTTCAGGCGATATCCTGGTGGGCAAGGTAACCCCTAAGGGCGAAACCGAACTTACCGCGGAAGAACGGCTGCTGCGGGCGATCTTTGGTGAGAAGGCCAGGGAAGTGCGCGACACCTCCTTGCGCGTTCCCCATGGTGAAGATGGCATCATCGTGGATGTGAAGATCTTTACCCGGGAAAATAAGGACGAATTATCCCCAGGCGTTAACGAGCTGGTGCGGGTATATATCGCACAGAAGCGTAAAATCTCCGTGGGAGATAAAATGGCAGGGCGGCACGGCAACAAGGGTGTTATTTCCCGTATTTTGCCCGAAGAGGATATGCCTTTCCTGCCGGACGGCACCCCCCTGCAGATTGTGCTGAACCCCTTGGGCGTGCCTTCCCGTATGAACATTGGCCAGGTATTGGAGCTGCACTTGGGTATGGCCGCAAAAACACTGGGCTGGCACATCGCCACCCCGGTATTCGATGGCGCTACCGAGGAGGACATCAAGTTCCACCTGAAGAAAGCGGGATTGGATGAGGATGGTAAAACAATCCTCTACGATGGCCGCAGCGGCGAGCCTTTTGAAAACCGGGTATCCGTAGGCTACATGTATTACCTCAAACTGCATCACCTGGTGGATGACAAGATCCATGCCCGGTCCACCGGCCCTTACAGCCTGGTGACCCAGCAGCCTTTGGGCGGCAAGGCCCAATTTGGCGGCCAGCGTTTTGGCGAGATGGAAGTTTGGGCCCTGGAGGCTTATGGCGCAGCCAATACCCTGCAGGAAATCCTCACTGTAAAATCCGACGATGTGGTGGGCCGTGTCAAGACTTATGAGGCCATTGTCAAGGGCGAAAACGTGCCGCAGCCCGGCGTGCCGGAGTCCTTCCGGGTGCTGATCAAAGAGTTGCAATCCCTGGCGCTGGACATCAAGGTGCTTTCCGACACCCGCGAGGTCATCGAGATTGGCGAATCGGTGGACGATGATGAGCCTACCATTATGGATGTGAACATCGCCGGCACCGAAGATGCGCCGCCGATCGCCCCCGCGGAGGATGCGTTTGCCGAATTCGACGAGTTTGACGAATTCGATGAAGATGAAGATTTGGATGAAGACGAGGATATCGTATTGCAAGACGATGACCTGGGCGATGAGTAAACCAGCGGCGGAAGGAGAGACGCGAATTGTTTGAGCTAACAAACTTTGACGCCATACAGATCGGTTTGGCGTCTCCGGAAAAAATACGCGAATGGTCCCATGGCGAGGTGAAAAAGCCGGAGACCATCAACTACCGTACGCTCAAGCCCGAGAAGGACGGCCTGTTCTGTGAACGCATTTTCGGGCCCACCAAGGACTGGGAATGCCATTGCGGCCGATACAAACGGGTGCGCTATAAAGGCGTTATCTGCGACAAATGCGGCGTAGAGGTTACCCGGGCGAAGGTGCGCCGCGAGCGCATGGGCCATATTGAGCTGGCGGCTCCGGTTTCCCATATTTGGTATTTTAAAGGCATCCCCTGTCGCATGAAGATGCTGTTGGATATGTCGCCGCGGGCGCTGGAAAAGGTGCTGTATTTTGCCGCTTTTGTAGTGATTGATCCTGGCGAAACCTCGCTGGTACATAAAAGCCTGTTAACCGATAAGGAATATCGGGAGGCCCAGAGCAAATTTGGCGCCAAAGCGTTTAAGGCGGGTATGGGCGCAGAGGCAATCAAAGAACTGTTAATGCAGTTGGATCTGCCAAAGCTGGAAGAAGAGCTACGCCAGGAAATCAAGGATTCCTCCGGCCAAAAGCGGGCAAACGCGATTAAGCGGCTGGAAGTGGTGGAAGCCTTTATCAAATCCGGCAATAAGCCTGAATGGATTATTTTGGACGCGGTGCCGGTGATCCCGCCGGAATTGCGGCCTATGGTGCAGTTGGACGGTGGGCGTTTCGCCACCTCTGATTTAAACGATTTATATCGCCGGGTGATCAACCGCAACAACCGCCTCAAACGGTTGCTGGAGCTGAAAGCCCCGGATATCATTGTGCGCAATGAAAAGCGTATGTTGCAAGAAGCGGTAGATGCCCTGATCGATAACGGCCGTCGGGGCCGCCCGGTAACGGGCCCCGGCAATCGGCCTTTGAAGTCCCTGTCGGATATGCTGCGGGGTAAACAGGGGCGTTTCCGCCAGAACCTGCTGGGCAAGCGCGTTGACTATTCCGGCCGTTCCGTTATTGTGGTTGGGCCGGATCTGAAGATGTACCAGTGTGGCCTGCCCAAGGAAATGGCGCTGGAGCTGTTCAAGCCCTTTGTCATGAAGAAGCTGGTTGAGGAAGGCTATGCCCACAATATCAAGAGCGCCAAACGCATGGTGGAACGGGTCCGCCCGGAGGTTTGGGGCGTGCTGGAAGGGGTCATCAAAGACCATCCTGTGCTGCTGAACCGTGCGCCTACGCTGCACCGCCTGGGCATTCAGGCGTTTGAGCCGGTGCTGGTGGAAGGCCGTGCTCTGAAACTGCATCCCTTGGTTTGCACCGCTTACAATGCGGACTTTGACGGCGACCAGATGGCAGTGCACGTGCCCCTTTCCGTAGAGGCGCAGGCAGAGGCCCGCTTCCTGATGCTGGCGTCCAACAATATTTTAAAACCCCAGGATGGTAAGCCGGTGGTTAGCCCCACGCAGGATATGGTTATCGGCTGTTATTACCTGACCATGGAACGCCCCGGCGCAAAGGGAGAAGGCAAGGTATTTTCCAGCGAAAACGAGGCAATTATGGCCTATCAAACCGGCGTGGTGGCATTGCAGGCGAAAGTAAAGGTGCGCATTCAACGCCAGTGGCAAGGGGAAACCTGCAGCAAGATCATCGACACCACCGTGGGCCGCTTGATTTTCAACGGCGCCATTCCCCAAGATTTGGGCTATGTCCCCCGGGATACCAAGGACAGCATGTTCCAGCTGGAAATTGACCGGCTGGTGGTGAAAAAAGACCTTGGCAAGATCGTGGATCGTTGCTACCGCAAGCATGGTCCCACCCGTACCTCTGAGGTGCTGGATCGCATCAAGGCTTTGGGCTTTAAATACTCCACTCGTGGCGGCATCACCGTAGGCTTCCAGGATATTACGGTGCCGGAGGAGAAAAAGATGATTTTGGCCGAAGCAGAAAAAGAGGTCGTGAAAATCGACAACATTTTCCGCAGCGGCTTGTTCTCCGATTCAGAGCGCAAGCAGCGGGTGATTAAGGTTTGGGAAAAGGCAACCGCAGATGTCACGGATGCGTTGATGAGTTCCTTGGATCCCTTTAACCCCATTTACATGATGGCGAATTCAGGCGCCCGTGGTTCTACTGCACAGATCCGCCAGCTGGCCGGTATGCGTGGTTTGATGGCGGATACCTCCGGCCAGATCATTGAAGTGCCCATCCGGGCAAACTTCCGTGAAGGCTTGACGGTATTGGAGTTCTTCGTATCTTCCCACGGCGCCCGGAAAGGTTTGGCGGATACGGCGCTGCGTACAGCGGACTCCGGTTACCTTACCCGCCGTCTGGTAGATGTATCCCAGGATGTAATCATCCGGGAGGACGATTGCTTTGCCGCCCGGGGCGAGGCCGTTAAGGGCATGATGATTACGGCCAGTGCAGAAGGAAATAAGGTGATTGAGCCCCTTTCCGCCCGGTTGTTGGGCCGGTATACGGTGGAGGATGTCATTCATCCTGAAACTGACGAGGTATTGGTGCCTGCCGATACCATGATGTCGGTGGAGGATTGCGACAAGATCGATGCAGCGGGAATTACCGGCGTGATGTGCCGCACCGTATTTACCTGCCGTTCGGAGCACGGTGTTTGCGCCAAGTGCTACGGCGCTAACCTGGCCACCGGAACAGACGTAAACATTGGCGAAGCGGTGGGGATTATCGCCGCCCAGGCCATTGGCGAGCCCGGTACCCAGCTGACCATGCGTACCTTCCACACCGGCGGTGTGGCAGGGGATGATATTACCCAGGGTCTTCCCCGCGTTGAGGAGCTTTTTGAGGCAAGAAAGCCCAAGGGCCTGGCGGTGATTTCTGAGATCAGCGGTGTGGTGAAGCTGAATGACAATAAGAAAAAGCGGGAAGCCGTCATCTCCAATGAAGATGGTGAAACCGAAAGCTATTTGATCCCCTTCGGCTCCAAGTTGAAGGTGAAGGACGGGGACATGGTGGAAGCGGGCGAAGAACTGACGGAAGGTTCCGTGAACCCCCACGATATCCTGAAAATCAAAGGCGTGAAGGGCGTGCAGGCATACATGCTCAAGGAGGTACAGAGCGTTTACCGCCTGCAGGGCGTGGAAATCTCCGACAAGCATATTGAAATTATCATTCGCCAGATGCTGCGCAAGGTACAAATTGAGGACAACGGGGATACGGATATGCTGCCCGGTGAACTGATTGATATCTTCCGCTTCGAGCAGGAGAACGAAAACGTGATCATGAACGGCGGCCAGCCTGCTGTGGCAAAGCGAAAGCTGCTGGGCATTACCAAGGCTTCTTTGGCCACGGATTCCTTCCTGTCAGCGGCATCGTTCCAGGAGACGACCCGTGTTTTGACAGAGGCTGCCATCAAGGGAAAAATCGACCCCTTGGTAGGTTTGAAAGAAAACGTGATCATCGGCAAATTGATCCCCGCCGGCATTGGCCTCAAGCGGTATCGTAACGTTGAGGTATGTGAAGCGGAAACGGAGGGTTAGGTAAATGGCAAGAGATGTCACCGAGCAGGGTTGTAAGCTGTATGGAACCAAATATTGCGATATGTTGAACATGCCCTCATGCGATGTTTGCACCGTTAACGGAAAAGAAGAGGAGCATGAGCGGGTAATGGAGGACTTGGATATTCTGGAAGGCTTACTGCCCCAAGGCGGCATTTCTGACCTGTTTACTGCAGAAGAATGTCAGCTTTGCCGCACAGAGCCCAAAGGCGCCCGCAGTTGCTATGCTTTGCTGGATATGGCTCACAAGGAGCCGGTGCGGAAAAAACGCAATGTAATTGGCCTTAAGGTAAATACCTCCATTGGGTCTTTGGTGCCGGTGCAGCTTTCCTGCTGCAGCGCTTGCCGCAGGCGCCTTCGGATTTTGGAGTACCTGCCCATCGTATTGCCCTTGGCACTTACGGTGATTGCGCTGATTTTGCTGAGCATTCAGGGTATTTCTACCGCGCTCAAACAAGTTGGCTATTATATGCCAATGATTGTGTTGTTGGCGGTAGTCGGCATTGGCCTGCTGGTTGCGGTTGTTTTGAGCCGGTATTTGCGTGAGAAATATGCTAAGGTCATGTATGTTGACCCTTTGGTCATTCCTAAACTGCAGGAAATGACACAGGCAGGCTGGTTCCCCTTAAACCAGAATAAAAAGAAAACTGCTCGTGTCGTGTTTTTGAAAAAACGTATGGCTTCCGGAGTGGGAACTGCCGCTCCCCAGGAGGGCACAGACTGCTAGAAAAGAAATTCCAGCAGAGAGCCCGAATAAGCCGGAGGCAAACAAATATGGAGTTGCTCCCCTGAAAATCCGTTGATTTTGGGGTATATTGGCAGCTAGAGGAAAAAGCGTTTGACATAAGGCGAAGTAAATGCTAAAATACGCATGGTGCGCTCTTAGGTGTACTATGCGTATTCGCATTTTGCCATATGTATGATAGATAAAGGAGAAAGGCATGCTGGAGGACATAGGCAGTAACGCAATTGTGGGCACCAAACAAGTGCTCAAAGCTATTGCGGCGGATCAGCTGGCTTGCGTATATATTGCCAAAGATGCGGACGGCTTTTTGGCAAACAAAATCAAAGCTGCATGTTTTGAGCATGGCGTGGCGGTAACAGAGGTGCCAACCATGCGGGAGCTGGGAACGGCTTGCAAAATTGACGTGGGAGCCGCTTGCGCGGGCCTGCCGAAATAAAACACAGAAGCAAAAGCTTCTGAGAAAAAGCGGAATATCTCCCTACGAAGGGTTGCAGGGAGTTTCTTAATGGATAGATAGATAACCGCGGCTTTTAACCCAGCCGCAAACGTTGCCCCGATGGCAGAACGCGTTTTTTGCTGGAACGCCCTGCTGTCCCCAAAAGAAAAATGACGAGAAGTATAGAAAGGAAAACCACTCATGCCAACCATTAACCAATTGGTGCGCAAGGGCCGGGAGCAGGTAGAGTATAAGTCCAATGCCCCGATCCTCAAACAGTGCCCGCAACGTCGTGGCGTCTGCACGGCAGTTCGTACGATGACTCCTAAAAAACCAAACTCTGCTTTGCGTAAAATTGCCCGTATCCGCCTGACCGATGGCCTGGAGGGTACTGCATATATCCCCGGCATTGGCCATAACCTGCAGGAGCACTCGGTAGTGTTGATCCGCGGCGGCCGTGTAAAGGACCTGCCTGGTGTGCGTTACCACATCATCCGTGGCGCGCTGGACACCGCAGGCGTTGCAAAGCGCATGCAGGCCCGTTCTCTCTATGGCGCTAAGCGCCCGAAGAAATAAGGGGGTAACCAGATATGCCGAGACGTGGATTTATTCCCAAGCGGGAAGTATTAGCAGATCCTATGTACAATAGCGTTGTTGTGACCAAGCTCATCAACCAGGTCATGCTGGATGGCAAGCGTGGCACTGCCCAAAAAGCTTGCTATGGCGCTTTTGATATTATCCGGGAAAAGACCGGACGGGAGCCTCTGGAAGTATTCGAGCAGGCAATGGGCAATATCATGCCGGTTCTGGAAGTAAAAGCCCGCCGTGTTGGCGGCGCTACTTACCAGGTGCCTATTGAAATCCGTCCTGAGCGCCGTCAGACCTTGGGGCTGCGTTGGCTGGTTGCTTATGCCCGCAGCCGTGGCGAGCGCACCATGATGCAGCGTTTAGCCGGTGAAATTATGGATGCCGCCAATCAGACCGGTTCCGCCTTCAAAAAGAAGGAAGATACCCACAAGATGGCAGAGGCCAACAAGGCGTTCGCCCACTATCGCTGGTAAGCCCTGGCGTGGAAATTTCTGCATTTGCAGGTTTCCTTCCCGCCTTGGCGGACAATACTAACAATTATGATGAACTGTCGCGCGGATATGGCGTTGCTGTATCCGCGCAAATCTTGCAAGCTCCGTTTTGGAGGAACATTGGATGAAACCCTTGGTACTCCAGATCAACGGAAAGGAGGTAGACCATGCCTAGAGAGACGTCTCTGGAAAAAACAAGGAATATAGGCATCATGGCGCACATTGATGCTGGCAAAACCACTACTACGGAACGCATCCTGTTTTATACGGGCAAAATCCACAAGGTAGGGGAAGTACACGAAGGCGCTGCCACCATGGACTTTATGGTGCAGGAACAGGAGCGGGGCATCACCATCGCATCTGCTGCTACAACTGCTTATTGGCGGGAGCATCGGATCAACATCATCGACACGCCGGGTCACGTTGACTTTACCGTTGAGGTGGAGCGTTCGCTGCGTGTTCTGGATGGTGCGGTGGCGGTTTTCTGCGCAAAAGGCGGCGTGGAACCCCAGTCGGAAACAGTATGGCGGCAAGCTACCAAATATAGCGTGCCCCGGCTGGCGTATGTAAACAAAATGGATATTACCGGCGCCGATTTTTACAATGTTGTGCAAATGATGCATGACCGGTTGGGTGCCAATGCGGTGCCCATTCAGCTGCCCATTGGCAGCGAAAGCGAGTTTAGAGGCATTATTGACCTGGTGAAGATGAAAGCCGAGGTCTATTATGACGATGCCGGCAAGGATGTCCGGGAAGAGGAAATCCCAGCGGATATGTTGGAAAAGGCCCAGGAATACCGTGGAAATCTGATAGAGGCCGTAGCGGAAGAAGATGAAACGCTGCTGGAAAAATACCTGGCTGGTGAAGAATTTACCGTTGAAGAGATTAATGCCTGCCTGCGTGCTGCCACCATTGCCAACAATGTAGTGCCGGTATGTTGCGGCACTTCTTACCGCAACAAGGGCGTACAACCGTTACTCAACGCAATTGTGGATTATTTGCCTTCTCCTCTGGATGTGCCTCCTGCTCATGGGACCCACTTGGATGGGGAGGGCGTTGTAGAGGCGCCCACCAGCGATGAGGCCCCCTTTGCAGCGTTGGCGTTTAAAATTGTGGCGGATCCCTATGTGGGAAAACTGGCTTTCTTCCGGGTATACAGCGGTACCATCAAGAGTGGCTCTTACGTGTATAACGCCTCGAAGGGCAAACGGGAACGGGTAGGCCGCATTCTGCTGATGCATGCCAGCGCGCGCACGGAAGTGGAAGAGGTATATGCGGGCGATATCGCCGCTATGGTAGGCCTAAAGGATACCACCACTGGCGATACGCTGTGTGATGAGCAGCATCCCCTGCTGCTGGAGTCCATGGAGTTCCCGGATCCGGTAATTAAGGTGGCCATTGAGCCAAAAACAAAGGCTGGACAGGATAAGATGACCATGGCGCTGGTAAAGCTGGCAGAGGAAGACCCCACCTTTAAAACCTATACGGATGAAGAAACGGGGCAAACCATTATCGCCGGTATGGGTGAGTTGCATCTTGAGATCATCGTGGACCGATTGATCCGGGAGTTCCGGGTGGAGGCCACGGTAGGCAAACCCCAGGTGGCATACCGGGAGACCATTACCAAAGCCGTCAAGGCGGAAGGCCGCTATGTGCGGCAAACCGGCGGCCACGGCCAATATGGACATTGCGTGGTGGAGTTTTCTCCCCAACAGCCTGGAGAAGGATATCTGTTTGAGGATAAAATCGTGGGCGGCGTGATTCCCAAAGAATTTATTCCCGCCATCGATAAGGGCATCCAGGAAGCGGCCCGCAGCGGTGCATTGGGCGGCTATGAGGCTGTGGACTTTAAGGCCACCCTGGTAGACGGCTCTTACCACGATGTGGACTCCTCTGAGATGGCGTTTAAGATTGCAGGTTCTTTGGCCTTTAAGGAGGCCATGCCCAAAGCCGCGCCTGTGCTGCTGGAGCCGGTGATGAAGGTTGAGGTTATCATGCCGGAGGAATACATGGGCGATGTAATTGGCAACCTGAATGCCCGCCGGGGCAGGGTAGAAGGCATGGAGGCCAGGGGCAACGGCCAGGCAGTGCATGCCATGTGCCCGTTATCCGAAATGTTTGGCTATGCAACGGACCTGCGCTCCCGTACCCAGGGCCGTGGAACCTTTACCATGCAGTTCGACCATTATGAGGAAGTTCCCCATAATGTAGCGGATAAGATTATTGGACGTGTTCGTTAACGCGGAGTGCCCCCAGGAATTGACTTTCCGGGGAAAATGCATACAATATACTTGAAAATCAATGGAGGCTATGAAACAATGGCAAAGGCAAAATTCGAGCGGACAAAGCCGCACGTAAACATCGGGACGATCGGGCACGTAGACCATGGTAAGACGACGCTGACAGCGGCGATCAC
>JAEXFV010000160.1 GCA_023451115.1 Bacillota bacterium
TTCGAATCTGATCACCAGCTCCAACATTGCCGGTCAATTTAGATGCAGGCACGAAAAGCCCAGACTTTGTCTGGGCTTTTCGCTACTCTAAACGTTTTTTCGCTTTTTCAATTTGCCGTAGATGCAGCGAAGCGCTTAACAGAATACCGTCATATATAGGCTCCAAAATCCGACTTATTCTCGGTTTCAGGAGCCTTTTTTGCGCATTTATGGCGATCATTCCTGCCGTTTTCAATTTGTTTTCAATTAAATTTTGTCTCCCGAATGCAAATAAATGCATAACAGTTATAAACCATTAGCTAATGACGACAAAGCCCGGATAGA
This sequence comes from Bacillota bacterium, assembly GCA_023451115.1. Taxonomy (GTDB): domain Bacteria; phylum Bacillota; class Clostridia; order Christensenellales; family CAG-138; genus JAEXFV01. The sequence goes on from JAEXFV010000160.1 coordinate 325, forward strand.
TGGCTGGGTAAAGAAAAAACGTAGTCGGACGCTGGTGCGTCCGGCTACGCGAGCCTTACCCTCCTATTTACGCATTGTGGCTTGCACAGCCGATGCTTACTTCTGAATCGCAATCTTATTGCCGCTAATCACAACGGCTTCGTTACTGTTGCCAAGCAGCATCTTGAACAATTCCACTGGGACGTAGGTCGTTTTCTTTATAGTAATAGGCTCGGAACCCAGATCTGAAGGAGCCGTCATACCGTCAGCGACTGTGCTGTAGACTGTATACACACTGCTGCCCAACTCAAAATCACAAGCGTTTTCCCTGTTTTCCAAGTGGTAGCTCTTTGCCCTGCTGCTGTAGCTCACCTTATAACCCAGCGCTTTGGCCACCCGCTTGAGCGGAACCATCACTGTGCCATCCTGCATGACTGCCATAGCACGGGTAGCGTTACCGTCAACGACGATCTCCTTTCTGCGGCAAGAGTAGGCACAGCCGTACACAGGAGCGTCATGACTGCCAGCATCAACACGATTATCTTTTTCATTTTGTTTTTGTCATTTCTGGTTGCTCTCATGCAACCGTTTCACCATAAATATATTTCAGATGACCGTTGTGTTGCATGAAAAAAGAAAAAGCCGGAATGATTTTCCGGCTTCTGCATATGAATGTGTCTTGTTAGTCCAAGGAGCTTTGTACGCTGTTTACAATCGTAAGCATATCGTTTTCCGATAACGGTTGTATTGAGTAGATACAATACGTCCTGCCCGCGGCAGTCCAGCCGGCGGTCTGCCAACCACTTTCGTCGCCCTTTAGCAATACGGAAGCGCCGCCATCGGCTGTAACTGTGTCTTCTTTTGCATATTCCGTATAGTCTCCGCTGATATCGTCGCTTCCTTCCGCGGTTCGGTAGCTTATCTCGTTATCTGAACTTGAATATGTGAGTTCAAGCATTTTACCGGCGTCATACACCGTACAACTATCCAGTGCGTAGCCGTCCGGCAACGCATTTGGCGTATAGGCGTCAAACGATAAAGCGGATTTCGCTTCCGCAGGCGTATTATAATTTTCGGGCGGCAGCGGCGCGCTGACGGAATCCACGGGCTCTTGCGGTTGGTTTTGAAGCATAGGCACAACAGAAAGGCAAAGAATGCCGATTGCGACACAAGCGGCCACTCCTGCCGCCCAGCGCATATAAGCACGGGCTTTTATGCGGCTGCGCTTTTCTCCTTCCTTTCGGAGATTGCTCATAATGCGCGCTTCCATCTCCGGCGTCACCGATATATGCTCCATGATCAGGTCATACCCACCTTTGTACTTATTCTTCATATCCATAGATATCCTCCAGCGGCGCTTTGAGCATATTCCTTCCGCGCATCAGCAACGAACGCACCGTAGCTTCATTCTTTGAAAGGATGGCAGCTATTTCAGCGGTACTGTATCCTTCATAATAATATAGATGCAGCACTTCGCCGTATTTATCGGGCAATTCCTTAACGCACTGCCACACGAAGGATAGATCCTCCGCTTCGCGTTCATCCGGCACAAACTCTGTCAGTTCATCTTCCTTGAGCCGTTTCGTATGACGAAGCCTGTTTTTGCAGGCATTGCTTACGACTGTCATGAGCCATGCTTTTTCGTGCGCTTCATTTTCAAACACAGGCGCTTTGCGCATATACTGAATGAGAGAATCCTGTAAAACGTCCTCTGCATCCTGAATATTATGCACATAGCTGAACGCCAGACGCAAAAGTGAATTACCGTACAGCTTTAATGCGTTTTCCGCGCGGAGCGCAACAGCGTCTTCGCATAACGCAAGCGCCGGCGTACCGCCGAACTCAAGCAACACCGCAAGCCGCAGCGCGATACGCCGAAGCATTCGGACGATTCCCGTACCCCATGGTACAGGCAAAGCAAAATCATTCAAAACCGCATCCCTCCTGATCTACAGTACAAGTATAGAATAGCACTGTTCGATATAAATACAAACAAAAAGCAAGTATTGTTGCGCTCTGTACAACAAATATTCGGATGTTTGCAACATAAACGTCTTTCGCGATGTATTTAAGGCAGAATCGCAAAACGCGATTTCAAATAAGCGAAAATGAGAGGATAGAAATATGAAGAAAATAGTCGTACTTATGCTGTGCGCAGCCATGCTGTTGACCGCCGTTGCGTGTGGCGCCAAGGAGTCCCCCAAGACCGAGCCTGCACAAACCGAAATGCAGCAGCAGGAGCCTCAGCAAGCCGGAACAGGCGCATCAACTGAAGGCGATGTAGAAGCGGTACAAATTCCCGATCCCTTTACCTCATACGATTCTTTGGAAGAATGCGCACTTGGCGCAGGGCTTGATCTGACCGTTCCCGAAAGCATCAACAACAGCGCAGAGCGCATGTTCCGGGCCATAAAAGGAGAAATGGCCGAGGTGATTTATCTCGACGCCTCCGGTGAAGAGATCTGCCGCATCCGCAAAGCCGCAGGCAATGATGATATCAGCGGCGATCATAACGAATATGCTGAAAGAAGCGTAATGACTGCTGACGAAGTCATCGTGAGCTATCGCGGCGAGAACGACCTAGTGAAAGTGGCGAATTGGTCGATTGGCGAATACACTTTCTCGCTTACTGCGGAAATTGGTATGGATACCGAAGCTGTTGCTGAAATCGTAAAAGGAATTAAGTAATCCCTGTGCGGGTGTATCTGTGTTCACCCAAACGCAGGAGGGTGAATTGCTTCCCCAATAACCCTGTGCTTTTAGCAGGAGCAAGTGCAGCGCTTAAAAAAGTGCCCGACCATCTATGCTTTCGCCTGCATCTAAATTGACCGACAATGCCAAGTGAAAAGAGTCATGGAGTTTGGACAGTATCGTCCGATGCCATGGCTTTTTCATTTAGATACTGTGTTCTGAACATACCCGTATATAGCGTCAGAAAGCCCCGCAATGCTCACTCGTTTTGATATAAGATGTTTCGAACACCCCATTCCTTTGGTAGAACGCACCAACAGGTGTACCGATATGCTTCTCCCTTTGAATAGCAAATCAAAGTATATGCATGGCCATCAAGGCCGGATGGTTTCACCATATCCTGCCTCAATTCTGCATGGAGCGCGCTGTTGACAATATCGAAATCCACGTTGGACAATACTTTGCCGGATACAGGAGATGCCTTTCGTATTTCTTCTTGAAAGGCAAGAGAATCAAGGATAGCGTTGAATGTAATATCCTTTTACAGCCAATTCCAGCAGTTCATAATACTGTTGTAAAGCGGTGTGGGTATTGGGCGGGAAACAAAAGGCATAGAATGGCGATTTTTTAAGAGAAAAGGAAACCATACCTTGCTTTCCTGCGTTATGATAATAACGCAGCGGAAAATGGTTTTCCAAGATTTCGTAAGACGTTAAAATTACAAGATTTAAGCATATGAACGGAGCGGTAGTCTATATGAAAAAGTTGGCATGCATACTCCTGTGCGGCGCTCTGTTGTGCAACCTGAATGGATGTGCAAACGGTGGAACTTTTCCGCAGACAACATCTGCAGCGCCCCAGGGGACAGTCCAAATCCCTAATCCCATCCAGGCTGTGGAAGATGCCTCCGCATTTGACCGGCTGGGTTTTGCCATTGAGGCGCCATCTGATGCAGAACAAGTGGAATACAGCATGATATCTGACCAGGTGGCCCAGGTGCGATTTCGCTTTCAGGGATTAGAGTATACCTTCCGTGCTGCAAAAGAGGTGGAAGGAGAAGCGTTGCATGGCGTTTATAAAACCTTTGATGAGGTGGAGCTGGGGATTGAGGCTGATGGTGTAGACTGGTATGCTTCGGTGCGCATTCGCACAGTAGAGGAAGGCCGTGATGGCGCGTTGGCCACTTGGGACTATGACCCGGTAAACTATAGCCTTTGGACAGGGGATAACGCTACGGCAGAGCAAGTGGGAGAGCTAGCGGTAAGCCTCGCACAGTCCGTATTCCCTCAGGCAGCAACGCAGCAGGCGCAATAGCAATAGCGTATCAAATAAGCAACAGGCGGGGAAAACTGCTGGGCAGGTGAATTAAGCCAATTGATTGTTCTTCCGATTTTTGGGAATTCACAAATTTCTTTAAGGTGCGCGGCAAAAGCAAAAGCGATGACCCTGCACCTTATTTTTGACGGCTATTTTCTCCTGTGCTATACTCATGTAAGGCTTTATTACTACTGATAGAAAAGGAAGCGATACGATCTATGAAATATTCAACCGCTACTTCCGTGCTGCAAAATTTTTCTCTGGAAGATGCTATAGAAACCGTAAGCGAAATTGGCTTTGACGCGATTGACGCCTGGTGTGGCAGGCCGCATTTGTTCCGCCGGGATTACTCCCAGGAGCAGGTGATTGCGCTGGGCCGGAGAATAGGGGAGGAAAAGTTGGCCATTGCGTCGGTGATGCCTGCATTTTTCCGCTATCCGTTTTCATTGGCCAGCCCTATGGAAACCATTGGCGCGGATAGCGTCGCTTATATGAAGGATTGCATTGACAACGCCGTGCTGATGGGGGCGAAAAGCGTGTTGATCGTTCCTACCACCAACTTGCTCAAGCAGACCCCAGCGCAAGCCAGGGCTATTTTTCTTAACAACATCGGGCCAGTCTGTGAATATGCCCAGGAAAAGGGCATTCTGCTGGGGCTGGAAGTACTCAACAATAAGATCAGCAGCTTTGTGCATAAAACCCAGCATGCGCTGGACCTGATACGGGACTTGCAGTGCGACCAGGTAGGCATTGTGCTGGACACGGGGCATATCAATCTTTCAGAGGAAAGCTTTGAAGCTGCATTTGATTTGGCTGGGGAAAAGCTGATGCAGATTCATATCAATGACAATAACGGGAAAGAACAGCAAAATGCCATTCCCGGCACAGGCAATTTTGATTTTGCCGCTATGGGAAAAGTGCTGTGTCACGAAAACTATACTGGCTTTTTGTCCCTGGAGTTGGGCGGGCAGTATGCGGCCGATCCCGTTCCTGCGCTGCAGGCGGCGTTGACGGCTGCAAAACGGCTGATCGGCTAAGGCGTGCTCCATCAGGCAGGAAAAAGCAGAGGCGCTGTTGCGGAAAGGGAAGAAAAATGCTGGATGTTTTGTTTTGCAATGCCTGTATCATCACCATGGAGGACAGCAATGCGGTGATCCCCAATGGGTTTGTAGGCGTCCGCGGGAAGGATATTGTGTTTGTGGGGGAGCAGGCGCCTGAGGAGCCTGCAAAGAGGCGTTTGGACTGCCAGCGCCATATCCTTTTGCCAGGCCTGGTGAACACCCATACCCATACCGCCATGTGTGTGATGCGGGGTTATGCGGATGACTACCGGCTGCAGGAATGGCTGGAAGATCATGTGCTTCCCGCTGAGGCCCGCTTGGATCAGCGGGCGGTTGTAGCGGGAGCACGGTTAGGATTTGCCGAGATGATACGCAGCGGCACTACGTCCATTTCCGATATGTATTTTTCTATTCCCGCCATCGCCCATTGCGCGGTGGAATGTGGGATCCGGGCCACCCTGAGCAACGCTACCCTTTCCATGGATCCATCCCATTTTGCTTATGACCAGGATAACAGTATCCGGGAGTTGCAGGAGCTGCTCAATACGCTCCATGGAGCGGATGAGGGGCGCATTCGGGCAGAAGCATCCATCCATGGAGAATATACGTCTGCTCCTGAAATTTGGGAATATGTGCGGGACATTGCCTTGGAAAAGGGCTTGCGTATGCATCTGCATTTGTCGGAAACCCGCAGCGAACAGGAGGCTTGCCTTGCGCGGTATGGCAAGACCCCTACCCGGATGTTTTACGAGCATGGGGTGTTTGATGTGCCTGCCCTGGCAGCCCACTGTGTGTGGGTGACCCAGGAAGATATGGAACTGCTGGCGCAAAAGGGCGTGAGCGCAGCCCATAACCCGGTTTCCAACTTGAAGCTGGCCAGCGGTATCGCCCGGGTAGGGGAACTGAAACGCCATGGCGTAAACGTGTCCCTGGGAACGGATGGATGCTGCTCCAACAACAGCCATGACCTGTTTGAAGAAATCAAGCTGGCAGCGCTGCTGCAAAAAGGCGTCACCCATGATCCCACCGCCTTGTGTGCTTATGAGGCTCTGAAAATGGCTACCGTAAACGGCGCCATCGCCCAGGGCAGGGAGCATGAGATCGGCCGCATTCGGGAAGGGCTTCGGGCGGATATCATTTTGCTGGATCTTAGAGCGCCCCACTTGCAACCCGTGTATCATCCTGTGAGCACGGTTGTGTATTCAGCCCGTGGCAGCGATGTTTCCCTTACCATGGTGCAGGGCAAGGTGCTGTATGAAAACGGAGTATTTACCACCATAGACTTGGAAAAAACCATGGCTGAGGCAAACGGATATGCCGTGCCAAGGGTACTGGGAGCGGAAGGATAGCCATGTTGGTCCATTCGCAGATTCATCGATAATAAGAAGAAAGTTGCCATCCAAATAAGGCTGCTCGCAAATAGATTGGGGCAGCCTTGATTTTATGTACCGCTGGGAGAAGGCGAACGCAGGCTATCGATACGGCTTTGGAGCTGTCCCCGTAATTGCGCCAGGGCTTTGCGCCGGCCCTTGTGAATGCCTTTCTTTTGGCCTGCAGCTTCTAAATCCGCAAACTTTTGGTTGTATTGATCGATCTGGCCAATCATGTAGGATAGGTCGTTGAGATTATAGGATTTTCCTTTATCTCCCTGATTATATTGCTCCAACATAGCTTTAAGGCCCTGAAATTCCTGGTCTTTCGCATATGCGCGTTTGCGGCTGCCAAAAAAACCAAAGGGAGATAGCTTAGAAAGATTCAGCTGCTGGAACGTGCCTTCCAAGGCTGCTTTTTTTTCTGCTGCAGCGCTCTTTACGGTGCTTACAAAATCAGTATAGTGCTGCTCAGGGGATATAACAGCGTCAGCATCCGCTGGCGTAGGCGTAAAGCTGTCCACGCTGGCAAATCGGTGTTGCTTGCTTTGCGTAAATTGGTAGGCGTTACGTCCCTGCATATATTCGCCTACAGCGCCCTCCTTTACGGAAAGGGGATCACCCGGGCCGCGCTGATTGGACGCTCCGGGGATGACTTTGGCCTGTGGCTTTTCCTCCGGATACAGGCTGCGTTCGGGGGAAAATAAGTCAGGAATCGCCTGTGCCTTCTGCTGAAATTCCTGCACAAAGGGTGCGAAACGAGGATCGTTTTGCAACCCATATTGTTG
>JAEXFV010000032.1 GCA_023451115.1 Bacillota bacterium
ATGTTAAGGCGGACTTACGAAATTGACATGTGCAGCGGCAAGATTTTACCCAAACTCTTCCGCTTTGCTATTCCATTGATGCTTTCCAGCCTGCTACAGCTGTTGTTTAACGCAGCGGATATTATTGTGGTTGGCCAATTCGGCAGCGAACACTCTCTGGCTGCGGTAGGCTCTACCAGCACTCTGGTAGCCCTGGTTACCAACGTATTTGTAGGTATCGCCATTGGCGCTACCGTAACCGCTTCTCAATACACCGGCGCGAAAGATACCCAGGGGATACGCAAGGTCGTGCATACCTCTATCGCCTTTAGTATGATCGCCAGCCTGGCCATGATGGTTGCGGGATTGCTGCTCACTACCCAGATTTTGACTTGGCTGCAAACGCCTGCAGAAGTCATGCCATTATCCGTACAATATATGCGGATTTATTTTTGCGGTTCAATTCCCGTTGCGGTTTATAACTTTTGCGCCGCTTTGCTTCGTGCAAAGGGCGACACCCGTCGGCCGCTCTATTACCTTATTATTTCCGGCACGGTAAACGTGGCTCTGAATTTGCTGTTTGTGCTAGTGTTTCAAATGGATGTGGCGGGTGTGGCGCTGGCTACGATTATCGCCCAGTGCATTTCCTGCATATTAGTGGTGCGCTGCCTGCTTCATGAAACCGGGCCCTTTCATTTAAATCTGTCCGCCCTGCGGATTGATCAACCGACTTTGCGTAAAATCCTGTGCACCGGTGTTCCCGCAGGGTTTCAAAGCGTAATTTTTAACTTGTCCAACCTGGTCATCCAATCCTCCATTAATTCCTTTGGCACTGCCACTATGGCGGGGGCAGCGGCCAGCTCTAACATTTCCAATTTTGTATGGGTGAGCGTAAACGCTTTTTCTCAAACCAGTATGACTTTTATCAGCGGCAACCTGGGGGCAGGAAAATATTCCCGTTTGGATAAAATTAACCGTTATTCCTTGCTATGCACCTTTTTGATCGGCACAGTGCTGGGCAATATTGTTGTGTTCTTTGGCAGACCGCTGCTTCATATCTATACCAGCGTCCCAGCGGAAGTGGCTGTGGGCATGTTGGATCTGCAGTTGCTTTGCGGGTTATATGGGATATGCGGCCTGATGGACTGCTTTGCTGCAAATATAAGAGGGTTAGGCTATTCTACCATCCCCATGCTGGTTACCTTGATTGGAGCCTGTGGCACGCGTTTATTATGGGTGGCTACTCTGTTTCAGCTTCCTCAGTTTCACACCATTTTCTATCTGTTTTTGTCTTACCCGGTATCCTGGGCCATTACACTAATAGCTCATTTGGTGTGTTATATCATTATTCGCAAAAGATATCCCAAAACGGATATCCCCATTATTCCTGCAGAGGCAGAGTAAGAAGTATCAATATCTTAAGGCTAATATTAGAATGGCGGTGAAACCTCCGGGGGTTCACCGTCATATTAGCATCCAGAAATATAATTACAAATATACCGCATTTCCCCGATCCTAAGAAATCGTGGTGTTTAATACTTATAGCGTAAAAAGCGTTTTTGCTTTACGCATATTATCAATAATTTTTACTCCAAACGGACAGTTTGGTTCACATTGCCCACACTCTATACAAGCATCTGCATGCACATCCAATGCATTATAGTGATCTCGTACGCTTTGCGGAATTTGAGGTTGAATTGCCGCTAAATCATACAATTTTGTGACCATGCCAATATCAATATTCATTGCACAGGGCCGGCAATGATTGCAATACATGCATTTACCAGTTAAGGCATACTTGGGACTTTTGGCAATAAAGCTATAATCTTTTTCTTCCTGGGAAGCGCTTATATATTTTAAAGCCGCCTCCATCTGTACCCGGTTTGTAACCCCAGGCAAGACGCTTACCACGCCAGGGCGAGAGAGCGCATAATGGATGCACTGCACTGGAGTAAGCGGGCTTTCAAAAGGCGTCTGTTCCAAATTTAGCAGCCGTCCACCAGCAAATGCCTTCATCACGGTGATTCCTATTCCCTTTGCAGCACAGCTCTGGTATAGTTTTTCCCGGTCAGGGTCTACCCCCAATCCCGCTTCTTGCATTGCGCTAAAAACGCGTAGCTGTTTGATGTTTGCGCTTCCTTTTTCCAAGTCCCAAGCCGGATTGATGCTGAACATCAGCATATCCAGGTAACCATCCTCTATTGCTTTGAGCGCAACGCGAGGATTATGGGAACTCATTCCTATTTGCCGTATTATTCCTTGCTGTTTTAGCTCTTTAGCATATTGAAAAAAGCCTTTTTCGATCAGGACGTTGTAATCTGAAAACTCATCGCAATAATGGATCATACCAAAATCAATATAATCTGTGCCCAATCTTCTCAATAGATCCTCAAACGACGCCTTTGCCAAATTCAAATCTCTCGTTCTTGCATGCTGTCCATCCTCCATCGTTACCCCGATATGACCTTGTATCTGAATTTTTTCCCTACGGCCACGAATTGCTTTCCCCACAGCATCGCGTACGCTAGGTTGGGCGAGAAATAAATCCAATATATTGACGCCATTTTCCAACGCACAATCCAATATTTCGCATACCGTTTCATCGGGTTGGCCCAGTAGATATTCCCCACCCAAGCCAACCTCGCTTACTCTAATATCCCCATTTCCAATTCTACGATACTGCATGATATTTCCTTCCTACGCAATTGGCATTTTGGAAGTAACATTTCAAACTTTCATATCATACTTCCAAAATAAAAGCACTTATTGCAGGCATGGCCTGAATGCCATGCCTGCAAATGTTTTCAATTAGTATGATTACAGACCCATCAAAGAATTAAAGGTCTCGGACAGCTTCGCCCAGGGGATCATGCCATCTAACCAATAGAACATGCGAGAAGCATACAGATGGATCTTCTTGGACAGTTCTTCAAACTCAGCGTAGTCCTTGCACTCCAGATAAGCATCGCCAACCTTTACCAGCAGGTCAGCAAAATCGCTCATGCCGAAGGAGATACGGTACGCTCCCGCTGATCCCTTCATGCTGTCACATGCATCTTGCTTAATGGTCGTGAAATCACCAAAGTGTTTTTTCCCCCACGATACATATTTATAAGCATTGCTGCACACGATGTCAATTGCGCCATAAGCCCCAATCCATACGGAAAAATGCTTACCGTTCTTTGCATTACGCTTAAAGATGTTGTCGATTTCTGCCGGCTTGGTATCCCACAGCTTTGCGTAGCTGGCGTCCAGTTCTTTCAATACCGCATTTAACATAG
>JAEXFV010000060.1 GCA_023451115.1 Bacillota bacterium
GAAGTATACACTCCCCTGTCTATGTGGGTTAACGTCCCGTCCCTGTCCCCATGTTGGTCTGATAATCGATTTTAGGTTTAAATTGTTCAATTCGGATACCGCGAACGCCACTTTGCTTATGCCCGTCGGTAACAATAAGCCCGTCACGCTCCTGCAACTCTTTTGCAAACACACCGTTAATTTTCGCCTTCAAATCATTTACCGTTGCAAAGGGAGGAAAGCCCAGTGTTTTCATTCCCAGTTCTTTTACACTGGCATATGACCAGAAGCCGCCTCCCGGCTTGTCTGTAATCAACTGCCGGAATACCTGCACCAGAGGTTCAGCATCATAGTCAACACCACGCTCCTTGCGCTTTATGACTGCTGTCAAATCTTCTACAGTCATGGGATGATAGCCTGTCCAGCGTATTCCTCCACGGTCTCCAATCATGTAGGATAGGCTTTTCCCCCTTGGAGCATTGGAACATTTGATGTGAATAGCAATGCATTCCCGTTCATCTTCCGGGTTCCTGATAATCTGAATAATGCTGCGCATAGCCGCTGGAATATCCACAGAACCCAACGCCCGATTTACCGCAGATTTTCCCAAGCCATCCTTTCCCATATGGGCAATAATGAGGGCGGCGCAATGATTTCTTTCACACATATCAAAAAATTTTGCAAGCGCCGGACGGGTTTCATTTGCTCGGTGCATATCTATTTCAGAGCCTATAAAACATTGCAGCGGGTCAAGAATAACCAAAACAGCACCAATCATCTTGATTGCTTCTTCCACCTCGGGGCTATTCATGCTCAACTCTCCGGCATGAGTCATAAAGTGACATTTATTTAAATTACCGCCGTTTGCTTCTATCCGGCCCCGTAAAACTGGCAAATCATCCTCAACCGACAATACAAGCACATCCCCCGGAATACAAACTTCATTTTCTAAAAGAGGTTTGCCTGTTGATACATGTGCTGCTATCGCGCACGCAAATGCCGTTTTCCCTGTTCCATTATCCGCTTGAACAAGTGTCCCCTTTCCTATCTGGAGGTATGGCGCAATCAGCCATTTTGGCGGTTCATATGGGACTGTGGCAAAACTGCGCAGCACAGGTTTGTTTTCTGCTTTAATCATCTGGTTATTCCCGCTCACAAAAGGGGCCGCCTCCACCAGCGCCAAAAATTCATCCCTGACGTGCCCTTCCTGTATCAAAAAATCCGTCACATCCCCCTTCTGCGTCTGTGAAGTGGGAACCACCTTTATACTGGCCGCTATGCCTATCAGGTCATTTTTAACCCGCTCTGCAAGCGTTCGGCCTGCATTGTCATTATCCGGCAGAATAACACGTTTGCGCCCTTGAAATACTTCGCAAACTCCTGTTTCCAGTCACCCGTGCCGCCCGCTGTGGTAGCTGCAAGGCCCATCTCTCGCAATGTTGTAACGTCCTTTTCGCCTTCCGTATAATAGATGGTTTTCCCTGCCTTTACTGCCGCTATCAATTCGGGGAGGCCGTACAGTACCGGCTTCACATCCCCGCGTCCCTTTTGGAAAGTGCCGTCAGACCAGTTTACACGAGCATAGCGAATAACTTTTCCGGGGTAGCGAATTTTGACATACTGGCTCACGTAATTCTCGTCCCGGTAGTGATAAATCCGTTCCGGGGGTACGCCTCCATTCCACCGGGCCAGCCCTGCTTGCAGCTTGTCCGACACATCGAGCCCTTGCCCTGCGTCAATAAACAAGTCTTGCATCGTCAACCCTGCTGCCTTTAAAATATCCTCTGTGGCGCATCCAGCAAAGCAATGGAGCAGGGTTTTTCCATCCTTAACGGATATTCCAAGACTTTGCTTGCTGTCCTGATGGCAAGGGCACGTAACAAGGCAGCTATTCGGGCCGCGCCACTTAGGATTGTTGAAGTGTGACACAATTCCCCGAAAATCCATCTTATATTGCCTCCCGAGGCTGAGAGATTTGTGCGTCTAACCATTGATTTAACGCTTCCCGATACACCAACCAGCGGCCGCCAATGCGGAAGGACGGAAACCCCTGTGCGTGCATCAAATCATATGCCGCACTTCGCGAAATCCCCAAAGCCGCCGCAAGTTCCGGGGCTGATAATGTTAGTTTTTCAACTTCAATCTTCTTCATTGACGACCTCCTGTTTGAGTTGGTTAATTGCCTCTAGGATACGTTTTCTCTTTTCTGGTGTAAGCTCCACTCGCATCCATCTGGTAAGTGTAGGCTCGCTAATTCCCAAAAGTTTTGCAATTTTCCACATTGGCACAAAATTGGCCCGCATTTCCCGTCTGATATCATGATTTTCCATTTGCTTTCCTCCTTGACTATTGGTGATTTATCTGCTATCCTCATAATATCGTAATGAACGGCATAATGCAAGTGAAAAGTGTTTATAATTTTTAATAGCAAATAAAAAGTTATTGGAGAGTGTTTAACAATGGCTAGAGCAAAAAGAGACACAACAGACGGGTACAACAGTGCCTTCGCTTCCCGCCTCCGCTCGTTAATGGAGGAACACGGGGAAACCTGCGAAAGCCTGCGGCAAATGCTGGGTATCAGCAGGCAGGCGGTCAATTCCTATACCTTGGGACAGACGGTGCCGGATATAGAAAAATTTGAAATAATTGCCACGCATTACGGTGTTTCTTTTGATTATTTGCTAGGGAAAAGTGACGCAAAGCAGCATGAAAATGAGGAAATATGTGAGCGCCTTGGTCTTTCGGAAAAGGCTATACGTAACTTGGAAAATCTGTACCATTATAAGAAAAACTATGAAAAAATGGGCGTGCGCCCAGTAGCGAACCGGGAGCGGCCATATGTCATTGACCTTATCAATACATTATTAGAGCAGGAAAATGCGGTAACGATTAAGGAGGGCGAATATCTTGGAGCAAACATTTTTGCCGATATTGCCATGATATTTGCCACATCTAAATTACGGGCGGAATTTCTGTACATCACATCCGTAAATCGCATTATGGATGAAAGAAGCTTTGAAGCCGCCTCCCTTGGGGAGATAGGTGGAAGCAAATGTGAAAAAGTTCTTGCCGCAGATGTTTTATTGCAAGTATATAAAGATAGGCTGTTAAAAAAAATAGATGCCGTTCGTGATGGTTTATTCGTTAATGCTGATTAAAGGAGGACTAATACCATGGCCGCAGCATCCAACCGAAAGAAACGGCCTGACGGTAACTATTCCAAACAGATTACCATAGGCCGCAAGCTGGACGGGAAACCTATTCGCAAGACGATATACGGCAAAACCCTCAAAGAGTTGGAAGCCAAGGCCGCTGAATATAAGCAACAACTGGAACGCGGCACATTATCCAGCAATGAAAAGGCAACCTTCGGGGAATTGGCTGATATATGGATACAGCAATATAAGCCCACAATTGGGGTTAATACCCGTAAAAAGTATCAAACACTCTTGAATAAGCATTTGCTTCCTGATATGGCGGCAATGAAGCTAAAAGACTTGAAGCCCCATAACCTGCAAGCCATTATCAACCGCCTTGCAGCAGAGGAATATGCAGAAAAAACACTAAGGGAAATCAAAGTCACCGCCTCCCAGATTATGGAATTAGCTGTTGCCAATGACATGGTTTTCCGCAATGTGTTTGCCAAGGTGGAGATACCACACAT
>JAEXFV010000083.1 GCA_023451115.1 Bacillota bacterium
ATTATAGGTGGTATTTTGGTTGGTTTATGTGAAAACCTGTTTATTGCGCTGGGCGGGCAGTCTATATATAAAGACGTAGTATCTTTTGTCATTATTATTGCAATTCTATTGTTTAAGCCTCAGGGATTAATGACTAAGAAGAATGACTCTTCAGAGATATCGGTATCATAAGTCATTCGATTGATTATAACATGTTCGCGACTGATGACGATCAGTTATATCTTAGAAAGGTGATCATTTATGAATCTTCGAAATGTTTCAAAGAAAACGATGATAACCGGCGTATTGGCTTTAGCCGCATTTATTATTGCGCCGTTTTTTATGACGACACCATATCTGCGCTTGCTGCTAAATAGAATTGTGGTTTCCGTTATAGTTGTATTGGGGCTGAATTTTATCACAGGAATTGTTGGTCAGCTCAATATGGGAACAGCTGGCATTCTAGCTATAGGAGCGTACACATACGGCTTACTGGTGACAAAGGCAAATTGGTCTCCTTGGTTGGCAACATTAGCCTCAATTTTTGCTGGTTTAATAGTTGGTTTAATTCTAGGCTATCCCAGCCTTAAAATTCGGGGCGTATACCTGGTGCTGGCTACAATGTCCTTTGGCGAGACCGTGCGCATATTGCTGCTGAATATGGTGGATTTTTCAGGAGGGCAAGCTGGTCTTCCAAATATCACACGATATGTTTTTAACGGGGAGTCCTTGGGGAAAAACAGCAATGGCTTCTACTTTATTCTCCTGATATCTATGTTAATCATTGTGATGATTTCTTATAGAGTAATTCATTCAAAATGGGGACGCGTGTTTAAGGCTACGAGAGATAGCCAAGATGCTGTAGAAACCTGTGGCGTTAGCACTGCTGGTGTAAAGGTGCGTGCTTTTCTGCTTTGCGCAATTTTTACAAGTTTTGCCGGCGCATTGTATGCAGGTACGCTAGGGTTCATTACGCCCACTGACTTTTCTAGCGATATGTCCACACGTTTTATAATGATGCTGATGGTCGGTGGCGTTGGCAAAATTAGCGGGTGCATCGTTGGAGCAATTTTGGTCACAATTTTGCCGGAAGCGCTTCGCTTTATTGGCGACGCATATTGGTTTATTTTCTCAGGCGTTGTTCTGTTATCTGCAATATTCCTTCCCCACGGCTGTATCTCTTTACCGGGAAGAATTTATAGCTATTGCAAGGATAAAGTCCTTAGAAAAGGAGCTTAACGTGGAAACAGTATTAAAGGTAGATCATTTAACCAAAAAATTTGGTGGGATCGTCGCCGTAAACGATTTGTGTCTCACTCTTGAAAAAGGCGGAATCCATGCTTTAATAGGACCGAATGGTGCGGGAAAAACGACTGTAATTAATTTAATTACCGGAGTTTATACCCCTAATAGTGGTACCATAAATTTCCAAGGGCACAACATAACAGGGAAAAAGCCTTTTGAAATTGCCAGATTGGGTCTTAGACGCACGTATCAGAATATAAAAGTATTCGGTTCTCTAACGATTAAGGAGAACCTGATGGTTGGCGGCCAAATGGCAACAGATGCAGGCCTATTAAGAACGATAGTAGATAGTAAAAAATTTCGGCAGGAAGAAAAAATACTTGCTGAACGTGCAGATGAAGTCTTGGAGCTGATCAATCAGAAAGAATTTGCAAACTTACAGACTTCTGCTCAGCCTTATGGTGTTCAGAAAGTGTTGGAACTGGGTATCGCGATGATGTCGAACCCATCACTGATATTGCTTGACGAACCAGCCGCTGGTTTGAACCCATCGGAACGCGCAACCTTCATAGATATGATATTAAAAATTCGTGATATGGGTGTAAAATTTTTGCTTATCGAGCATAACATGGATGTCATCATGAGCGTGAGTGAGAAAATTACTGTTCTTAATTATGGTACTGTAATAGCCAATGGAGCTCCCAAGGAAATCCAGAATAATGACGAAGTTATTCGGGCATATCTTGGGAAAAGATTTAAAAAGAATAATGCTCAGGAGGGATGATATGCTTACTGTAGATAAAATCGTCGTCTCTTACGGGAAAATACAGGTTTTACATGGGATTTCCCTTACAATTGGTGAAAAAGATATTGTTTCAGTAGTTGGCGCGAATGGGGCAGGTAAGAGCACATTGCTTAATACAATTACAGGACTTATTAAGCCAGGCTCGGGTACTATATGTTTTAAAGGAGAGAACATACAGGGAGTGCACCCCCATGTTATCGCCAGCAAAGGTTTAGCATTAGTTCCGGAGGGAAGACATATATTCCCCAGACTTACTGTTAAGGACAATCTAGAGATGGGCGCTTATTACAGACGATATAGCGCGGCGCAAATACGTGAGAAACTGGAAACCATGTATGAGTTGTTTCCTCGTCTTAAGGAAAGAAATAAGCAGTTGGGTGGTACTCTTTCTGGCGGAGAGCAGCAGATGCTGGCGATTGCCCGCGCATTAATGTCTGACCCTCAACTGTTGATGTTGGATGAACCTTCACTGGGCTTGGCTCCTGTGATAGTAGACGATGTATTTAATATAATCCGCGATATTAACAAAAAGAAAAATATACCTATTTTGCTGATTGAGCAAAATGCTTTTGAGGCACTTGAGGTAGCAGACCGCGCATATGTAATTGAACTTGGTAATGTGGTAAAAGAAGGCCCTTGTAAGGAAGTCCTAGCGGATCCGGCTATTATCGAAGCCTACTTAGGTGGAAGCGGCAACTAAGCAATACGAAATAATATGGCGAAAGAAAGTAGCATATTAATCGAGGAATAAGATGCTGGATATTTTAATCAAAAATGCAATGATCGTTGATGGATCCGGCAAACCTGCTTATTATGGTTCAATAGGCATAGAGGGTGACGTAATCAGCTTGGTTGAAAAGGGCAAAAGTACTGCAGCGGCAAAAAAAACGATTGATGGAGAAGGATTAATTTGTGCTCCGGGATTCATCGATTCACATAGCCATGCTGATGTTTCTTTGCCGTATTATCCGAATGTATATAATCAAATTTGCCAAGGCATTACTACCTTTGTCGGTGGAAACTGCGGAATAGGTTTGGCCCCGGCTCTGAATTCGGATTTTTATAAGCCTTATTTTGCATCTTTGGATTTGGCTGATTTGGATGTTACTTGGCGTACATTTTCAGAATGGCTACAATATGTTGGAAAATTGCCTATTCGAACGAATTACGTTCCGCTGGTGGGCTTAAATCCCATACGAGGCGGAATACTGGGCCCGGACTACAGCCGCGTGGCATCTGATGATGAAATCAGGCAGGAAGCAAATGCCCTTGAAGAAGCATTGGATGCAGGCGCATTCGGCCTATCATTTAGT
>JAEXFV010000096.1 GCA_023451115.1 Bacillota bacterium
GATTGGGGCAACCCTGTACACAGGCGGGGGTGCCCCCCGCATTTTGAGCGCATAGTTCACATTTTTGCATAACGCCGTTTCCCGATGGCCGAATGGCCCCATAAGGACAGCTTAAAATACAGGTATAACACCCTACGCACTTGCTCTGATCGATGGCTATGATTCCACTCTGAACGGACAGCGCTCCGGATATACAAGCCATAACGCACAAAGGCTCCTTGCAATGGCGGCAGGCTACCGCAAAGCACACACCGTCCTTTTCCTCAATGCGGATACGGGGGCGAATTTCCACATCCTTCAACGCCTTTACCATGTCATCCCCGCCCAAGTTGGCAAACGCACAATAATATTCGCACAGATGGCACCCCAGGCACCATTGTTCATTCACATAAATCCGTTTCATTCTCTTATCCCTATTCTCCCGCATGGTGGATGCCCAGGATGGAAAGCTCTTTTTCGTTAAGCCCCACGCCTCGCAACATCAGCCGGTTTCCTCTGAGGGCCTCAATGGAGTTAATCCCCATGCCGCCCATCATCTCTTTGATTTCATGGGTCCAGGCGGAAACCAGGTTGACCAGCCTTTGGCAGCCTATATCCGGGTTAAGCCTGCGTACCAAATCCGGCCGCTGGGTGGCAATGCCCCAGTTGCAGCGGCCCAAATGGCAGGTGCGGCAAAGGTGGCACCCCAACGCTAACAGCGCCCCGGTAGCGATATACACCGCGTCCGCCCCCAGGGCGATGGCTTTGACCACATCCGCGCTGTTGCGGATGCTGCCCCCTACCAGGATAGAAACATCCGAGCGGATGCCCTCTTCCCGCAGGCGCTGATCCACACTGGCCAGCGCCAGTTCGATGGGAATGCCCACATTGTCCCGTATGCGGGTAGGCGCGGCGCCGGTGCCGCCACGGAACCCGTCGATGGCAATAATATCCGCGCCGCTTCTTGCCACGCCGCTTGCAATGGCAGAAACGTTGTGCACCGCCGCAATTTTAACGATTACCGGCTTTTTGTAGTCCGTCGCTTCCTTGATGGAATACACCAGCTGCCGCAAATCCTCAATGGAGTAAATATCGTGGTGAGGCGCGGGAGAGATGGCGTCACTGCCCGCAGGAATCATGCGGGTTTTGGAAATATCCCCCACAATTTTCGCCCCTGGCAAATGGCCGCCAATGCCAGGCTTTGCCCCCTGACCCATTTTAATCTCAATGGCCGCTCCCGCCTCCAGATAATCCTTGTGCACGCCAAACCGGCCCGAAGCTACCTGCACGATGGTATTGGCCCCATATTGATAAAAATCTTCATGGAGTCCACCCTCGCCGGTGTTATATAAAGTTCCCAGCGCTCTGGCTGCCCGGGCCAGGCTTTCATGGGCGTTATAGCTCAAAGAGCCATAACTCATGGCAGAGAACAGGATCGGGGTGGAAATATCCAGCTGCGGCGGCAGATTATTTATGATGAGCCCCGCTTTATCCCGTTGTATGGTTACATTTTTCTTCCCCAAAAAAGTTCTGGTTTCCATGGGTTCCCGCAAGGGGTCGATGGACGGATTGGTCACCTGGGAGGCGTTGATCAGAATTTTGTCCCAATATACCGGGAGGGGCTGTGGGTTGCCCATGGAGGAAAGCAGCACCCCGCCGCTGCCTGCCTGGCGGTAAATATCCTGAATGGCATCCCCCGTCCAATTTGCGTTTTCCTTAAACACATGGCTGGTTTTCACAATCTTTAGAGCTCTGGTGGGGCAAAGGGATACGCAGCGGTGGCAATTCACACACTTGGATTCATCACTCACCATGCATTGATTGTCCGCATCAAACTGGTGCACCTCATTGGCGCATTGCCGCTCGCACACCCGGCAGGCGATGCAGCGGGCAGGGTTGCGCACGATTTCATAAGGAGGGTATAAAAAATCGATTGCCATTCCCTACGCCCCCTTTCGCTGTGCCAACGCACCAGGATAAAGCTGGAGTATCACCGGTTCGCCTCCCCGGGGCGCATAAAAGCGATCCAGTTCAGGCTCCATCGCCCGGATTGCACACTCCTCACTGGCTACATAGGCCCGGCTTCCTCGTTCTCCCATCACCATGGAGCGCAGCTTCAGTCTGTCGTTTACCGCCATCAGTCCGCCGTCAAACCCCACAAGTATGGAAAACGGCCCTGTAATGAGCAGGCTGGAAAATGCGTTGCGCAGATACGTCAGCCGGGCCTGTTCCTGCGGATTTTTCCTTGCGATGGTGCTCCAGAAGGGGGCTGCGATAACGCTTGCCACTTCCTCCAGCGTCAAGCCCTGCTTGCGGGCAAGGAAATCAATCATGTAGGAAATGACCTCGGTGTCCGTCAAAAGGGTACACTTGTAGCCAAACATTTCAATAAAGCGGCGGTTAGCGTCATAAGAGGAAATTTCCCCATTGTGCACAACGCTGTATCCCAGCATGGCAAAGGGGTGCGCCCCACCCCACCAGCCTGGGGTGTTGGTGGGATAGCGCCCATGGGCGGTCCAGCAATAGCCCTCATATTCTTCCAGGCGGTAAAAACGCCCTACATCCTCCGGATATCCTACAGCTTTAAACACGCCCATGTTTTTGCCGCTGGAAAACACATACGTGCCGGGGATCTGGGTGTTTACCCGCATCACGCTGCGCACGATGAATTCATCCTCATCCAATTGGCTTGCCTCCAGCTTGGTAGGCAACGGGCGCAGAAAATAGCGCCAGATAAAAGGCGCGTCTTTGATTTCTTTCATGGGGCGCACCGGAATTTTGGACAAGTTCACAATGTCGAAATGGCGGTCCATAAAAGCCTCGCAGGCCTCCTTTGCCCCAGGGCTTTCATAGAACACATGAAAGGCATACAGCTCCCGATATTGCGGGTAGATCCCATAGCCTGCAAATCCGCCGCCCAATCCGTTGGAGCGGTCGTGCATGGTGGCGATGGAGCGGATAATGCCATCCCCATCAAAACAAGCGCCGCTGCGGTCGATCACGCCCACAATGGCGCAGCCCGAAGGATTTCGAAATTGCCCTTCCCGTAAGGGCCGCTGGTGATACTCCTCTTTCTGCATCAAGTTACCTCCTGCAAATAAAAAAACGCCCTCTCATGACAGCGTGGGTTGCCAAATTTATGCCTGCACGCCAATCAAAGAGGAACGCCTTTGTCCCTGCTATTTTGTTTTTATTCTCCCCAATATTTTGCTTGCTGGGGGTTCCACGGTGATTGTAAAAGATTATATAAAATATATTGTTCATCTGTCAAGCTGAATTTGAAATTTTAATGCAATATTATTTCATAATATTCCGTTTATTTTGAAATTTCCCCGAATTTAGGTTTTGTTTTTGCATGATAAGTGGCGTATTATTGCGCATATCAGATCTGTGATATTTTTATCTCTTTGTAGAACCAGTCAGGGGCGGCGGCTTACCCTGCCACCGCCCCAATATCCTTTTTCATGGGGTTCTTTGTGCGCTATTTTTCCTTATGTAGCCCTGTGCAGCTGATTTCATATCCGCCCTGGGCCGCCAGCGCCACCACCGCCGCATTGATCAGGCACAATGCCGCGCTGTTCCAGGTGAGCCCACCGGTAAAATAGGCTGCTGCCAGCAGCACCACCAGCGCCACCACATAACTGAACACCCTGGTTGGGATGCGGTCGATGAACCCAACCCCTTTGAGCAATTGGGTAATCAACCCCGTTGCCAACGCTGCGCCGGCATAAGTTGCCAGCATCGTCCAAGTGAAAAATTCCTGCATTTGCTATTCCCCTTTCTGTTTCCAATCGTTATGTTGTTTTATCCCTCTGCCGCCCCTGCAGCTCTGCTCATGTTTTATTAATATGTTCGTCCAGCCGGTGATGCGCGCTTTTTGCGCTTGCTTCCACCACAGCCATCCGCTCTACCAGGTGGTTGTGTTTGTCCACCTTTTCTTCCAATTGGTCGATGCGGAAATTCACCAGCTTATTTGCCTGCCGCACCCCAGCCCAGCTCCCCGCCAGCGTGCCCAGCAGGGAAAGCGCCGCAACCCATACCGTGTGATCCATCCTCTATCCTCCAACTTCTCCTTTGTATTCCTTTGTTCCCCAGGTTATGCGCACCATAAGGGTATCGGGCCACTGACCGCCTGGGTCCAGTATGGTTCCCCGGGCATATTTGTCTGAAAGATATCCCACCATCAGCTTGCCGTCTATCAGCGCCGCTGCCTGAGGCCAGCCCTCGCCCTGCAACAGCAGCAGCCGGTCCCCTGCGTGAACCACTCCTATGGCGGGATATTCCTTGCCCGGCCCGCTGCGCATATGAACGCTGCCCCCTGTGCACATGCCGTATACCGCCTGGGGCGGCGTTTCTCCATAGTCCACTCCCCGGATTTTTCCCCACAGGGTCCAGTCCCGCTGGTGCACACTTGTTTTTACGCATCCATAATCCGTCCCTCGGAATTCAATGCCATAGCCCCCGCCTATGTATACGCCGATATGTCCCTTGCGCCACAGGGCCAGCCCGGGAATTTCCGGGATGTCCTCCACAGGCCCGCTCTGCGTAAACTGGCTTTGGAAGGTGTCGGCCGTCCTGTCCCCAAATGTGGGGTCGTACTGACGGATTGCGTCCACAATGCCGCCGGAACAATCGTCCACATACCGCCCAATCCACTTGGAGCAATCCCCGATATAGTAACCCTTTGGGTCCCGGCCCTCCGGCACGCTTTTCCTGCCTGCAACCGCCTGGCCATGAAGTTTTTCGGCCAGTTCCTGGGTGTAAAGCGCGCCCTGCATCCCCCACACATATCCCCGCTTTTCCTGAAGAAACCGTTCAAACTGTTCCGCCAATTGCAGGTTGGTCATCACGCCTGTTCCTCCCAGCCGTACACCCCAGGCTCCCAGGTGTTCCCCTCCACCGTGGATACCCAATGTTTCCCGTTATGGGCCACCTTTGCCCCCAAGGCATAGGCGTCCGCATACCCCAACGGCTGCACCCAATCCGGCCACTCAATTGCCGGGTCTGTAATCTCCACCCATTGGTAGTTGGTGATATCCGGGGTATACCCTTCTGTTGCGGTGTGGTCCGTCAATGCCTTGTACAGCTTGTCCCCGTGCCGCACCCGGTCACCGGTCTTATATTCCGCGCCCACCTTCCAGGGCATAAAAAGAGCGGCCATCCCAGCCGCCTGCTCATCCGTCAGGGTGTTCCCCGCTTCGTCCATCGCCCGGCGCACTTTCAGCGCCCCGTTTAACCATTTACCCATTCGCTGCTCCTTCCTCCGGCTGTACCCCCAGCGCTTCCAGTGCTGCCTGCATGTCCTCCGCTTCCGTGGGTTCCTGCTCCGGCAGAGGGGAATAATCAAACACCAGCTGCGGCGGGGTTTGGGTGATGTCTACCGTTACCCTTCCATCACTGTCCCGAAAGGCCTGCTCGATTTCAGCAACGGGTTCTGCCCACTCAAAATAACCATAGTTGGATAGGCCACAGAATAACGCGTCTTCATCTGGCGTTCCCGGTGCAATGTCCCCCTGCATATGATATGCATGCAATACTTCCCCAGTGGTTAAATCAAAATAAATTCTCCTTAAAAAATCCATAGTTTTCTTTCCTCAAACGCCTATCGCTACATAGCTAAGGCTTTGTGTGGTAGTATTGGAGGCATTGGGATCATAGGTAAAGCCATTATCGTTTATCACAACATCCGCTCTCCCACTATCGGCATATATCACATCAGCCCCGTAATCATAAATGATGTACTTACTATAAGAAGCATTATTACATGTTATTGCAAGCCAATACGCTCTAAAACCAACACCGGTTATAGTGTATAATTGGTTCGCCTTAACGTTAAAACTTCCAGTGGTTCGCTTCAGCAAGCTGTTCCCCGCCAAGCTGCCCGCCACCCCGAATATGCTTATGCCGCTTTTGATATTCTCCGCCAACAGGTTTGCATCCCCCTGTATGGTCTGCTCCCCGCTCAGGTACTGCCCTGCCGCTATGGTTTGGGCTGCCGTTCCAGGGGTAATCGTAGCTTCGGCTTTAATAGGGATCGCGCCCGTTTTGATGTTTTTATCCGCCCCTGCATAAGAGGTTTTGCCCAGCAATACGTCTGCCGCCGTTGCAGTTGCGTCCGCAAGGTTCACGCCCCCGCCTGTTCCTTTTACGTGTATCATCCCCGCACCTCCACTTCTATGGGCAAGTCCATGGAGGGAACCGTGCCCCGGCAGGTTACTGTAATGCTATCGGCAGCCTGTGCTGTTACTTTCAGTAAGGCATTGCTAAACGCTTCGTCTTGTGCCGCCGTTGCCGTTGGCCCGGAATACAGGTCCCCGCAGCTAGTGGGCGTTACCCCGGTTACCGTTATGGTTTGTGCGCCGCTGCTCCACCCCGCAGCCGTCAGGGTTGCGGATACGGCAAAGGGCGCAATCCCCGCCCCAATGCTTGCAGGGGTGATAGGGTCGCTCCCGCCGCTGGCGTGGGTGGATGCATGGGGGGCAATGGCGCCTGCCACCACTTCCTCCGCCGCCGCTGCCGCTGCGTTGGCCCGGTCCGTGGCGGCCTGTGCTGCTGCGACCGCGCTTGCCGTGCCTGTTTCCCTGCCCTGTTCCGCGCTGACGCGCCCTTGTTCCGCCATTACCCTGCCCTGCTCTGCACTGGCCCGCCCCTGCTCCGCTGCTACCCGCAAAGCCTCCGCTGCTGTTACCGTAGTATTGATTGCTTCCGCTTCCTCTGCCGCGGTATTGGCCGCACTTGCCGCTGTATTAGCTGCTGCTGCCGCTGTAGTGGTCTGGGTGTTCAGGGTCACCAATTCCGCTTCGGTATCCTCCACCCGCTCCAATAGCCCCACCAGCAAAGGCCATTCATCCGTTGATTGCACCGTGTCGCTGTTGGCTATGCCACGCCGGCACATGAAGTTGAACTTGGCGCTGGTG
>JAEXFV010000075.1 GCA_023451115.1 Bacillota bacterium
CCGCGACAACGCCCTTTTCCGTCACCAGCAGATTCGGCTTGTTCTCCTCTGCCGCTTGATCTCCCTTTTTCCTATTCTTGGACTTTTTGTCCTCGTTGCCGGAAAAGGGGTAGATCTTTATGATGCCTTTGAGTGTTACCTTTGCCATGTGTTTCCGGCTCTGGTGGGCACGAACTTCATCATCTGCCCACCTCGCTTCCGCCCGCATACGTGACGGATGCATTACGACAGGTCTCCACGCTGCCGCACCGCGAGCCTTGCGGTATGTTCTGTACCTCCTTTATTGAGCGTCACCGAACCGATATTGTGGAGTCGGAAAGGTACGCTTTAATACAGTTAGAATTTGTTTGATTCCGTACCTATTATCGATGTCCTAAAAAAATCCGTGGCCCAGGCCAGCCTCTCTGCCGCTTACGCGGCATTCACCTTCTCGGCATACTTTACAAACCATAGAGGACAAGTATCAGTACATTCTTACTGACCGGTCGGGAGTCTCTGTGGATAAGCTGTGCCGATTGCTCGAAATCTCCCGAAGCGGGTACTATGCTTGTATCAACCGCCGTCCCAGCAATCGGGAATTGAGCAATCAATGAGAAGTATCCCGCTATGGGCTTAAACAGCCTGTTTCATCTCCTTCGTCAGCAGGGAATCATCTGTGGGCGCGGCCGTGTTCATCGGCTGATGAAAAGGGCAAACATCCACTCTGTGAGAAAGAAAGTGTATCATGCTACCACCAACTCCAACCACAGCTGTCCTATCGCGCCGAACCTTTTACAACGACAGTTCCACGTAGCACAACCCGGTAAGTCCTGGGTGGGAGACATCACCTACATCCCCACCAACGAAGGATGGCTCTATCTGGCGATTGTAAAGGATCTATGTACCAAGCAAATTGTCGGATATGCCTTCTCTGACCGTATTGACACAAATTTGGGAATAGCTCAAAAGAAGGAGAAAGTATAGTGGAGTACACAAATAAAACATTTTGCCAAAGTTGCGGCATGCCCATGGGAAATAACAAGGAATTATATGGAACTGAAGCAGATGGAAAAAAGAGCAATGATTACTGCAAATATTGCTATGAAAACGGCGCCTTCCACTTCCATGGCAGTATGGAGGAAATGATTGAAATTTGTATTCCCCACATGCTGGAGCATAATCCGGGCATGACCAAAGAGCAGGCACAGCAAATGATGTCAACGTTCCTCCCCGCTTTAAAACGTTGGAAAAACAGCTAACTGAATAAAATATGGTATGGCGTTTTCAATCGCAGGATGGAAAACGCCATATTTTTATTTGATATTTCCCCAGTTTTGTGTCAAACGTCCATCTTCAACTTTACTTTGCATATTTTATGATTTAAAATTAACAATAATAGGGTATTATCTAAATCTGTAAAACGATGCAAAGGAGAAATCACTATGGCAAATCGTATCATGCTCAACCAAACTTCCTATCACGGCACAGGCGCGATTGCTGAAATCGTCAATGAGGCGAATGCACATGGTTTTCAAAAAGCATTTGTGTGCACAGATCCTGATTTGATTAAGTTCAAGGTGTCCACCAAAGTCACCGATCTCCTGGAACAGGCGGGTTTACGCTATGAAGTCTATTCCGATATCAAAGCCAACCCCACCATTTCCAACGTACAACACGGTGTGGAGGCTTTCCGCGCTGCGGGGGCGGACTATATCATCGCCATTGGTGGCGGCTCTTCTATGGATACCGCAAAAGCCATTGGCATTATCATTGCCAACCCTGAATTTGAAGATGTGCGCAGTTTGGAAGGCGTTGCACCTACAAAAAAGCCCTGCGTTCCCATTCTTGCTGTGCCTACCACTGCCGGAACCGCCGCGGAAGTAACCATCAATTATGTCATTACCGATGTGGAGCGCAAACGAAAGTTTGTGTGTGTTGATCCTCACGACATGCCTATCGTTGCCATTGTGGATCCGGATATGATGGCCTCTATGCCCAAAGGGCTTACGGCCTCCACCGGCATGGACGCCTTAACCCATGCCATTGAGGGCTACACTACCAAAGCAGCCTGGGAAATGACGGATATGTTCCATCTCAAGGCCATTGAAATCATCGCCAAATCTTTGCGTGGGGCCGTGCAAAACACTCCGGAAGGCCGGGAAGGCATGGCTTTGGGCCAATATATTGCCGGCATGGGCTTTTCCAACGTAGGATTGGGCATCGCCCACTCTATGGCGCATACCCTGGGAGCGGTGTATGACACCCCTCATGGAGTTGCCTGCGCCATGATGCTCCCCATTGTTATGGAGTATAACGCGGAATATACTGGGGAAAAATACCGGGAAATCGCCCGAGCAATGGGTGTTTCCAACGTAGAAGCCATGAGCCAGGAAGAATACCGCACAGCAGCGGTAGACGCTGTGCGCAAGCTATCTCAGGACGTGGGCATTCCCGCAAAACTGGAAGCCCTTAAAGAAGAGGATTTGCAGTTCCTTGCCGAATCCGCTTTTGCTGACGCCTGCTGCCCAGGTAACCCCAAAGATACCAATGTGGAAGACTTAAAAGCCTTGTTCCGTAAGTTAATGTAGGATAGCTTTCTATCATATTAGCGCCCTGCAGTTAATTGCAGGGCGCTAATGCTATGCTTTTTATTCAGGCAGGGCAATCTCCATTTCAATGCAGCCCCACGTTTCTCCCATTATACAATAATGGATGGTATCCATATTCGGGATGGGCGTAAACCCTACGGACAGGTAACATTCCAGAGCTGGGCGGTTATTCTCAAAGACGCCCAGCGTCACCTTTTTAGCACCTAGCCGCTGGAATGTGTATACAAGCCCTTTTTTCAACATTTCCTTCCCCATTCCGCAGCCTCGCAGCGCATCGTTTACAATAACAAAGCCAAACCGCAGCACATGATTTTCCTGGTTCACCGTGCGAATCATAAAATGCCCCACAATCCCCTTATCAGGGTGCACCGCCGTAATAGGCCAAAAGCGCTCCCCTCTTCGTGCCATTTCATCATAATATTGCTGAAATATAGTCTCATCAATCGGGTATTTTGCAAACCGGTCTGCACACCATTGGCGGAAGGCATATTCTCCTTTGGTCCAGCGCAAAATCTCCCGCGCATCTTCGGCCTGGTATGATCGAAGTTCCAACATTACCCTTTCCTCCAAATTTATTCAAAATAAAGTCAGCTGTTTTCCCTGTGGCAGCGGCTTGCCCTCCGCTGCCTTCTGCTTTTGCAGCGTTTGAGCTGGAATATCCAATAAAAACTGGGACGGTTCCTGGGCGTAACTCAAAATCAGTTCCTCCCGTGCCCTGGTCATGCCAACATAGAGCAATCTGCGCTCCTCCTGCACATCGCTAGAATAATTGGAAGATTCCAATGGCAGAACCCCTTTGCTAACGCCAGCTAAAAATACCACCGGAAACTCCAATCCTTTCGCACTGTGTAATGTCATGATCTTTACTGCCCCAGAAGCATACTGCTTTCCAGAAATGCGGAATAAATCGCCTTCTTCTCCGTAGAGCACAGCATTTAAAAATGCAGGCATGTCGCTATAAAACACTGCTATATTTCTCAACTGCTCCAGCGCAGCGCACGGCTCGTGTTCCCCAATCCAGCGCGTTATGATTTGATAGGGCTTTTCTTTTTGTATCAGCGGCAGATAGGTTCCCACTGCGCCCAACCATCTCTCTGCCAAAGGCATCCCAGGAATACACTTCTCCTTTAGCTTTTGTATATCCCATTCTGCTATTTCCCGGCAAAGGTGCTCCACCTGGTCAATATCACTTACAGAAAAATGCCAGCATAGCGCCAGGCTAAGCCGAAGAGAGCGAATTTCTCTAACATCCTGCAAAGCATGAAAAAAGGCAACGCACCCACGCGCCGCATCCTCCATCAGGAAATCTTCCCGCCCTGTTACAATGCAGGGAATGTCATCGTGCCGAAGGCATTTTTCAATCAACGCCCCCTGCCGGTGCGTGCGGCAAAGCACTGCGATCTCGGAAAAGGAGCGGAGTTTTTCCACCTCACGATCCCCTTTTGCCTGCAGCATATCCATACCACCCGCCATACGGCTGATCTCCTTGGCAATAAAAACAGCTTCAGAAAAATCGTTAACAGCGCTGACCAAACGCACTGGTTCTCCCTGTAGGCATTGTGGCAGCAATACCCGTTCCTCTCCTGGATTTTGCGAGATTGCCGGCAGGGCGCTGCTTAATATCTGAGGCGTAGAACGATAGTTTTCAACCAGCCGCAGCTCCAGCAACCCCGGGTACTCCCTTTTCAGCCGTTCAAAGCAACGGCTGTCCCCTCCCCGGAAGCCATAAATCCCCTGGTCTGGATCGCCGATAACAAACAGGCTTTTTCCCCCTGCACTCCATTGCATCATCAGGCGGTACTGGATGTCATTGGTATCTTGAAATTCATCAATTAATAAATGGGTAAATTGCTGCCTGCTTTGTTGCCCTTTTTCCAACGCTTTGAGCAGCAGGTCATCAAAATCCAGCACGCCTTCCAGCTCCAATGCATCGCAATATGCCCGGCATGCCTGCTGCATTGCCTGGCTTTGCTCCTGCACAAGGCCGTTTTTCATTTTTGAAACCGCCTGCAATAACTTCCTGGGAGAAATCCGGGGCTCTCCAGCGTCAATCACCCGGCGGGCAATCTCCAACGCTTCCGTCTCCCCCAGTAAATTTACCCCGTCTAACAGTTGCAGGCAAATGCTGTGAAATGTACCCACCGTAATCCCTCGCAGGGCTTGTTTTCCTCCAAGTTGCTGCTCCAGGCGCAAACGGATTTCATCTGCAGCCTGGTTTGTAAAGGTAACGGCCGTGATCTGTGATGGACTTACTTTACCTACTTGAAGCAAATGCAATATGCGTGCGATGAGCGTTTTGGTTTTTCCTGTACCTGGCCCAGCAATAACAGCAACCACCGGTTCAGTAGCCGTAGCCGCTTCCAGCTGCTTTGGATTTAGCGCCCCGGAATGAGCATCGGCTTTGCTCTCGGCCTGGTTATTTTGTTCCGCTGCAGGTTCCTGTTTCTCCTTCTTCTTTCCTTTCTTTTGTTTATTCGGCTTCTTTTCT
>JAEXFV010000028.1 GCA_023451115.1 Bacillota bacterium
GGAAAAGTGATCGGCATTGACCCTGGACATCAAGAGCAGGCAGATCATGGATTAGAAGCAATCGCACCTGGATCTTCCCGGACAAAGGAGCGCATGAGCGCCGGTGCAGCTGGAGTAAAAACAGGCATCCAGGAGTACATAATCAATTTACAAATTTCAAAAAAATTAAAAAAGATTTTAGAAGATGCCGGTGCCTCCGTGGTGATGAGCAGAACTCGAAATAACGTTTCTCTCTCCAACGTTCAAAGAGCGGAACTCATGAACAACGCAGAAGTTGACTGCTGGGTTCGTATTCATTGCGACTACAGCTCCAACCGGGAAAAAGCTGGTATTCAAGTACTTACCCCTTCAAAATCTGCAAATAGCGCCATCCACACCCAAAGCCTGAAATTGGCCCAATGCATATTACAGGCTGCTTCCAACGAAACTGGGGCATGTGCGCTGGATATTGTAATAAAATCCGAGCAAACGGGGTTTAATTGGTCCCAGTCTCCAGTAATTACCATTGAGCTTGGCTTTTTATCCAATCCTGTAGAAGACGTACGTCTGAACAGAGATACCTACCAAACCAGTTGCGCAACTGGAATTTACAAAGGTTTGCTCGCTTATTTTGCACAATAACACAATAAAATGAATATGAAAAAAGGCATGTCCAACGGACATGCCTTTTTCATTTGGGCTTCTTCTTCTTAGCGCATCATGCTGCCGCTATTCATATGCTGTTCAGCATAAGAGATCATGCGCTTTACCATTTCGCCGCCGATAGAACCAGCCTCGCGGGAGGTCAAATCGCCGTTGTAGCCCTGCTTCAAATTAACGTTCAGGGAAGAGGCCACCTCGGTTTTGAACTGATCCAGAGAAGACTTGGTCTCGGGAATAAGCACGTTGTTTCTTGCCATTGTTTTTTCTCCTTTCTATCATAATGACAGCCATTAGGCTATTTCTTTGCGGGGGCTAGTGATTTTCTGCCCCCGCCTCCGATGTCTGTTGTTATTTAGGCATATTCTGCTCGGCATAAGCGATCATGCGTTTTACCATTTCGCCGCCGATAGAACCAGCTTCACGGGAAGTGAGGTCACCGTTGTAACCTTGCTTCAGATTGACGTTCAGGGAAGACGCAACCTCAGTCTTGAACTTGTCCAGAGCCGCTTTGGACTCGGGAACCAATACGTTGTTCCTGGCCATTGTTTTTCCTCCTTTCATCGGATGTAGTATTAATGTGCCCTGATGTGTAAGTTCTATGAATGGAATCTATTGTAATCATTTATAAAAATTTAAAATTAAAAAGCGCCCTGTCCGGCGCTTTTTCCTGCATGGTGTATTATCCTATACTTCCATCACAAGCTTTGGTGTAAATCCGATATGATCTGCTGAAACCAGTTGATATACAACATGGTTGCGTTCCCCTTCAAAAGCATTTTTACAGCTTTTTCCGTGCAAATGCCCATATAGAACCAATTCAATCCCGGCATTTTCTAACAATTCGGTAAACCCGGAGGCAGCTCGCATCTCATTGAACGGCGGGTAATGCATCATTACAATTTTTCTACCCTGGGCAGGCAAATCGGCAAGTGACAACGCTAACCGCCCTACTTCACGATTATAAATTTTAAGATCTTTTTCCGGGTCAAATCCTGCGCTTCCAGGGCAAATCCAGCCACGAGAGCCTGCAATGCATAAAGGGCCCAGAGATAGCCAGTCGTTTTGCAATACATACGTATCCGGCGGAAGGACAGCTCGCACTTGGGTAACCGAGTTCCACCAATAATCATGGTTTCCTCTGATTAAAACCTTTTTACCAGGTAATGCAGCCAAGTAGGCAAAGTCGGGAGCAGTTTCACTTAAGTGCATGGCCCAGCTAAAATCACCTGGTAAAAGCACTACATCATCGGTGCCAACCAATGACATCCAGGTCTCCTGAATACGGCGGGTGTGTTGGTCCCATTTGGCGCCGAAAATATCCATGGGTTTATTGACCGCTCCGGATAAATGCAAATCGCCAATGGCAAAAACCTTCATGCTTCCCCCCGTCAATCCTCCTCAAGCATTTTCTGCTTAAGCTTCTTCGTCCTCCGATTCGTCTTTGTCAGACGAATCGTCATCTACTTCGTCTCCAAACTCCCTATGGATCTCCTGCAGTTCCTCAGTAGGAATGTCAGCAGATATGGGCATATCGATTTCATCCAGCTGATCCACATCCATGTCAGTTAGTTCGTCCGCCGATGGACGCTCCATCAGCTTTTCCAGCTTTTCTCGCCTTTGCCGTTCCCTTAAGCAGTAAGTACATAGCTCTTTCCCGGGAGCAGCCAGGTTTTCGCCGCATTCGATACAAATCGTCTGCAAATCGTCGGTATCTACCTCGCCCTTCATATCGCGCCGGCAGACATTGCAATATTTTTCATCATCCCGAATATAATTCAGTTCACACCTGGGGCATTTGCGTAGCATGACACCCATCCTCCGTTTCATCATTCAACGTTATTATGCGAAAGGCAACCGTGCCTGTCAAGAGGCGATGAAGGGGAATTTGATATTATTCTTGATTTTCTTGTAATCCGCCTTTTTCTTTTTCCTTACAGATGGCTAATTTGTCTTCCCAAATTTCTCCAATCCGTTTTTGCAATTGCTCTCTTCCTCGAAAATCCTGGGAAGAATATGCAATTGCAGCCGGGGGCGCCCCCAGCGCTTTCGCCGCCTGATTTGCTGCCGCTTGCTGCTTTGAGCGAGCCAGCTTATCCGCCTTGGTGGCAACTAAGGTAAACGGGATGCCATAGTAAATCACCCATTGAAACATTTGCCGGTCTTCCTGGGTTGGCGCATGGCGAATATCCAACAATAACAGCAAATGATCTACACGGCCGGAGGAAAGGTAGGTTTCCATCAATTGGCCCCAACTTTCCTGCTCTGTTTTCGGTGCTTTCGCAAAGCCATATCCGGGCAAATCCACCAAATAAAAACTGCGGTTGACCTTAAAATAGTTGATCAAACGGGTTTTCCCAGGGCTTTGAGAGGTTTTTGCAAGCTTATTGTTGTTGCATAGAGAATTAATCAGGCTGGATTTTCCCACATTGGATTTTCCCACGATGGCAATTTCTGCGTCCAATGTTTGCGGGTAGCTTCCTGTCAATCCTACGCTGGTGACAAACTCCGCCTGCTTAATTCGAAACGCTTCTTTTTTTTGCTCGCTCATGCATTCTCCCTTCGGCAAAGGATGCCTGCCTGGGGTTGTACCGCAAATGCAACATGCTCATGCTCCTGGCTGCCATGCTGGGGCATATGTACCAACGCATGATTTAGCACCTGTTCCAACTCATCCACAAATACCAGCTCCAGCGTTTGGGTAATAGAGGCTGGCACTTCCGCCGCATCCCCTTTATTAGCTGCCGGCAAAATTACCATATCCATTCCTGCCTGCACAGCGGCCAATAGCTTTTCCCTAAGCCCCCCAATGGGTAAAACCCTACCGCGCAACGTAACTTCCCCAGTCATCGCCACATTTGCCTTCACTGGAATACCCGTTAAAGCGCTAACCAAGGCTGTGGCCATAGTAATGCCTGCGCTGGGGCCATCTTTGGGCACCGCACCCTCCGGCACATGAATATGCAAATCCAGCTTTTGATAAAAATCCCGTTCCAATCCCAGCCGTTCACTGTGCGCTCTCACATAGGTTAACGCTGCCTTACCGGATTCCTGCATCACCTCTCCTAAATGGCCTGTAAGTTGCAAGCTGCCGTTACCCGGGGTAACAGAGGCTTCCACACACAACGTCTTCCCCCCTACGGCAGTCCATGCAAGTCCGGTAACCAGCCCCACAGCATCTTCCTTCTGCATTTGTTGCTGGCGATAACGCGGCTGACCCAAGTAATCCAGGATTTTCGCCTGGCTTAAGATAATCCGTTTTTTGCCCTCTACAATTTCGCAAGCCACTTTGCGGCAAATAGAACCAATTACCCGCTCCAGCTCCCGAACACCCGATTCCCGCGAATAATTCTGTATAATAGCTGCAAACTGGGCATCGGTTATGCGAAGCATACTCTTTTTTAGCCCATTCTTTTCCAGCTGTCTGGGCAACAGATGTCGTTTGGCAATTTCCAGTTTTTCATCGGCCAGATAACCGGGTACTTCCAAGATTTCCATCCGGTCCAACAACGGCCTGGGGATTGCATCCCCATCATTTGCAGTGGTTAGAATCATCGTGCGGGAAAGGTCATAAGGAAGTTCCAGAAAATGATCCCGAAAAGCAAAGTTTTGAGCGCTGTCCAGCACTTCTAACATGGCTGCCGTAGGATCTCCCCGATGGTCTGCCCCTAACTTATCGATTTCATCAAACAGCAATACAGGATTAATGCTCCCCGCCTGCCGCATGGCCGAAATAACCCTGCCCGGCATAGCGCCAATATAAGTGCGCCTGTGGCCACGGATTTCCGCTTCATCTCGAATTCCGCCAAGGCTCATTCGCACAAAGTTACGCCCTGTTGCGGCTGCAATGGCAGCGGCTATAGAGGTTTTCCCTACTCCCGGAGGACCAACAAGGCATAAGATCTGCCCGTTTGGCTTTTGGGAAAGCTGCTGCACAGCCAAATACTCTAAAATACGCTCCTTGATCTTTTCCATGCCATAGTGATCCTGATCTAATGCCGCACGGGCATGCGCAAGATCCAGATTATCCTGGGTAGCCTCCCGCCAAGGGAGATCCAGCAGGCATTCAATATAAGTATGAGCCATTGGTCCCTCATGGGAACCAGTTGGAAGCGAGGATAATCTGCGGATCTCTTTTTCCAGGCGTTTGCGCACCGCTTCGGGCAAATCTTTTTGCTCCATGCGCTGTCGATATTCCTGAACCTGCTCCAAATCATCTTCGCCCAGTTCCTCGTGAATTACTTTTATCTTTTCCCGCAAGTAATATTCCCGCTGGTTTTGGTCGATCCGGGTACGCACCTTTTGGGAAAGCTCCTGCTCTACCCGCTGCACCTCCAGCTCTTGTTCCAGATAGGCAAGCAGCTGCAACAGCCTTTGTGCCACATCCCGCTCCTCCAAAAGATTTTGGCGCATAGCAACATCGCTTAAAGTATGCCTCGCAATCGCATATGCGAGCTGCCCTGGATCTTGTGTGGCGCACACTTCCTGCCGCTGATCGCTGGTCAATTTCCCACTGAGCTTGGCCGCTTCCTCAAACCGGTCCAAAGCGCGACGCCGTAATGCTTCTACAACCGCCTCAGGGCCAGCCTCATCCTGCAGCTCAACAACCCCGGCTTCAAAATAGGGGGCGTCTGCAGTAAACTCAACCACTTGCGCAGGATACATACCTGTAACAAGCATATGCAGCCCATCGCCCTGTATGCGAAAAACCTGTTTGATACGGGCTACAACCCCGATCTTGGCCAAATCATCTGTCGTAAGCTCGTTTTTTTGTGCATCTTTTTGCGCGCAGAAGAAAGCCATTCCTTCCCCCGCCGCTGCGGCTTGCATAGCGGCAAGCGTTTTCTTCCTTCCAGCATCACAATGTATCACTTCACCGGGCAGCACCTGCATGCCCCGCAGTGGAATAATCGGTAACATCTGCATTTGTATTCACCTCGTGTACCCATTATAACGGGTGTATCCATGCAATGCAAATACAGGTATACCGGATATTGAAAAAAGTTATTCCAACCGGTTTCCGGGAGCAGCAGAAGCGGCAGTATCCACTGCAATCTGCTGTGCAGCAATTACTTCCTCTACACGTTCTTTTGCCGTTTCCTCCGGCTGAAACGCTCGCTCCAGCCCTTCTTCTAATGTGGCTATGGGAATTACATCCAGGCCCATGTGAGCAAAGTCTGCTTCCCAATTATCTTTGGGAATTAATACCCGAGATGCCCCTGCCTGCTGCGCTGCCATAATTTTTTCCCGCACGCCGCCAACAGGCCGTATCTCTCCCGAAATTGTAATCTCCCCTGTAGCTGCCAGCATGCGGTCCGCTGGCTCCTGCAGCAGGGCGCTTTGCAATGCAATCGCCATTGCAACGCCTGCACTGGGGCCATCTACCGGAATTCCTCCTGGTATATTAAACCGAATGTCAAAGGCACGCAGATCCCGCCTGAAGCAATGGTGAAAGGCAGTAAGCACATTTTCTACAGATCCTCTTGCCGTGCTTTTGCGCCGCAGCTTCCGATCCCGCAAATCCAGCTCTTCCTCTTCCACAACGCCATTAAGGGTTAACATGCCACATCCTGTTTTTTCGGCAGGTAAAACAGTGCACTCAATTTCCAAAATAATTCCTTGCCCCGCTCCGGCCACCGCAAGGCCGTTGGCACAGCCCACCCGATCTTTTTTAGGGATATGTTGCTCCATACGCGGCGTATAATTGCAGGCATGCACTACCCATTCGGCATCTTCATACTCCACTGTTTTCCGCCCTGCATCATATGCGATGCCGCAGCTTAATTGCACAATGTTTACCGCATCTCGTCCACTATGAGCGTGCATAGCGCAACAATGCAATGCCTCATCTGTTATTTCGTAACCAGCGCGATAGGCAGCGCCTGCAGCAATTTGCTCCAACTCAGGCTGCCCTAAGGCTTTGAAATATAACTCCAGGCAGCGGGAACGCAAGGCTGGCGGAAGCTCTTCCGGGCGCCGGGTAGTCGCTCCCACCAAACGGAAATCTGCAGGCAATCCATGTTGAAAAATTTCATGGATATGCTGGGGGATGCTGCTGTTATCCGGTGAATAATACGCGCTTTCAAATTTTACATTGCGGTCTTCCAACACTTTAAGCAGTTTATTCATCTGCATGGGGTGTAACTCGCCAATTTCATCTAAAAATAAAATACCACAATGCGCCCTGGTTACTGCGCCGGGTTTTGGCTGCGGCACGCCCTGGGTGCCCAAGGCGCCTGCCCCTTGATAGATAGGATCATGCACAGAGCCTAACAGCGGGTCAGCAATGGCCCGCTCATCAAACCGCACACAAGTAGCATCCATTTCCACAAATTTGGATTCTTCATTAAAGGGAGAATCCGGCCTGCGCTTGGCCTCTTCCAGCACCAACCGTGCCGCACAGGTTTTTCCAACCCCTGGAGGGCCAAAAATCAACACATGTTGCGGATTTGGCCCGCATAACGCTGCCTTTAAGGCGCGGATGCCCTCCTCCTGTCCAATAATATCGGAAAAACTTGCGGGCCTTGCCGTTTCACTCAAGGGCTCGTTAAGATGGCGGCTGCGCATTTGGACAAGCCGCTGCATCTCAAGCATGTTATGGCCAGGTTTTGCCGGGCGTACTGGTTCGGCAGTGCGCCTTGCCCGCCAGGTTAAAAACACTATGACCGCAATTAAAATAGCCACCTGTATCAAAAAGAAACCTAAATTCCAGTCCATTTTCTATATACCTCCTGCTAGGGCTTGCCTTAGTATGCGTCGGTATATAAAAAACAAGACCGCCAAATACTGGCGGCCTTACAAGTATTTTTTACTCATCCCACTGGCTGCGATATTTTTCCATAATTCCTCTAAGCAGCATACTTTGGGCAGGCGGCGTATAGGTAATTGCGTTTGCACCCGCCTCCAGTGTCATTGCAATGCTTTCCCTGGTGGTACCGCCTGTTGCAATAATAGGTACATAAGGATAGTCTTTGCGAATCATCTTTACAATTTGCGCGGTATTCTGCCCTCCGGATACATTAAAAATATCCACGCCGGCATCCAACCTTCCCTTAAAATCCGTATGCTCTGAAGCGACCGTTACTACAACCGGTATGTCAATAAGCTGCTTCAATCCTTCGATGGTTTCATTGGGCGTTGGCGCATTCACTACAACGCCCATAGCGCCCTGAAACTCTGCATCCTGCGCAATATTTAAAGTGCGCTTGCCTCCCGTAATTCCTCCTCCAACACCACAAAAAACCGGCACATCTGCAACCGCCATAATAGCGTGGGTAATCGCTGGCTGCGGCGTAAAGGGATAAACGGCAATAATTGCGTTGGCATTGATATTTTTTATAATTGCAACATCCGTGGTAAACGCAAGGGATTTAATCAGTTTGCCGAATATGCCGATACCGGTAGCCTGGTTGATAATGTCGGGCACCTTGATCATATGACTTCTTAAATTTCCGTCCAATTCCGGGATATAGCGTTGGTCCTCCATTATACTCCCCCTTTCTGATAATTGGTCATTTATTTATAAAATACCTTTCTAATAATAGCAAGAACTACCTCTTATTACGGGAAAGATACGCCATGTTTGCGCCACAATCCATCACGAAGGTTTCAAAGTAATATCATTAGAATACCATATCTGACGGTCAAACTAAACGTATTGAATGTAAAATAATTGCAAAGGAGACGTTATGGATACTCTGCAATACCGTAGTGAATATAAGCACGAAATCAATCAAGGGGAATATGTAAGTCTGCTGCCGCGGCTGAAAGCCATAATGCGCCCTGATCCTCATGCTGGGCCGGATGGTTGTTACTGGGTCAGCAGCCTATATTTTGATAATGCCGATGACAAGGCTCTGCGGGAAAAACTGGATGGACTCAATCACCGGGAAAAATATCGTATCCGCGCCTACAATGGCGATGTTTCTTCGCTGCGTCTTGAAAAAAAATCCAAGCATGATGGTTTATGCCTAAAAGAAAACGCGCCTATCACGTGGGAACAATATCAAAAAATACTAGTGGGAGATACGCAGTTTTTATACAACAGCGGCGTACCATTGCTGCAGGATTTTTACGCAAAACGCGTCATTCACCAACTTCGCCCCCGCACCATAGTGCTGTATCGTCGGGAGGCATTCGTTTATGCTCCCGGCAATGTGCGGGTTACCATTGACCAGGATATCCGCACCGGCTTTGGCATGCATAATCTGTTCGACCCAGCGCTGGTATCCGCCTCTGCCGCCCAACATAAAATCCTGGAGGTGAAATTTGACGAATTTCTCCCGGAAATTATTCGCGACATCGTGCAGGTAAGCAACCGGCAAAGCGCTGCATTTTCCAAATATGCAGCCTGTCGTATGGCAAGTTTTTAGGGACTGCCGCACAAAATCAGCATCACCGCAAAGCCAAAAAACCGAGAACTTCAGAACAATAGCGGGCAAAACCTACATTTAACTATGTTATAAAATTTGAAGAAAGAAGGATATTTTATGACGTTCAACGATATTTTTAAATCCAGCTTTTTAGAAAGCGTTTCATCCTTTTCCCTGTTGGACATGGCAATTGCGCTGGCGCTTTCCTTTGCCTTAGGTTTATTTATTTACTATGTTTATAAGAAAACCTATCGTGGCGTAATGTATTCAAAATCGTTCGGCGTTTCCCTTATGGCCCTTTCCATGATTACAACGCTGGTCATTTTAGCAATTACCTCTAATGTGGTGCTTTCTCTGGGCATGGTAGGCGCGCTATCTATCGTACGCTTTCGCTCTGCTATTAAGGAGCCTCTGGATATCGCTTTCCTCTTTTGGTCCATCGCAGCCGGGATTGTGTTGGGCGCGGGCCTAATTCCTCTGGCAGTGCTGGGTTCTGTCATCATTGGCGTTATTTTGCTGGTTTTTGTCAATCGAAAAGGGGGCGACATGCCCTATTTACTCATTCTGCATTGTAAGGATGAGGAGGCGGAAAGCCTTTGCAGCGCCAAGATCAATGCCGCCGCTAAGAAAGCCGCAATAAAAGCGAAAACAGTGCGCCCCGATGGAATTGAGTTGACCATGGAGGTACGCTTGGGCAATCACGGAAACACGGCTTTCCTAAATGAGTTAGCACAGATCGCCGGGGTGCAAGATACGGCATTGGTATCCTATAACGGAGAGTATATGTCCTGATGAAATGGTTTTCAAAAAAATAGAGAAAGGAGGAATCCCCAAATGACAGGAAAATGTGTCAATCGGATCACCGCCTGCGTCATGGCTATGGCCCTGATCTTTACCTTGTTGCTCCTGCTATGGCCGCAAAGCGTTATCGGCGATGCCTCAGCTGCAGTAACCATGGAATACCAAGAGAAGCTTTTCTCCCTTGATCATGCGCTGGACATCGATATCCGTGTTGATCAGCAGGAATGGGAAAGTATGCTGGAAAACGCTACTGACAAGGAATATATCCAATGCGATGTAGTAATTGACGGTAACACGTTTACAACAGTTGGAATTCGCGCAAAGGGGAACTCCAGTCTCTCCACCATCGCCAGCTCCGATTCGGATCGGGTGAGTTTTAAGTTGGAGTTCGACCATTACGTGAGCGGCCAAACCTGCTATGGGCTGGATAAGTTGGCTTTAAACAGCAATTATGCGGATGCAACTTATATGAAGGAATATCTTTCCTACGCTTTATTCCAATTTATGAACGTTCCCTCCTCTCTCTGCGCCTTTGCCAACATAACGGTCAATGGAGAGCCATGGGGTTGTTACCTTGCAGTAGAGTGTTTGGAAGAAAGCTATGCCCTGCGCAACTTTGGCGTAGGTTATGGCGCCTTATATAAGCCAGAAAACATGGATATGGATGGTGGGCGCGGTGCGCAGGGGCAAAACAGGGCAGGTGTGAACCTTGTTTATTCCGATGACGAAATCGATAGCTATGGAGGAATTTTTGAGGGCACCGTGTTTTCTTCCACAACAGTCCAGGATCAATCCCGTGTTGTGGAAGCGTTAAAAAACCTAAATGCCGGCGCCAACCTGGAAGATTATATTGATGTAGACGAAGTGCTACGCTACTTTGCGGTGAATACCGTGCTGGTGAATTTGGATCACTATACCGGCAGTATGCAGCATAACTACTACCTCTATGAACAGGATGGCAAGCTATCCATGTTGCCTTGGGATTATAATTTGGCCTTTGGCGGGTTTCAATCCGGCTCTGCTTCCTCAGCCATTCATTTCCCCATCGATACGCCAGTATCCGGTACAACACTAGAGGAACGGCCTATGCTGGGCAAACTGTTGGAAGTGCCCGAATATTTACAGAAATATCATGAATATTTGCAGCAAATTATAACAGAGTTTTTTGAAAGCGGTTATTTTGACAGCCTAATTGATGAAACAGACTCTATGATAGGCAGCCTGGTACAAACCGACGCCACCGCATTTTATACCTACGAAGAATATCAGGCAGCCATTGCCATGCTAAAGGCCTTTGGTGCGGCAAGAGCGCAATCCATTCAAGGGCAGCTGGAAGGAAGTATCCCCAGCACAGAAGCGGAACAAACACAAAACCCGGAAGCTTTGGTGAACGCATCAAACATTGATTTGACTGTAATGGGTAGTCAAGGTGGCCGAGGTGACAGTAAATTTCCCGGTGATGATTTTGAAAATTCGGCCGAAGTTCCATTTGTTCCAGAGCAGGATGAAGGATTGCCGCAAGAAGGTAAGCCATCCTTTGAAGGAACGTTACCCAGCGGGGAAGCGTTTTCCCCTCCGGATGGAGGCCAGCGGCCTCCTGGCAACGGCACAAGAGGCAATCGGGAATTTGATGCCGGCGACAATAAGCAAGCGATGCCCCCAATGAGTGATAATGCGGGGCCAAATGGTTTCGAAACATCTTCTCAAAGCGATATCCCCTGGCCATTGCTTGGTATCTGCACGGCAATTTTACTTCTTGCACTCCTCTTTGCCAAACTCTTCCCCATGCGTCGTTATGGTAGGCCTGGAAATCCCAGCGCACCTAAAAGGACATAAAGGAAGGCCCTGCGCTAAAATAGCGCAGGGCCTTCCTTCTCCCTATCTGCCTTAGAAAATTAAGCGCTCCATAATGTTACAGCTCAAATCCACTGGCTTTGAGCAGTTCCTGCTGTTGGGATATCCACTCTTCCGACTGGGCAATGTGGTTTAATACGGCTTGTGGGGCAGGCCCGCCTGGAAGCGCTCTGCCATCTACACAAGTTTCCAGGGAAACAGCTTGGAACACATCCTCTTCAAAAGCCGGTGAAAATTCCTGCAGCTGTTGTAACGTTAAGTCCGAGATGGCCTTATGCTGTTGAATGCAGGCAAGCACCAACGCCCCGATCACCTCGTGTGCTGTACGGAAAGGCATCCCTTTTTTCACCAAATAATCCGCTGCATCGGTTGCATTGGTAAAGCCTCTGCCAGCACCCTGATACATCATTTCTGTACGAAAATGCAGCGTAGAAAACATGCGAGTAAACATATCCAGGCAGCCGTTAACAGTATCCAGTGCGTCAAACACCGCCTCTTTATCCTCCTGCATGTCTTTATTGTAAGCTAACGGTAGCCCCTTCATCATGGTCAAAAGGGCTGATAAGTCCCCGTATACCCGGCCGCTCTTCCCACGAATTAACTCTGCTACATCCGGGTTTTTCTTTTGGGGCATAATGGATGAACCCGTGGAATAGGCATCATCCATTTCCACGAAACGGAATTCATCGGTGCTCCATAAAATCAGTTCTTCGCAAAAACGGGAAAGGTGCATCATAATCATGGAAGCACAAGCGGCATATTCAATACAAAAATCCCGATCGGATACGCTATCCAGGCTGTTGCGGGTGATATGGGAAAAACCCAGGCTTTTTGCCACTGCCTGTCTATCCAGCGGATAGGTACTCCCTGCCAAAGCGCCTGCGCCCAATGGCATATAATCCATGCGTCCTTTACAATCCACTACCCGCTCCACATCCCTGCGGAACATTTCAACATAGGCCATAATATGGTGCCCCAGGGTGATGGGCTGGGCTTTTTGCAAATGGGTATACCCCGGCATAATGGTGTTTACGTTTTGCCGGGCAGTAGCCAAAAGAGCCTTTTGCAAGCCCAGCAGACGACGGATGGTTTCCTGCGCTCCATGCATCATATACATACGGCAATCCAGGGCTACCTGATCGTTGCGGCTGCGGCCAGTATGTACCCGCTTGCCCGCCTCGCCGATACGATCAGTCAGCAGCTTTTCCACATTCATGTGGATATCCTCTGCACTTTTGAGAAACGTTATTTTTTCATCTTCCACGTCCTGCAAAATCTGTTGCAGGCCTTTCACGATGTGATCGGCATCCTCTTGTGGAATAATCCCCTGCTTGCCCAACATGGTGGCATGGGCAATAGAACCTAAAATATCTTCCCTTGCCATGCGCTGATCCACATCGATGGAAGAGTGGAAATCATCCATTGTTTTGTCTGCTGCTTTTTGAAAACGGCCGCCCCAAAGCTTTTTGTCTTCGTTCATATTTCCTCCAACTGCGCACGTATTCTTCATACGTTTCACCCAACGCCTGTGTGCAGTTATTATACTACCTTCCGTTAATAAGGGCAAACATGTCAATAACGAGAAAGGGCCTTTTCGATAAAAGGCCCTTTCTCTATTTTCCAAAGCAGAAAGCAAATGCTTTTTACTTTTCCAGGCTCTTTTCCATCATCGCGCGCACCTTAAGGGGCAAACCAAAGAGGTTAATAAAACCTTCTGCATCCTTCTGGTTATAAACCTCATCCTCTTCAAAGGTGGCAAAATCCGGATTATAGAGGGAATACTGGCTCTTTACCCCGGCATGGTAGGTATTGCCCTTATACAGCTTGAGGCGAGATACGCCTGTAGTGTTCTGCTGCATTACATCGACCATAGCGTCCATGGAAGCTTTGAGGGGCGTAAACCACTTGCCGTCATATACCAGCTCAGAATACCGGGTAGCCATTTGTTGCTTATAGTGCATGGTATCCCGATCCAGCGTAATATACTCGAGCTGCTGCAGCGCATCATACAGTATGGTTCCACCGGGGTTCTCATACACACCGCGGCACTTGATTCCAACCAGCCGATTTTCTACCATATCATCAATGCCAATGCCGTGTTTGGCGCCCAACTCGTTGCACTTGGTCACAATTTCCAGCGGGCTCATCTTCTGGCCGTTTACTGCAACCGGCACGCCTTTTTCAAAGGCAATTTCAATGTAGTCTGGCTCATCCGGCGCAGCGCTGG
Organism: Bacillota bacterium; assembly: GCA_023451115.1. Taxonomy (GTDB): domain Bacteria; phylum Bacillota; class Clostridia; order Christensenellales; family CAG-138; genus JAEXFV01. Next base: position 13,894 of record JAEXFV010000028.1, read on the forward strand.
GGGCGTTGCAGATTAAGTACAGGCTATCCTTCGGTTCATTCCAAGGGTCTTCCAAATCCAATCCCTCGTGGGATAGGTGCCAAATGTTGCGATCCATGCTATAGCTTTCTTCCGCCTTGAACTGCAACGGAATGTTGCGCTCTTTGGCATATTCAATTTCTTCGCTACGGCCCTTTAAATCCCAAATTCTCCAAGGCGCAATGATCTTCATTTCAGGCGCCAAAGCTTTGATGGAGAGCTCAAACCGCACTTGGTCGTTGCCTTTTCCCGTACAACCATGGGCAATGGCGGTAGCGCCTTCTTTTTTCGCGATCTCCACCAAACGCTTTGCAATGCAGGGGCGGGCTGTAGACGTACCCAGCAGATATTTGTTCTCATATTTTGCGCCTGCTTTGAGGGTAGGGAAAATATAATCCTTTACATATTCATCCTTTAAATCCTCAATGTAAATCTTGCTGGCGCCCGTCTTAATGGCCTTTTCATTTAAAGGTTCCAGCTCCTCACCCTGGCCAACATCCGCTGCCACGGCGATTACTTCATAATCGTAATTCTCTTTGAGCCAGGGAATAATGATGGAGGTATCCAACCCTCCGGAGTATGCCAGCACGACCTTTTCCTTTGCCATGATCTTTTACGCCTCCAATGTGGTAATGTAATTTTGATAGAGTAATTATACATATTATCGTATAAATATTCAATACCTTTTGGGAAAATTTTTTAAAATTTCCAATATCCCCGTTTTTTCTTTTGGCTGAATGCTTTTTATTCGTTGATTTCTAAAAAGAAATGCTCTCAATAAGGGCAATAGTGCCGTGTAGAAACCCGCTGCTTTTATCCATCCTAAATATATTTCAAAAAACAATCAAAAAACTTGACAATCTTTGGTCCACCCACTATAATACAAATGTTCAAGCAGAAGCGCCCGTAGCTTCTCACCTGCCGGCATCGCCAGGCATGGTATTAGGGTTCTAGAGAGGAAAGTGGGCGCATTGCGTCCACTTTTTGCATATTCTGCGGAGCGAGTATTAAACTTGGAGGTGTTTCACCATTAGCAATCAGGATCTGATGATCAATGAGGAAATTCGCGACCGTGAGGTGCGCCTGATCGATGAAAACGGTGACCAGTTAGGCGTTGTCACTAACCAGGTTGCCCAATCTCTAGCGGAAGAGCGGGGATTGGATCTGGTTAAAATAGCGCCGCAGGCTACCCCACCGGTGTGCAAACTCATGGATTACGGCAAATACCGTTTTGAGTTGAGCAAGCGCGAAAAGGAACAGCGCAAAAACCAGAAGACCATTGACATTAAGGAAGTGCGCCTCTCTGCGACCATCGACCAGCATGACCTGGAGGTTAAAGCAAAGAATTGCATCAAGTTCCTCACTGGTGGTGATAAGGTAAAGGTTTCTATTCGCTTCCGTGGCAGGCAAGCCACCCATGGTGAGATTGGCCTGCAAGTGATGGATGACTTCTTTGCATTAGTCAAAGAGGCCGGTGTTATCGACCGCCCTGCCAAACAGGAAGGACGCAATATGTTTATGGTACTTAGCCCTCGCTGAGGATAAGTCCCGAATTTTACCAATATTTGTGTAGGAGGATACCCCAATGCCAAAGATCAAAACCCATAGGGGTGCGGCAAAACGCTTCAGCCTGACCAAGTCCGGCAAGATTAAGCGCGGCAAAGCGTATAAAAGCCACATTCTGACCAAGAAATCCACCAAGCGTCTGCGCGGCCTGCGCCAAACCGGCTATATTGCCGAATGTGAGGCAAAGAAAGTGCGCGAACTCATCCCGTATAAGTAAGGAGGATTAGAAAATGGCCAGGATTAAAAGGGCAGTCAATGCCGTGAAAAAGCGTCGCAAGGTCATGAAGCTCGCCAAGGGCTACTATGGCGCGAAGAGCAAACAATATCGCAGCGCATCCCAACAGGTGATGAAGTCCCTGTCTTACGCCTATGTCGGCCGTAAGCTGAAAAAGCGCGAATACCGCAGACTATGGATCGCCCGTATCAATGCTGGCGCTCGTATCTGTGGCACTACCTACAGCCGTATGATCAATGGCTTGAAGCTGGCTGGCGTTGACATCAACCGTAAGGTGCTTGCAGATCTCGCCGTGACGGATATGGCCGCTTTCCAGGAGTTGGCGGAGCTCGCAAAGAGCGCTCGCGCATAAATCAACTTCCAACGATCTAAAAGATCTTATGGATAAGCTTTCCGGGCAACAGCAATATGTGCTGTTGCCCAGTTTTATTTCTGCCATCTTTTCATGATAAATATAAAATTGGTTTGTACTTTCCTTTTTTTTGCTCATCTATTATAATAACTTCATGAGTCCAAAGGAGGTCACTATGGAAATTACCAGCCGAAGCAATGAGGCAGTCAAGCGGGCGAAAGCCTTATCCACCCGCAAGGGGCGGCAAGAGCAGGGGCTTCATCTCGTGGAGGGAGCCAAATTGTTACGTGAAGCGGTAATTTCCGGTATGATCCTGAAGGAAGGGTTCATCGAACAGGGGCACGAGCTTTATGAGGCAGTTCTTGTTGGGAGTGGCGCCACAGTACACCACGTACCGCATCATGTGATGGAAGCGATCTGTGATACCAAATCGCCCCAATGGGTTTGCGCTACTGTGCAAACACCCTCCAATGCCCTGCCAGCCAGTTTTCCTTCCGGCATGATTGTCGCACTGGATAATCTGCAGGATCCTGGCAACCTTGGCACCATTTTGCGTACAGCGGATGCCATGGGGGCTGCAGGAATTCTTCTTTCTCCCGGATGCACGGATCCTTATTCCCCCAAATGCATCCGCTCTGCAATGGGCTCAACGTATCACCTGCCGGTTTGGCAGACAAAAGATTTGAATGACGCGCTGCAACAGCTCAAAAATGACGGGTATACTTGCATTTGTGGGCATTTGCAGGGGCAGGAAGCGTTGCCGCATCCTACCGACAGATGTGTGATCGTCATCGGCAACGAAGGCAATGGCGTAGCAGAGGACACCGCTAGGCTATGTGCCTTGGTTCGTTTGCCTATGTATGGGCAGGCGGAATCCCTCAATGCATCAGTTGCTGCCGGCATCCTGATGTATGAGGTGGCGAAGGCCATGCACCAAACCAAATAATTTGGTGCGGCGATCAGACGAATGTTAGGAGGATTTTTCATCAATGGCACAACAACAAAATAAGACGGAAGGTTGGCTAAAGGCAGCTTTCCGCCGCTATTTCATCGATGCTATGAGCGCCATGGCATTGGGTTTGTTTTCTTCGCTGATTATTGGGCTGATTTTGTCCCAACTCTCTTCCCTATCCTTTTTAGCCTGGTTAAAACCATTTGCGGATATGGTTGCAGCTAGCTCTCCTGTTGTGGGATCTGCCATTGGCGTGGCAATTGCTTATGGGCTGAAAACCAAACCTTTGGTTATTTTTTCTTCCGCCGTCACAGGGGCAATTGGGTATAGCTTAGGTGGCCCTGTAGGCGCATATCTAGCGGCTGTAGTAGGCGCCGAAATCGGCAACCTAATCGCTGGCAAAACCCCCGTAGATATTGTGCTGGTTCCCATTGTCACCATCAGTGTTGGCGGTTTAATTGGCACGTTTGTAGGACCTGGCATTAATGCTGTTATGACCGGGTTGGGAGATTTTATTAACACCGCTACCATGATGCATCCCATCCCCATGGGCATCGTAATCAGCACTGTAATGGGACTGGCATTAACCGCTCCTATCAGTTCGGCGGCAATCAGCATCTCCTTGGGGTTAAATGGAATTGCCGCTGGTGCCGCTTGCGTTGGATGTGCTACCCAAATGATCGGCTTTGCGGTGGCCTCCTACCGGGAAAATAAACTGGGCGGCCTGATCAGCCAGGGGATAGGCACTTCCATGCTCCAGTTTGGCAACATTATGCACAGACCTGTCATTTGGCTCCCCCCCACCATTGCCTCTGCTATTTTAGGGCCTATCTCTACCGCAGTATTTGGCATGACCAATAATGCAATGGGAGCAGGCATGGGCACCAGCGGCCTTGTTGGCCAATTTGGCGCTTGGGCAACAATGAGCGGTGCCGCTCCCGCTTGGCAAGTGGTTGGGCTGATTGTTTTAATGCATTTTGTATTGCCGGCTATATTGACCTTGTTGATTTCAGAATTTTTCCGCAAAAAAGGCTGGATTCGGTTTGGGGATATGCAGTTAGCGCTATAACGGAACACCTCTATCCTATCTAAATTAAATTTATACTATATATAAAAAACCCCTCCCAGCTTAGCCAGGAGGGGTTGTGATCAAATTAATCAATGGGTAAAGGTTTTACTGAACGTCCTTAACCTCTTCGGTCATGGTATTTTCAGCCGCCACATCTTCTACCGTGGCAATCGCGCCCCGGGCAAATACCAAGCGAACCTTGTCCGGCCCCACAATCAAGGTGATTACATCGTCCTTAACCGATCCAATGGTCCCATAAATACCGCCAATGGTACGTACACGGTCACCAGGCTTTAAAGCAGCCAGCATGTTCTTGACTTTCTTGTCCCGCTTGCGCTGAGGGATAATCATGATCGCAAACATGGCGACCATTAAAAGAATCAATAAACCAGGGCCTTGGATAAAAGACGCTACACTTTCACTCATCCGAGAATACCTTCCTTTTCAATGTCGTTGCTCTTTTAGTTTATAGTAATTCTATGCAAGCGTCAAGCTGTTTCCCAGCCTTCTGCTCTCTACAATGTGAACACTTTGCAACATCAAGCTAACTCTTTGGTTTTGCCGTATACTTTTCAATCATACGCACGGGATGATAGGAAAGTTTTGCTTTTCTCATGCCTTCAATTCCCATATCCTCTTCTCGGTTAATCAATTCCAACCCGCTCCAGGTATTTTCAACAAACTGCTGGTTGATCATTGCATATAGCCCAGGCACATTTGCATCTGCCTTTTCAATATGAATCAACGCCATGTTTTCACGAATTTGCTCTCCAATGGTAAAAGCAGTAAGCTTATCCTCCACATAAATAGCGCCGCCTTTTACCCCTAACGCCTCCATATTAGGCAACAAGAATTTAATTGCCTGTAATTCCCCTAAAATTCCCGGTTCAAACACGTCTTTTTCCTGCAACCAATTCAAATAAACCGACATACAATCCTCTATCATATCCGGTTGCAGTGGACGATAGGCATAACGATAGTTATTTTTAAATTGGTTGATATGATTGCGTTTGCTGTGCAGCTTTTTTCCACGCAGCGTAATAAGATCTTCTGCTCGATATACGTAATCAAAAGTATTCCTATCCTGCATCATAACAAAATCAGGCGCATATTTTTCAAACAACTTTACAAAAATGCCGCTAATCGAGCGGAACATTGGCGTAGCGCCTTCCCCACGCAGATGATCACTTGCAGCCGAAATAGCCTTGCCATAATCCATAGAAACATCTTTCGGCACCGGTGGAAAGAAAAAAGGAGGATGGGAGCCAAACTGTAATCGCACATAAAGGACGTCATCCTGAACCGCCCATTGCATCTTCCCATCTTGTCCCCAAATAATCATGTTGGTAAATGTTAACTCAGAGCATTCTAGCTTTAACGGCTTAACAAATGCATCAATTGTCGGTTTGTCCTGAATTTGAAACGTGTGAAATTCCATCTATTCCCTTCCCCACCGTTCGTGTTGATTTCTCTGCAGCGCCTTTGCTGCAATAACTAGTCCATTCTTATTGTACCCTCTTTTTCCCAAATCGCAACAAATAACCTAATTTTTCTGCTTCCATATAGAAAAATCAACCCATAATCCGGTCACCGAATATCCTGCTATTGCATACCATGCCAATAGCGACAGGAAATCACCTTAAAATTTTCCCACAAATAAAATGGAGGTTATCAGCATGAAAAAAGCCTTATCCCTGGTTCTAACAGTGCTGCTGCTATGCGCAACATTTTTAGGATGTCAATCTCAAGAAGAAAGTTTACGTCAGGTAGAGCTTAATGAAGTAACCCGCTCGGTCTTTTATGCACCGCAGTATGTAGCGGTAACTTTAGGCTTTTTTGAAGAAGAAGGGTTAGAAGTTTCCATTACAAATGGCGGAGGGTCCGACAAAACCATGACTGCTCTCCTATCAGGTGAAGCGGATATTGGCCTTATGGGGCCTGAAACCGGTGTATATGTTGTCAATGAGGGGAAAGAAGATCATCCGGTTGTAATTGGCCAGCTTACCAAACGGGATGGTTCCTTTCTCATCAGCAGGATGGAAGAACCGGATTTTCAGTGGGAAAGTTTGAAAGGTAAAACCATTATCGGCGGACGCAAAGGCGGCATGCCTTTTATGACGCTGCTGTATGTACTCCAAAAACACGGACTGACCCCAGGGGTAGATGTAGAAGTTTTAGATGGTGTACAGTTCAATTTAATTGGCGGCGCATTTGAAGGCGGCATGGGAGATTATGTTTCTTTATTTGAACCAACTGCCTCTATGTATGAATTAGAAGGAAAAGGCTATATTGTAGCAAATGTAGGCGAAGCATCCGGGGAAATTCCCTACACCACCTATATGGTAAGCCAGAATACCTTGAAAAATGATCCTGAGTTCGTTGAACATTTTCTCCGGGCTATATATAAAGCGCAACAATGGATTCAAACTGCCTCTGATGAAGAAGTAGCGGATGCCATGCTCCCCTTCTTCCCCGATACAGACGTTTCGTTGTTGGCTACCGTAGTCTATAACTATCGGACTACAGACTCTTGGACCAAAATGCCTATTATGGAAGAAGAGGCCTATCAGCGCTTACTGGACGTAATGGAAAATGCAGGAGAGCTAACTGCCCGCCCGGAATTTAGCGACCTAATCGACAACACTATTGCTCAAAAAGTAGTAGGTCAATAACGCTCTGCTTAGGCTGCAGCCTGATCCTCACGCAGATCATAAATAAAAAGTGCTTTTCTATGCTTCTGGGCATGCTTGGCTTTTTCCAAGCGTGCTCTTCTTTTTACCTGCTGCACACTTTGTCCTAATAAAATACCAACCAAAACTCCAGGTACTGTAAAACATAAAATTAATCCGCCCATATTATCCTCCATCAATAGTATCTGTTTTGGAAACACTTTGGTCAAAATAAAAAGCATTAAAAGCGTGAGTTTCCCTCACCATACTATTTAAATGCTTTATTTGTCTCGCCCAATGGTTATTAACCCCTTTGTTTTTGTTGTATTTTTATTATAGTATCCTTTTAGGAAACTGTCAAGGCAAACCATTGAAAATTTTTTAAAATATCCCTTGTCAAAATGTTTCTTTTTAGGATACAATAGAGTTAACCAAATATGGCGGAGGCAAGAGAAATGAATCGCATTAAAGAGTTGCGGATACAGCATGGCTATACCCAGGAT
>JAEXFV010000048.1 GCA_023451115.1 Bacillota bacterium
TCAAATGGAGAAGCGCCTACACAAAAGGCCAAAACTTTTTTACCCGCAAGCAGATCCATGTTCTTTTTCAGGATGGGGAGCCCCGCTATCCCGGAAGCATATATCCCACCGCCAAAAATAACGGCATCACAGCTGGCAAAATCCTCTGACTTTACCGCGCCGGCTTCCACTAAGCGAAAGCCGGTGGCATCTGCCAGCCAGTCTGCATACTGCCTGGTGGCCCCATACTTTGATTTGTATAAAATAACTCCATTCATATGATTTCTCCTAACTATTATTGGAAGAGCCAACCGGATTTATCCAACAGCATGGCAGAATACTCCCTTTGATAGTTTTCACGGAAGTAAAAATCCGCCGTCAATGCGGACGGAACATACACGATGCTCCACTGCGTTAGCTCATCGCTTCCCGGGAAGTTGCCTTGTGAGACGCTTTCCAGGCAATTGCGAACCGCCTCCAGGGACATGACGCCGCCTGACTCTGCATAACGCTTGGAGAGGGTATCATAGCGCAAATGGGATTGCGCACTGCCAATGCCGTATTTCTCACCCTCGGTGAGGTAGTGGTTGGTGACGATGGGCGCCTCAGTGACGAACATCTCCCCGTCAATGTACTCCACTACCACGCAGCGTCCTGTGGCGTCTGCAATGGATAGATGGTGTGCTGTGCCAATGGAGGAGTTCATGTCATACCGGGAGAGCAGGTCGATGGCCTCATCTACCGTGGCCGCCTGGTCCAACAGCAGACGGATGGCAGAGGTAATGGTTAGGTCAGGATTGGAGGTATCCTGGTGCGTCTCGGTTTCATCGCCAGCCATAAGGTCCGCAACGCACAGGCCGCGTTCATTCATGCCATCCAGAGGAATATACACAGCCGCCAGAGCCAGAAATTTGTCCATCATGCCCTCCGGCTTCCACCCCTCGCCGAACCCGAGAAAATCCAGGCAGCAGGTGGAAACGGACTCATATCCGTTTTCAGGCACTGTATGGACGATCACGGCGTCACAGTCTGCCCAGTCATAATTGCGGCCAAAGATCATATTCCCGTCAGCATCCTTCACCGTTATGGTGCTGCACCCGAAATCGGGCGAAGGCAGAGCGGAAGCATCCGGTTTCCAAAAACCGTGTGACAGGAAGGAAGCGATATAATCGGCCATTTGAGCATCACTGGAGGCGCCGCCCTGGGACAGAAAGTCGTCGAAGCCATAATCGCCCCGATATTCCAATGCGTAGAGATGGTCTTCCAGCCTCTCGATGGTTCCCGCCGCTTTTAGCTGTGTGCCAAACATCCACCACCCACCGGCCACGGTTATGATAAAAAGAACGGCCAAGAAGATTAAAATAACTTTCAGCGCTCTGCGTTTTTTCATTCACATAACCTTCATTCTGCTAAAACGCTTGATTTTATTCGGATATGCCAAGCAGCGAAGTCAGCAGCTGTTTTAATTCTGACTGCTGGGCTGCATATGTTTCCTGGCTTTGATAGAGGATGCTTCCGCCAATACCAAACGCCAGGAGGTTGGTTGCGATTTCAATATCGGCTATAGACACGGCAATGATGCCCTTTTCTATATAAATTTCAAGAATCTCCCGAATGTATTTTTTAATAACCAACAGAGTATGCTCTCGAATTGCGCCGAGAATACTCCAGTGCAGCTGATGGAGGTACTGTGCCCGGAACTGCTGCGTCATTTTGTTCAGCTGGTCAATATACCGTGTCAGCAATTTGTTCGGATTATCCCTGCCGCTATCTACCATCGCCTGCATCTGGGCTTCATAGTATTCAAAAAATAAGTTGATTGCCGCTTCAAACACAGCGTCCTTGGATGCAAAGTAATAGTAAAAACCCGCCACCTTTTTGCCAATCTTCTGCTGGATCATACGGATGGAGGTTCCCTCATATCCTTTCTCAAAAAAGAGTTCCAGAGCCGCAGCGACAATTTGTTTGCTTCTAGCCTCAGTTTTTTCCGCGTTCTTTTTCACAAGGAAGCACCGCCTTCCAATTTTCGAATACTGTTCAAATATATTATAACACCCGGGCAATGCAGGGGCAATTACATTCCAATATTATTCGGAAATTGGAGAGCTAGACATTTAACATGTAAAAATCGGATGCTTTGATTTTTTAAACTTGGCTGAGGTTTTCTATTGTAATGCAGAAGAAGAAGAAAGTGCGTTTTGCCAATACACAGGAACTGCCGTATCCTTTGGGTTATCGGCAGTTCCTGCGCAACAATAAATGCCTTCTGGTGGTAAATATGGAAGATAAATAGAATAGCTTCCACTTTATATGGGCGTAACCTTACTGCAAAATTCCCCATTGCCTGGGAATTTTTAATGCCCTGTGGACAAACCGCTTCGCAGCTGCAACATCCGACGCAGGGGGAAGGCTTTTTGTTCCCAGCAATGGCCTCAATGCCATAGGCGCCAGGAAACCCTCGCCAATCAAGCAATGCTCGTTATAAAGCTCCAGTAAATTCAGGATGTCCAGCCCTTTGGGGCAATGGCTGACACAATAGCGGCAGGCAGTACACGCTATAGCCCTAGGCTTTTTATCCAGTCCTCAAGCTCGGCTTTGTTTGTATCGGCGCTCATCACCTTGCCCTCCACCCATTTCACGGAGGCGTTGCAGGATGGCTTCAGCTTGCTCAGCGTATCTCCCATGCCGCTGCCGCCGGAGGTTGCAAAGGTGACGATGGTTTTTCCGGAAAAATCATAGCTTTCAAGGAACGTGTTGATAATGGTTGGCGCTATATACCACCAGATGGGAAATCCAATGAATATGGTGTCATAATCCGCCATATTGATTTGCTTATTGGCAATGGCAGGGCGAGAGCGCCCATCTTTCATTTCAACGCTGCTGCGGCTTTTTTTATCCATCCAGTTCAGGTCTGCCTTTGTGTAAGGTGTTTGAGGGACGATTTCGAAAAGATCGCCGTTTGCCGCTTCTGAAAGGGTGGTTGCCAATTTTTTGGTTACACCGCTTGCTGAAAAATAGGCGACGATTGATTTGCGCATTTTACTTACCTCCATTTGTGTTTCATTTGTTGCCCCGTTTGTGTAGGGGCGCTTCTGAGAGAAGGCACATTATTTCGCTGCAAAATAGTGGGTGATCTCGTCCATTCTTGCAACTTGATCAACGCCAAAGGGGCATCTGGCATTGCAGTGGCCGCATGCGATACAGGCATCCGCATGCATGGATAAGTTTTGATAATGTTCCCCCGCCATAGCATCGCCATTTCTGGCAAGATCATAATACTTGTTGATAACGCCGATGTCCAAGCCAACCGGGCAGGGCTTACAGTGGTTGCAGTATACGCATTTTCCCGCTGCATCCGCAGGCTTGAAGGAGCCGATCACAGAATAGTCTTTTTCTTCAGCGGAGGTGGTATGGAACGATAGGACGTTTTCCACCTCCGCCATACTCCCTATGCCGGGAAGAACGGTAAGCACCCCCGGCCTGTCAAGGGCGTACTGCAGGCATTGATAAGGCGTCAGCGCTTTGCCGAAAGGGGAAATGGACGCGTCCAGCATCTGCCCGCCGGAAAACGGCTTCATAACAGAAATGCCAATCCCCGCCGCTTCACATTTGTGATAAACCGCGGTTCGCTCATCCACAGAACCTTTGGCATAGTCCCCTTTTTGATAGTCATATCCCGGGTTTACGGAAAACATCAGCATATCAATGGGCACTTCATCCAGCACATGGAATATGGTTGCTGGCGTATGGGAAGAAAAGCCGAGGTGGCGAACAACGCCCTGCTCTTTTAACTGCATGAGGTATGCGAAGGCTCCGTTGTTCACATACGCCTGCCAGTCCGAAACTTCATCCAGGCAATGAATAAAGCCATAGTCAATGTAATCTGTTTTTAGGCATTGCAGCTGCCAGTCAATATTGCGCTGGATGGTTTCTAGCTTTGTGGTCCACCCATAGGTGCCGGTTGTATAGTCCGCTCCAAAATGGATTTGATACAGGATGTTTTTCCGTACGCTTTCAAAGGCCTTCCCGTAATAGGGGAAGCACCTGCCCTCGCCTGCGGCCATGTCGTAATAATTGATGCCGCCTTGGTAGGCCCGTTCCAATATGGCAATGCCAGCTTGTTCTCCTGCTTTGGAAATGTAGGTGGAGCCAAATCCAATTTCGCTGACCTGGTCTCCCGTCCGCTTATTTACTCTGTATTCCATGTGGTGTGCCCCTTTCTGAATGATGATGCCTTTCTGCAATGGTACGCTTCGTCGTGCACTGCTTCCTGCCATTGATTGGATCTGACCTGTGCGGGGATTTCAATGGCAATGTGAGTGAACCACTCGTCTGCCAATGCGCCGTGCCAGTGCTTTATTTCCGGCGCAATATATATGACATCGCCGGGATACAATTTTTGCGCGGGGTGTTCCCACTCCGGATACCAGATTTTTCATAGGTACAAAGCAGGATTTGGCCCCTTCTTGACAGTGTATTTCAGGTACAGTACAATTGTAAAACCTGAAGTTAAGTTTAGGTCAATGAGATTTTGGAACGAATTTGTAAACGGGAAGAGGATATATGATGTTTTATTCCATCGGAGAGGTTTCCAATAAAACCGGTATTCCGGTATCCACGCTGCGGTATTACGACAGGGAAGGTATGTTCCCCGGGATGGAGCGCAGCAGCGGTGGCATTCGCGTTTTTTCTGACAATGAGATTGGGCTAATTAAAGTGATTGAATGCCTGAAGAAAACCGGGATGTCCATCAAAGATATCAAAGAATTTTTGAGTTGGTGCCAGGATGGAGATGCGTCCCTTCAAAAACGCAGGGACATGATTTATAAGCGCTTGGAGGAAGTACAGCAGCAGATGCATGCGTTGCAGGACACAATGAACATGCTCAAGTATAAATGCTGGTATTACGATACAGCTCTAGCAACCGGTACAGAGGCTGGGGTAAAAGAGATTGTGCAAAGCGATATTCCGGAAGAAATCCGGCCATATATGCTGTGACAAAGCCCCGGAAACATCGGATTTCCAGGGCTCTATCAAGGCGTGTACATTGCCCTCACATGATTGCATGATGGCAATCATCGTTGTTACACTGGCCGGTCAGTAAAGGATTCCCGTTTGATAATGCGAATAACAATTCCATACATTACCACCACAAAGGCGATAAACAGCACCATGGAGAAGACATCCCCAATCATAACGCAGGCGTCGTAGAAGCCGTGGAGAAGCACTGCAATGACATACCCGGCAACCAAGTTCAGCCGTTTACCCAAGGCGTTGCCATTGCGTTGGCATATTTTTGCGCGCCCATAAAACAACCCCATAAATACGGCAAAGCTCATGTGCCCGGGGATTACTAACAATGCCCGGGGAATTACCACCGAAAGGCCGTAACCAAACACATAGCTGATGTTTTCAAAAGCGGCAAACCCAAGAGAAACAAATACGGCATAAACCACCCCATCAAACCGGTAGTTGAAGTTCACATCGTTCCAGGAACGCAGCTTGAGAAAAAGGAATTTTGTTCCTTCTTCTACAGCGGCTACCACAAGGAAGGCAAAAATGATGGTATAGGCAGGGCTGCCCGCATCTACATAACGGGATAAGATGTGCTGGCCCAGGTATTCTAACCCGATGGCCGCCAGTGCGGATAAAACGCCCATCCCCACCAGAGAAAGGAGCAATCGCGGGGGTTCTTTTTCAATGGTATCTTTCCGGTAAATATAGCGCATTAAAAAAGCGGCGGGCAGCACGGCGGCAAAAAAATAAATCAGCAAAACCGCCACAGACGGCAAGAAAATAAACATGACGCTCTCCTTTTATGGATCGGGATATGGTTCCCTTTTATCAGGGTAACGTATCAAGACATTTTTTTCAATAGGCCGGGCGGGAGGGGGGAGCATTCGGAAAGAAAAGGGAATAGAGGAAGTAATAAGGGAACAGCAAATAAGATTTTTACAAAACTGCAAAAAAAGGAAAGATTGTGTAAATACAGTTCATAATACATTGTGATATCTTTATCACAGTTGGAGGTTTATTCCCATATCGGGTGCCGCTGACAAAAAATATGGTTGGAGGGAAAACCATGAAGCAAAGTACAAAAATTTTGGCCTTGGCATTGGCGCTGACGATGGCGCTGGGGATGCTGGCAGCCTGTGCGCCTGCAGCTCAGCCGGCTGCAGATGCCACTGCACAGCCAACGGACGCGCCTGCCCAGGAGGGTAAGTTTACGCCCGGCACTTATACAGCTACCGGCAAGGGGAACAACGGGGATGTTACGGTTTCCGTGACCTTTTCTGCGGATGCCATCACCGAAGTAACGGTAGGGGAACATGGGGAAACCGCTGGCATTTCTGACCCGGCGATTGACCGCATCCCTGCGGCAATAGTAGATGGCCAAACTTTGGCAGTGGATACGGTTTCCGGCGCCACCAATACCAGCAAAGCAATCCTGGCCGCTGTGGAAGACTGCGTGAAGCAGGCTGGCGGCGATGTGGAAGCATTGAAGGTAGCTGCAGAAGATAATGAGAAAGAGCAAGAAACTGTTGAACTTACAGCGGATGTTGTAGTTGTTGGTGGTGGCGGAGCTGGATTAGCAGCGGCAGTATCTGCAGGGGAAAATGGTGCAAAAGTTATCTTGGTTGAAAAAATGTCAGATGTTGGTGGCGCCACCAGCTTATCCTCTGGATTAATGCTGGTTGCAGATACTGAACAACAAAAGGCTGCAGGAATTACGGAAGATAGCCTAGAAACCTATATTGAAGATGTATACACAAGAAGCGGAGAAATTGGGGATAAGGAATTAATTACCTTATTGTGCACCAGTGCAAATGATACCATGGCTTGGTTAGGACAGCATGGGATTGTATGGAGCGATAAAGTTCAGCAAAAGCCAGACTGTACTTATCCCCGCACACATTCCCCAATAAAGCCTGAAGACGCCAAAGGAGCTTTAGGAGACGTATTTACAAGAGCTCTTCAAAAAGAAGCAGTAGAAAAATACGGAGCCGAGATACTTCTCAATACAGAGGCATTGGAATTGCTTTATGAGAATGAAAAAGTATGCGGAATTATAGCAGAAAATTCCGCTGAAAGCACAAGATATGAAATCCGCGCTAAAAATGTCATATTAGCAACTGGTGGATTTGCGGGAAATCCTGATATGGCTCGCTCTTATGATAAAGCTATTCCGGATAACGCAGATTATTATGCACACCCGGGTGCTACTGGTGATGGCATTGTGATGGCTCAGACAATCGGCGCTGACGTCACTGGAATGGAATACATTAAAAGCATTCTCTCCCGTACAGGCGTTACTAGGGACATTACCAATGCGATCTTTGTTAACGCTGAGGGGAATCGGTTCTTTGATGAAGATGGAAAAGCAGAGGATTTAAATGCTGCCATTTATAATCAAACCAACAGCAATTGCTATATGGTATATGATAGCCGCACTGTTGGAGAAGTCACCGAAAAAGTGCAAAAAATGCTGGATGAAGGAACTTTGTTTGTTGGAGATACGCTGGAGCAACTTGCAGCGGAAATTGGGGTTGACGGAGCCAATTTAGCAAAAACTGTTGAAGAGTATAATGCAGTAATCAATGGTGAGAAAGAAGATCCATTTGGGAGGACGACACTTGGAAATACCATTGAGGAAGGCCCATTTTATGCTGCAGAACGTCATGTCCAAGTCCACTATACTATGGGTGGATTAAAAATTGATAAGGATGCACGGGTCATTAATACGGAAGGTGAACCGATTGATGGATTATTTGCAGCAGGAGAAGTCACTGGCGGAATTCATGGAGAATATCGGATTGGTGGTAATTCTCTGACAGAGATTTTTGTGTTCGGACGGATTGCAGGCGCAAATGCAGCAAAATAAAAAAATATTTTAATAATAAGCAATCGGGTTACTGCAAGATATGTAGTGACCCGATTGCTTTTTAGATAAATTAATTAAACAAATATAATTTAGTAAATAATATTTTTTCTCCACTCACTGGGCGTCTTTCCGGTATACTCTTTAAAGATGCGGCAAAAATAATGCTGGCTGGAGTAGCCTACCTGGTCGGCTACGTTATAAATCATTACGGAGCCAGGGGCGGAAAGAAGGGCGATAGCCTGCTCCATCCGCAACGCAGTGAGATATTCGGAAAAATTCTTGCCTGTACGCTGCTTGAGGCCCCGGGAAAGATTGGCGCTGCTGACATGCAATG
>JAEXFV010000088.1 GCA_023451115.1 Bacillota bacterium
AAAGGGCCTGCCGGTAGACCTGGGGGATGTGGCGCAAAGCCGTGAAGTGCAGGTATACCACGCAGGCACCGCATGCAAAGAGGGAAAACTGGTCACCGCCGGCGGCCGGCTGCTGGGGGTAACGGCTTTGGGGGACAGCCTTGCGCAGGCGGTTGCAAACGCTTATGAGGCTGTGGAGCAAGTGAAAATCCCCGGGGCATTTTACCGGCGGGACATTGGCAAACGGGCGTTGCAGGAAGAGAGGAACGGGTAGTTATGGTATACCGGATTTATGTAGAAAAGAAGGAAGGGTTCCGGCAGGAGGCAAATGCCCTGTTAGAGGACGTCCGGTCTTTTTTGGGCATCCAATCCATTCGCGGTTTACGGGTGTTAAACCGGTATGACGTGGAGGGGATTTCCCCAGCGCTGATGGAACGCTGCAAAACTACCGTGTTTTCCGAGCCGCAGGTAGACGATTATTACGAAAATATTCCTGCCGGCGCCCAGGCTGTGCTGGCGGTAGAGTATCTTCCCGGCCAGTTTGACCAGCGGGCAGATTCCGCTGCCCAGTGCATTCAGCTGATCTCCCAGGGGGAACGGCCGCTGGTGCGCACCGCTCGGGTGTATCTGCTTTACGGCGAGTTGTGCCCGGAGGAGATTGGGGCGATCCGCAGCCACGTGATTAACCCTGTGGAAAGCAGAGAGGCATCTTTGGAACCGGTGGATACATTGTGCATGCAGGTGGATCCGCCCCAATCGGTACCCGCCATTACAGGGTTTATCCATTGGGATGCGCAGCAATTGGAGCAGGCCGTGGAGGAGTATGGCCTTGCCATGGACGCCCAGGACATCGCCTGTTGCCAGGCCTATTTCCGGGATGAGGCGCACAGGGACCCAACCCTGGCGGAATTGCGTATGCTGGACACCTATTGGTCCGACCATTGCCGGCACACCACGTTTTTAACAGCCCTTGAAAACGTGCAGCTGAAGGACCCGGCGGTGGCGGCGGCGTATGAGCGCTATCTGCGCCTGCGCCAGGAGCTGGGGCGGGAGGATAAGCCCATTACCTTAATGGATTTGGCTACCATTGGGGCCAGGTATCTGCGCCATACCGGGCAGTCTACAGACGAGGACCAGTCCCCGGAAATCAATGCATGCACCATCAAAATTGAGGTGGATGTAAACGGAAAGCCGGAGCCTTGGCTGCTGCTCTTTAAAAACGAAACCCATAACCATCCTACGGAAATCGAGCCCTTTGGCGGGGCCGCTACCTGCATCGGCGGAGCCATTCGTGACCCGCTCTCTGGCCGGGCTTATGTGTATCAGGCCATGCGGGTAACCGGCGCAGCCAATCCGTTGACGCCGCTTCAGCAAACCATCCCAGGCAAGCTGCCCCAGCGCAAGCTTACCACCACGGCCGCAGCGGGCTACTCTGCTTATGGCAACCAGATCGGCCTGGCTACCGGCTTGGTGGACGAGATTTACCACCCGGGCTATGCGGCCAAACGCATGGAAATCGGCGCTGTGATCGGGGCGGCGCCAGCAAAAAATGTGCGAAGGGAAGAGCCTGTGCCCGGAGATGTGGTGGTGCTGCTGGGAGGCAAAACCGGCCGGGACGGCTGCGGGGGCGCAACGGGTTCCTCCAAGTCCCACAAACGGGATTCCTTAACCCAGTGCGGAGCGGAGGTGCAAAAGGGCAACGCACCAGAAGAGCGTAAGCTCCAGCGGCTGATGCGGAACCCTGAGGCTACCCGGAAAATTAAGCGCTGCAACGACTTTGGCGCAGGGGGTGTGTCCGTTGCCATTGGGGAGCTGGCGGATGGACTGCAGATTGATTTGGACGCGGTACCCAAAAAATATGAAGGCCTGGATGGGGTGGAGCTGGCCATTTCAGAGTCTCAGGAGCGCATGGCAGTGGTGCTGGCGCCGGAAGACGTACCGGCGTTTTTAGACTTGGCCGCATCGGAAAACCTGGAAGCTACTGTGGTCGCCAGGGTGACGGAAGAACCCCGGCTGGTGATGAAGTGGAATGGACAAACCATTGTAGATATTAGCCGCGCCTTTATTGACACCAACGGTGCCCAGAAAAAGGCCGAAGCAGTGGTAGACACAGCTGCGGAAAAATATGAGGCTGCGCCTAAGAAAAAATCCTTTTCGCAAACGTTGACGGATTTGGCGGAGGATTTAAACGTATGCGCCAAGCGGGGCCTGGTGGAACGGTTTGACTCTACCATTGGGGCGGGCACTGTGCTGATGCCCTATGGAGGTTACCGCCAGCGCACGCCCGCGCAGGCCATGGTGGCCAAGCTGCCGGTGCTGTACGGGGAGACCTCTTCCTGTTCTGCCATGGCCTGGGGCTACAATCCCTTTGTTTCGGAGAAAAATCCTTATCGCGGGGCGTATCTGGCGGTGGTGGAATCGGTGGCCAAACTGGTGGCCAGCGGCGCAGGACTTGCCCATTGCCACCTGACCTTCCAGGAATATTTCCAGCGCTTGGGAAACGACCCGCTGGCGTGGGGCAAACCCCTCGCGGCGCTGCTGGGTGCGCTGGATGCCCAGTTGGCCCTGGGGTTAGGGGCAATTGGCGGCAAAGATTCCATGAGCGGCACCTTTGAGCAGATGCACGTACCGCCTACTCTGGTTTCCTTTGCGGTATCGGTAGGGCACACCGGATACATTATCTCTCCGGAATTTAAGCGGCCAGGCTCCACTGTAGTGTGGCTGCAGCCACAAACCGATGCAAACGGCCTGCCCACCGGCGAAAGCTTAAAGGCACTGTTCTTCCAGGTAAACGGCCTGATCCAGGAAGGCAAGGTGCTCTCCGCCTATACCCCCGGCCATGGCGGCATTGCCGCCGGGGTGATGAAAATGGCATTGGGCAACCGGGTTGGCTTTGCCTTTGATCCGGTCTACCATGGCGAAGGCCTGGTTTCTCCCCTGTACGGCGGGTTTGTGCTGGAATTGAGCGAGCCTCTGTCCATTGGGGTGAAGTTGGGGGAAACCATAGGGGAATATGTTATAGAAAAAGACGGGGAGCGTGTTTCCCTGGAGACGCTGGAAACGGCTATGGAGCAGAAGCTGGAATGCGTGTTCCCCACTTGCGCTGGTACACAAGGAGATTGCCTCCCCTGCGATTACCGGGCGGAACGCCGGGTAACGCCCGGCAGAAAAATCGCCGCGCCTAGAGTGCTGATCCCGGTATTTCCCGGCACTAATTGTGAATATGATACCGCCCACGCCTTTTTGCGGGCAGGCGCTGTGCCGCAAATTTTGGTGGTCGACAACCAAAGCGCAGCAGGTGTGGCAACATCGGTGCAGCGTTTTGCCAACGCCTTGGCCCAAAGCCAAATTTTGGCTATTCCCGGCGGTTTTTCCGGCGGCGACGAGCCGGATGGCTCCGGCAAATTCATCACCGCTTTCCTGAGAAACCCGGCTATTCAGGAGCAGGTGCAGGCCCTGCTGGAACAACGGGATGGGCTTATGCTGGGGGTGTGCAATGGCTTCCAGGCGCTGATCAAGCTGGGGCTGGTACCCTACGGCTGTATCCGGGAGCAGGAGGAAAGCGCGCCTACGCTGACCTTTAATGCCATCGGCCGCCACCAATCCCGCCTGGCTTATACCCGGGTAGCGTCCAACCGTTCCCCCTGGCTCATGTATGCCAACGTGGGAGAGGTGCATTGTATGCCCATTTCCCATGGGGAGGGCAGGTTTGTATGCGACCGGGCGTTATTGGAAATGCTGGGGAAAAACGGCCAGATCGCTGCTCAGTATTGTGACAGGTTGGGCAGGGTGAGCATGGAGATTGACATAAATCCCAACGGCTCTGTAAGCGCGGTGGAGGCCATCACATCCCCCGATGGCAGAGTGTTGGGAAAGATGGGGCACAGCGAACGCTACGGCAAGGATTTGTATAAAAATGTACCGGGGCAGGACGATAGCATGATCTTCCAGGGCGCGGTGGACTATTTCAGGCTGTAAGGAAACAAATGAAGATCGTTTTGCGGACGCGCCGACCCCCTCTGCGCGTTGTGCATACGCCCCGGGATGGGGCAATGATACGGCGGCAACCCTTTGCGGTTGCCGCCGTATTGACGCGATTGGGGTGGAGGGCGGGTTACAGCCCCTGTATTAGCTGCTGCAGGGTATGGATGCAAGGCTGGAATAAAGAAGTGTTGAAGCAGTATTCTTCCGTGTGGAGTTCAGGCCAGCTTTCGCCTGCGCCAAAGCCGAAAAAGCAGGCGGGTATCCGCTTTGCATACCAGCCGAAATCTTCAGACCAGCGCATGGGTTCCGCCAACTCCTGATAGGGAATTTCCTGCTTCCGTATGATTTCCCTGCAGCGTTGGAGCAGGCCCGGGTCGTTTGTAGTATCGGGAAACACGTCCTGCAGCTGGAAGCTGCAGCAAACCCCGTGGGCATGCTGCTTTGCATAGTCCCGGATGCTTTCTTCCAGCGTCTGCAGATCCTGCTGGCGGTGGGCCCGCAGGGTGAGGCAAAGCTCCCCCTGCCCCGGAGAAACGCCGAAATTACGGTTGCCCAGCCGGAGTTCCACCAGCGTTGCCATCAAAAGCCCGTTGGCATTTGCTTGTTGGATCAATTGCGGCAACGCCAGCACTAAATCGCACAACAGCGGCCCCGGATTTAAGCCCCGCTCCGGATAGGCGGCATGGCATTGCGCGCCCTGGGCCGTAACGGTAAGTCCCTCAGAAGCGCAGGCCATGGCGCCTGGGCGCAGCAGCAATTTTCCTTCTGGATAACCGGGGATGTTATGAAACCCCAGCATGGCGTCGATGCCGCCTTCTTGTTCCAGCAAGGCCTGGCACAGGGGTTGTGCGCCCCCACCCACTTCCTCTGCAGGCTGAAACACGAAGAGCACGCTTTTACCCAGCCGCCTGCCTTCCAGCGACTGTGCCAAGCCCGCCAGTATAGCGCTATGGCCGTCATGACCGCAGCCATGATAGGGCTTGCCCTGGCTGTTGGGGATAGCGTCCAGATCCGCCCGTACTGCAACAGTAGGCCCTGCGGGTTCCCGGTGTGCGGCGATCAGGCCCCCTGCCAGGGGATATACTTCCAGGCTGGTATGAGAGTGAAAAAAATGTTTCAATATGGAGATGCTGCTTTGTTCCTGCCATGAAAGGGCAGGGCAGGCATGCAATTGTTCCCACAAAGTTTGTATTGCGCCCATTTTTTGCTCCTAACATATCCCTTGCATTGATAAGGCTGTGGTTGCCTTAGTCAACGGAAGATGCGTTTTTTTCATTATACAAGATGCGAACGATTTTTGCAGCATAAAAGCCCGGGAAGACTGTCTGCTGCAAGCAGAATTTATGCATGCAAGGCATTTTGCGCACTTGTGGGAAGCGCAAAAAAGCCCTATACTGTGAATAGAGCGTTTCAGCTTTTGAAAACAGCTGGGAACAAGGAGGGGATATATGAAAAAACAAGTACTCCAGGTAAAGCTGTTGGGAGGCTTTGCAGTAGAATATGAAGGCCAGGAGCTGAGCACGGTTTCTCCCCGGGCGCAGAGCTTATGGAAGTTATTTCGCTTCCTTTTGATGAACCGGGGTAAGGCTATGACTTCGGAAGCGCTAATCGATTTGCTTTGGGCGGAGGTTGAGGTGGAAAACCCTCGCAAGGCGCTGCAAAATCTGATTTACCGCTTGCGTAAGCTGTTGCCGGAAAAAGATCAAAACGGCCAGGAATACATTCTCTCCCAGCACCGTACCTATGGCTGGAATGCGGAGGCAGAGGTGGAGGTGGATGCGTTCCGCTTTTTAGAAGCCGCCATGGAAGGAAAATCGGAAAAACTGACGGATGAAGAGCGGTGCGCCAAGTGCAAAGAAGCCATAGCATTGTATACCGGCGAATTGATGGAGGATCTCCAGGAAGAAAAATGGGTGGAGAACCTGACCAGCTATTACCGCAGGCAATATTTTGAGTGTGTGAATGTGCTGCTGGACGCCTTGCAGCAGATGCGCAAGTTTGACGAGGTGGTAAACCTTTGCACCAAAGTGCTGCAAACCAATGTGTTTGAAGAGCATTATCATGCGGTGCTCATCCGCGCCATGCTGGCGCAGGGCAACCGCTATGGGGCGCTGACCCATTACCGCAGCATTACATCGCTTTTGATGCGGGAGCTGGATGTGGAGCCTTCCGAAGAGCTGCTGGCCGCAGGGCGCAGCATCTATGCGGGCGGTATCCGTTTGCAGCCGGATTTGGGCATGGTGCTGGACGATTTGCGCTCCGCCGCTGCAACTTCCGGGCCTATGATTTGCGAGTCGGATATTTTCCGTTATATGTTCCAGTTCCATGAACGAAAGATTCGCCGGGATATGAGCCCCTGCATGATGGTGATGTGCACCATACAGTCCAAAGGCCGTTCTCTGACCGACGAGGAAATGTTCCAGGCGATGACGGCGCTCAAGCGGGCCTGCGTGCTGACATTGCGCCGCTCCGATGTGCTGACGCAGCAGTCCAATTCTCAAATTTTGCTGTTGTTGCCAGGCGCTACGGAAGATAACGTCAAAATCATACTGGAACGTATTTTGCAGAAATATGCGCTGCTTTGCCATAATCCGGTGGCGGTGATTGCGATCCAGGAACGCAGCATGCTGCCGGAGCTCATCAGTTAAGCGGCGAAACCGAAAGACGATTGCAATAAGGGTAGTATAATGCGGCGAAGTACTGCTTATAGTACCCTTATTCTATGTTTGAAAAAGCATAAATGAATGGGCCTGCTGCCAGTGCAGGGCGGATGTTGAGAGGATGAAAGCAAAAATGGAGCACAAAGTAAACGGAAATATTGCCGGCATCAAAAGCCAGTTACTGGAGCAAATCGCCTCCCTGTATGAAATCAAAATGGGACAGGACGTATTTTGCAGCTGGGAACTGCTGGAGCGGATGGCCGCCTACACAGGACTAATTGGCAGGGAAATTTCCGTATATCTTAAGCGCAATGGTACGGTAGCGGATGTTTCTGTGGGAGATGCCCAAACCGTATCCATGCCGGAGCTGCGGGTGGTACGTAACCAGGACAGGCTATGCGGCGTGCGATGCATCCATACCCACCCCAATGGGGACGGCCGTTTGAGCGGCGTGGATTTGGGAACGCTGCGTTCTATGCAGCTGGATTGTATGGCGGCCCTGGGGGTGCGGGAGGGAAAACCAGTAGTCCTTTATGCCGCATTTTTAGGGGAGTGGGAGGCGGATACAGGGTTTGCAGCGCTGCAATACGGCCCCTTGCGCCCTGACCGCCTGCCGCAACAAGCTTTGATGCGTGAGCTGTACCTGGCGGACGACCGGCTCAAAGCTTCCGCACGGGAAACAGGGGAGCTGCGGCCGGAACGGGCTATTTTGGTAGGGCTTGAGGGCAACAGCGGTT
This sequence comes from Bacillota bacterium, assembly GCA_023451115.1. Lineage (GTDB taxonomy): Bacteria > Bacillota > Clostridia > Christensenellales > CAG-138 > JAEXFV01. Next base: position 7,361 of record JAEXFV010000088.1, read on the forward strand.
ATGATACCCTGGAGGAGCTGGGAGAGCTGGTGAAAACCGCGGGGGGCGAGCCGGTAGGCCGCAGCGTGCAAAAGCGGAACGCGCCGGACAACGCTACTTATATCGGTTCCGGCAAGGCGGAGGAGCTCAGCCTTATGGGCAGCGCGCTGGAGGCGGATCTGTTTGTGTTTGACGACGAACTTTCCGCGGTTCAGCTGCGCAACCTGGAAGAGCTGCTGGGCAGGCCGGTGGTGGATCGAACTACGCTGATTTTAGATATTTTTGCAGGCAGGGCCCAAACTCGTGAAGGCAAGCTGCAGGTAGAGCTTGCCCAGCTGAATTACCGGCTTCCCCGGCTTTCCGGGCAAGGGACGTCCCTGTCCCGTTTGGGAGGCGGTATCGGAACCCGGGGGCCCGGAGAAAAAAAGCTGGAGATCGACCGCCGCAGAATTCGCCGGCGCATTTATGAGCTGGAGCAGGAACTCAAAGAAATCGTATCCCAGCGGGCGTTGCGCAGAGAACGGCGGCAAAAAAATGCTTTGCCCCTGGTTGCCCTGGTTGGATATACCAATGCAGGAAAATCTACCCTGCTAAACGCCATATCCGGCAGCTCGGTTCTGGCGGAGGACAAGCTGTTTGCCACGCTGGATCCGGTGGTGCGCAAAGTGGAACTGCCGGAGGGCACACAGGTGCTGTTTTCCGACACGGTAGGGTTTATCAATAAATTGCCCCACGAACTGGTGCGGGCATTTCATGCAACATTGGAGGAAGTGTCGCAGGCAGATTTAATTTTGCATGTGGCGGACTGCTCCAGCCCCTATTTTGATGTACAGATGGGGGTGGTGGAGGATGTGCTTTGCCAGTTGGGAGCGGGAGACACACCGAGAATCAATGTATACAATAAAATCGACCGGGAAGAAGCTTTGCTTGGCAAGCGGGGGAACAGCATATCCATCAGCGCCCGGGAGGGAACGGGGATAGCAGCCCTGCTTACGCTGGTGGAACAAACCTTGAACAAGGCGCAAATTCGGGTGGAGCTTTTTATCCCCTATCAACGCTATGATGTGATGACCACACTGCGAAGCATGGGACGAATTTTATCCGAGACCCATCAGGAACAGGGGACTCTGGTAGAAGCGATGCTGGAGGAAGGGGATTTGTGGCGTATCCGCCGGCAGCTTGGCAATTGTGAATGAAGCATAAATCCCTGTAATATCCCCTTGAAAGGGAAAGGGCCTTGGGGTAAAATAAACTGAATTCATTTGGAAAAGCTTTCTGGAGGATAGAATATGCAAACAAAAACGCGCGTGCGCGTGCTGGCCCTGGCTGCGGTGCTGCTGGCTTGCGTTTTCCTGGCGGCTGGCTGCGGCAACAATGCGCAAGATGACACAGAGATCGGGTTTGGAGACGATACCCTGAATTTTTCCCAGCCCAGTTCCACTCCTGACCAATCCGGCGCTGCCCTGGCCCCTGTAACAACCCCTGACCCGGCTGCCCCCAGCGCTTCCGCTACCCCTGCAGAGCCTACGCCCACTTCTGCAGTGAGCGTGGAGCAACTGGACGGCACTTCCAAGGCCACTCCGGAGCCCAAACGCACCTATGAGGAATACCGCAACCTCAACAGCGATGTAATCGGCTGGATTAATATTCCGGGCACAGAGGTGGATTACCCCTTGCTTAAGGCAAGCGATAACGAGTATTATCTTACCCGTAATGCGGAAAAAGCTTCTTCCGACTATGGCGCGATCTTTATGGATTACCGCTGCACCAAGGACAGCAAGCATATTATTATCCATGGGCACAACATGAAAAACGGATCCATGTTCGGCTCCTTACACAATTACAGCCTGAAGGAGTTTTACGACGCTCACCGGGAAATCAAGATTAAGTTTGGCGACAAAGAATACACCTATAAGATATTTGCTACCTACACGGTGGACGCGGCGGATGCGCTGTATATGGCGGTAGACCAGGATATTCCCAATGATGAATCCTTTGCGGAGTTTATGAACCAGCTGGCTGCAAAGTCCCGCTTTGCCACAGACATCACCATTCAGCCTACGGATCATGTGGTAACGTTATCCACCTGCAACCGGGTAGACTATAAAAACGGCCGCGAAGTGGTTCATGCAGTGCGCGTGTAACCAGCTTGCAGCAATGGGGAGGGAGCGGATGGCATGACCCACTATTTTAGCCCGTATATCCCCGTTTTAAAAGCGCTTTCAGACGAGACGCGCCTGAAAATCGTGCAAATGCTTACCTGCCAGCGTATGTGTGCAAACGAAATACTGGAGTGCTTTAGCATGACCCAGCCCTCGTTATCCTATCATATGAAAATTCTCACCACCTGCGGTTTGGTGCAGGCGAAGCGGGAGGCAGGGTTCACCATTTACCGTGTGGATCCAGGGCAGCTTTGGGCCATACGGGGGTTGATGGATACCTTGCTGGAAGGCAGCGAAGTAAAGGCATGAAAAGCCCTGAGGGCTGCGTTTGAGGACGCAGCCCTTTTGCTGTGCATTTGTGATATACTGGATATATTAATTTGCCTGGAGGTGCGTATGGCCGACCTGTTTATCCGCAATATTGACACCATAGTGACCTGTGATGATAGGGACCAAGTCCTGCATAACGCCGATTTGGCCATCGAGGGCGGCGTCATTACCGGCATGGGCCCGGTGGGAACCGTTGCACGGCCGCCCCTAGCCCGGGAAATTATGGGAGACGGCCTATGGCTGTATCCCGGCTTGGTGAATACCCACCATCATCTCTATCAGTACTTTACCCGCAACCTTCCCCAGGTGCAAAATATGGAGCTGTTTGATTGGCTGACGGCTTTATATGGCATTTGGAAAGGCCTGGATGAGGAAATGGTGTATTTGAGCGCCCTATGCGGCATGGGCGAGCTGGTAAAGTACGGTTGTACCACCTGCTTTGACCATCATTACGTATTCCCGCAGGGGCAAAGCCGGCTTATCGACGCCCAACTGCAGGCCGCTGAACAACTGGGGATTCGCATGCATGCATCCAGGGGCAGCATGAGCCTCTCGCAAAAGGATGGGGGATTGCCGCCGGATAGCGTAGTGCAGGAGCTGGATGCCATCTTGCAGGACAGCCGTAGGTTGATTGAGGCTTACCATGATGCCAGGCCGTTCTCTATGCGCCAAATCGTGTTGGCCCCTTGCTCCCCTTTTTCCGTTACGGCGGATCTGCTGCGGGAAAGCGCAGTGCTGGCCCGGAGCTATCAAGTAAGGCTGCATACCCATTTGTGCGAAACAAAGGACGAAGAACGGTTCACTTTGGAAAAAACCGGCATGCGTCCCTACGATTATATGGAATCCCTTGGCTGGACCGGCCCGGACGTTTGGTATGCCCATGGCATTCATTTTTACGACAACGAGCTATTGCGGCTGGCCCAGAGCCAGACCGGCGTGGCCCATTGCCCCTGCTCCAATATGAAACTGGCCTCCGGCGTATGCCGGGTGCCGGATTTACTGCGGCTGGGTGTGCCGTTAGGATTGGCGGTGGATGGCAGCGCGTCCAACGATGGGAGCAATTTGCTGGAAGAATTGCGTACTGCCTACCTGCTCCACCGGCTCACCTATGGGGAGCAGGCGCCCACCGGATACCAGCTGCTCAAAGTGGCCACCCGGGGCGGGGCAAAGCTTTTGGGCCGGGACGACATTGGCCAGGTAGCAACCGGAAAAGCCGGGGATGTGTTCCTGATTGACAGCCGCAGCCTGGAACTCACCGGGGCCTTGCAGGATCCGGCCAGCTTCTTTGGCACGGTGGGATACCATGCGCCTGCCAAATATACCGTAATAGCGGGCAAAGTGGTGGCCCAGGAAGGCGTTCTTGTGGGGATTGAGGAACAAAGCATACGGCAGGCAGCCAATGCGGCGGTGAAACGGCTGCTGGGCTGACTGCAGTATCAATAAAGTTGCAAAAGGAAAACAACATGAAGAAAACAACGACAAAGCAGTTGGCATACGGTGCCATCACTGCTGCCATTTACACAGTGCTGACTGTGGCGGTAGCGCCAATTGCCTCAGGGGCTATCCAATGCCGCATTTCTGAGGCCATGTGCGTGCTGCCCTACTTTTGCCCTGCGGCGGTGCCCGGGCTGTTGGTCGGTTGCCTGCTTTCCAACCTGATTATGGGCAGTATGCTGCTGGATATCATATTTGGCAGCCTGGCCACACTGCTGGCCGCGTTATGCACCTGCTACCTGGGAAAACGGAATGGCAGCCGCTGGCTTGCTCCTCTGCCTGCAGTGGCGTTCAATGCAGTGATCGTAGGGTGGGTGGTGAATGTTTTATATTCTCCGGAGCTATCTTACTGGCTTTGTGCGGCTTATGTGGGGATTGGGCAAATTGCAGCCTGTTATATTCTGGGCATTCCGCTGTTCTATCTTGTGGAGCGGTATCAAAGCAAGCTGTTCTCTGAATAATGGCAAAGATGTGTTGCAACGGTATAAAATGCAGGAAGTCTTGCATGCATCCTTGACACCGGGGATATGCAATATTATAATGAAAGTTGCGTGAAACCCTTGTTTTTCCTTGCATTATGGGGAAAGCAGGAAGCAAATAACGTTCAAAATCAGGAGGTTCGCTATGCCAAAGACAATGACCATCGATGGCAATACCGCTGCTGCACATGTCGCGTATGCATTTTCCGACGTGGCCGCGATATATCCCATCACGCCTTCCTCTCCCATGGCAGAGGTTGCCGATGACTGGGCGGCAAACGGCCGTCTCAATCTGTTTGGGCAGAAGGTTCGCATCGCTGAGATGCAGTCCGAAGCCGGCGCTGCAGGCGCTGTGCACGGTTCCCTGGCGGCCGGTGCGCTGACCACCACTTTCACCGCTTCTCAGGGCCTGTTGCTGATGATTCCCAATATGTACAAGATCAGCGGCGAGTTGCTGCCTGGCGTGTTCCATGTATCCGCCCGTGCCCTGGCAGCTCACTCCCTTTCCATTTTCGGCGACCATAGCGACGTAATGGGCGCCAGGCAGACCGGCTTTGCCATGCTGTCCGCTGCATCCGTCCAGGAAGTGATGGACTTGGCGCTGGTAGCCCATCTGTCCGCCATCAAAGCAAGCGTTCCGTTCCTGCATTTCTTTGACGGTTTCAGGACCTCTCATGAAGTCCAGAAGATAGAGGCCATCGATTATGAAGATATGGCCAAGTTGTGCGACTTTGACGCTGTGGCCAAGTTCCGCGCACGGGCGCTCAACCCTGAGCATCCCCACCAGGCCGGTACTGCCCAGAACCCGGATATTTACTTCCAGGGCCGTGAAGCCGCCAACAAGTATTACCAGGCTGTTCCCGCTATTGTGGAAGAGTATATGGCGCAGGTTAGCAAGCTCACCGGCCGTAGCTACCACCTGTTTGATTATGTTGGCGCTCCCGATGCGGAGAAGGTTATTGTGATCATGGGCTCCGGTGCAGACGTAGCGGAAGAAGCCGTCAATTACCTCAACAAGAAGGGCGAAAAGCTGGGCGTATTGAAAGTTCGCCTGTACCGCCCCTTTGCTGCGGACAAGTTTGTGGCAGCTCTGCCCGCTTCTGTAAAGAAGATCGCAGTGCTGGATCGTACCAAAGAGCCCGGTTCTTTGGGCGAGCCTCTCTATCAGGATGTAATCAATGCTCTTATCGAGACCGGACGTCAGGGCGTCAGCGTGTATGGCGGCCGTTACGGCTTGGGCTCCAAGGAGTTCACACCTTCCATGGTGAAGGCCATCTACGACAACCTGGGTGCTGCTCAACCGAAGAACCACTTCACCGTGGGTATTGTGGACGATGTCACCAACACCTCCCTGGAAGTGAAAGACCAGATCAACGCTGCGCCGGAAGGCACCATTGCCTGCAAGTTCTATGGCTTGGGATCCGACGGCACGGTAGGCGCCAACAAGAACTCCATTAAGATCATCGGCGACCATACCGACATGTACGCCCAGGGCTATTTCGCCTATGACTCCAAGAAGTCCGGCGGCTTTACGGTATCTCACCTGCGCTTTGGCAAAACCCCCATCCAGAGTCCTTACCTGATCGATCAGGCGGACTTTGTGGCTTGCCATAACCCCTCTTATGTCATCCGTTATGCAGTGGCGGAAGGCATTAAGGACGGCGGCATCTTCCTGCTCAACTCCCCCTGGACGCTGGCGGAAATGGAAACCGAGCTGCCCGCTGCCATGAAGCGTGCCATTGCCCAGCATAACATCAAGTTCTACAATGTAGACGCGATTAAGCTGGCCCGTCAGGTTGGCATGGGCGGCCGCATCAATACCATCATGCAGTCCGCTTTCTTCAAGCTGGCGAACGTAATCCCCGCGGATCAGGCCATTGAATATATGAAGGCCTATGCCAAGAAGTCCTACGGCAAGAAGGGTGACGAGGTCGTCAAGAAGAACTGGGATGCGATCGACGCTGGCGCCAATGCCATCGAGGAGATCCAGTATCCTGCCAGCTGGGCCAACGCAACAGAAGGCGCAGCCATGGTATCCACCTCTGACGATGCTTACTACACCGATTTTATCAAGCCCATCCTGGCACAGGAAGGCGACAAGCTGCCTGTTTCCAAGCTGGCTGCCGATGGTTTTGTACCCACTGGCACCACCAAATATGAAAAACGCGGCGTTGCGGTGGACGTACCCCAGTGGATCCCGGAAAACTGCATCCAGTGCAACCAGTGCTCTCTGGTTTGCCCCCATGCTACCATCCGTCCCTTCGTGGCCAAGGAAGCAGCCCTCAAGGATGCGCCTGCTGGCTTCGTTACCGTAGATGGCAAGGGCAAGGAAGCTGCGGGCCTGAAGTTCCGCATGCAGATCGCTCCTATGGATTGCACCGGCTGCGGCAACTGCGCAGATGTATGTCCCGCTAAGGAAAAGGCGCTCAAGATGGTTCCCTTGCACACCATTCAGGAGCAGGAAGAAAAGAATTGGGAATTCGCCCTCACCTTGCCGGAAGAAAAGTTGGAGCTCAACCGGGCTACCGTTAAGGGCAGCCAGTTCCTCCAGCCCCTGTTTGAGTTCTCCGGCGCTTGCGCTGGTTGCGGTGAAACACCTTATGTCAAGCTGGTAACTCAGCTGTTTGGCGACAGGATGATCGTTGCCAATGCTACCGGCTGCTCCTCCATCTATGGCGGCAGCGCGCCCACTTGCCCCTATACGGTAAACGCCAAGGGATTTGGCCCCGCTTGGGCAAACTCCCTGTTTGAGGACAATGCGGAGTTCGGTTACGGCATGAACTTGGCCACCAAGCATCGCCGGGCCAAACTGGCTGACTTGGTTGCACAGCTGCGCGACCTGGCCTGCACCGAAGAAGGCAAGGCTGTCATGCAGAATTGGCTGGACAACAAAGACGATGCAGAAGGCAGCAAGGTTGCAGCGGAAGCGGTGAAGGAACTGGTCAACCGTCCCTGCGGCAAGGAGTGCAGCCCTGAAGCAGCTGCCGTCAAGGCACAGATTAAGGACATGGAAGACCTGCTGGTCAAGAAGTCCATCTGGATCTTCGGCGGCGATGGTTGGGCATATGACATTGGCTACGGCGGACTGGACCACGTGCTCGCCATGGATGAGGACGTGAATGTGCTGGTTATGGATACCGAGGTGTATTCCAACACCGGTGGCCAGGCTTCCAAGGCAACGCCTACCGGCCCTGTGGCGAAGTTCGCTGCTGCTGGTAAGCGCACCAAGAAGAAGGATCTGGGTATGATGGCCATGTCTTATGGCTATGTATACGTAGCGAAGGTCTGCATGGGCGCAAACCCGGCACAATTGCTCAAGGCTGTCAATGAGGCTGAGGCTTACAAGGGCCCCTCCCTGATCATTGCGTATGCTCCCTGCATCAACCACGGTATTAACATGGGCAAATCCCAGGCTGAGGCTAAGAAAGCGGTTGAGGCCGGTTACTGGCCGCTGTACCGCTACAATCCGGATCTGGCAGAGCAGGGTAAGAACCCCTTCATCCTGGACAGCAAGGATCCCAAGAGCTCCTATAAAGAGTTCATTATGGGCGAAGTCCGGTATGCTTCCCTGAAGAAGCAGTTCCCGGAGGTTGCCGAGGAGCTGTTCGATCGGGCGGAGAAGGAAGCTGCGGATAAGATCGAATACTATAAGAAGCTCAACGACATGTAATCGCCATAAGGCGTATGGGCAAAAGGGGCTGGCAGTTGCCAGCCTCTTTGTCTATCCTGCTGCAGGAAAGAAATTTTACTGGAGGAGAACGGATGCTCGACATTTGCTTTGGGGATAGTGAAAAGGGCGCATTGAAGATTGCGCAACGGTATTCTGCCCAAAACATGCTCTGTGGCGCAATGGCTTATATAGGAAAAAAGCCTTCTGTGCCAGAGTTAAAAGAACGCTTTGCAGGCCAATCGCTGGGGGGAAACCCCATGGATGTAATCGCCGTGCCATTTTGCCTGGATGTGGGGAACATACAAGCCTCCATAACGGGGGATGGGCGGAAAAAGATGTTGTTCGATTTCCTTCAGGGCCCTTGGCCAGAGCGGGAGCAAGCCAGGCAATGGGAGACATATTGGGAAAGCTGTGAGAATGAGCTGCAAAGGCTGCTGCAGCAGGCGCAAAAGGGAGAACATTTGCGCATTTGGTATAGCGATGCGCCATATGCCGCCTGTGGGTTGCATTTTATCCTGTGGTATCTACGGGATATTACCTGCAAAATCACTACCATAAAGCTTCCCCAATATAGCATGGCGGGGGAGAAGACATTGGTGGAGTATTCCGGCTGGGGGGAAGTGGAACCGGGAAGATTTGCAAGCTTTCTTCCCTTGGAACAGGAGCTGCCATCCGCCATGCGCAGAGCAATGACGGATCGCTGGAGCGGCTTGGTGAAGGAAAACGCGCCGTTACGTGCCCTGGTAAACGGTAAGCTGGTAGGTGTGCCGGCAGATTTTTATGATTCTTTCCTGTTGCGCAGTATGCCCCAAGGGAATTTTAAAATTGCGCAGCTCATCGGCAATGCAATAGGGAAATACCAGCTTAGTGTGGGGGATTGGTGGTTGTATTACCGCATACAGGAAATGATTGCCCAGCATGTGCTGGAGGTTGTACAGCCTGCGGATGGCGATAAAGCGCAGGCCTCTCCATATAGCGCTATCGTGCGTCAATGTGGGAAATAGAACAGGTTCCGATCGCCAAAGGAGCCGGGCAAACTTGCCCGGCTCCTTCTCCTTTGCTGTAAAAATTATGCCACTACAGATCCAAGCACTTCCCCAATGGCCTGATGGATCACCAGGGATGCGCCCTGGTCCCGGCTGGTTTCCCCTTTGTTGATGAGCACCAGGTGATTTCCCCGAAAATAATCTACCAGCCCCGCAGCGGGATACACCGCTAAAGATGTGCCGCCTACCATCAGCAAATCTGCCTGGCGGATCTGTTGAATGGCTTGTGACAGAGTGCCGTTATCCAGCCCTTCGCCATACAGCACAACATCCGGTTTGATGATGCTGCCGCAGATGCAGCGGGGAATGCCAGGTTGAGCCAGCACTTGATCCAGAGAATAGGATTTGTGGCACCCCATGCAATGATTGCGATATACCGAGCCATGCAATTCCAACACGTTGCGGCTGCCGGCACGCTGGTGCAGGTTATCAATATTCTGGGTGATTACGGCAGTGAGCTTTCCCGCCGCTTCCAGCCGAGCCAGGGCAAAATGCGCGGCATTGGGTTTTGCATCCGGGTAGAGCATCATACTCTTATAGTAATCGTAAAATACATCTGTATGGGTCATGAAAAAATCATGAGAAAGCAACGTTTCCGGCGGATAGCCGTAGGACTGAATGGCTGCAAAGATCCCCTTTTCGCCGCGGAAATCCGGGATTCCGCTTTCGGTGCTTACGCCAGCGCCCCCTAAAAAAGCGATACGACGGCTTTTGTTAATGAGAGCTTGTAATTGTTCTAACTGCGTCATATAGCCACTCCTTTCCCAATGCCATAACCATAACCCTTGCTGCAGCGCCCCACGTGCTCTCTATTGGCGGTGGGATGGCCGGCATGAATTCATTTATTCTATTCAACGGGCTTCCACGGTTTATATTACAATAAAGCCAGGGAAGGTCGCTGCCTTTATTGTAATATAAATTCTGGTTGGCAACAATAGCTGCTGGGAGGATAATGGGCGTTCAACAGCCTGCAAAGCTGGGGAGGATATGCGGTTCCTGAAGACGTTCCAGCTTTAGGTCGTCTTTTTTGAGGAATATTGCCCGCTGGATGACATTGTTGCCGTATCGCAGGCGCAAGGCGTCAACGGCCTGCTCCGCCTGCAATTTTTTGCTGCGGGCGCTTTGGTCGCAAAAAAAGTCCAGCTGCAAAGGCTGACAGGCAGGGATAAGCTGGGTGGCCCTAACAGACAGGGCACGGACGGGATATTCCCAAGTATAACGCCGCGCCATCAAACCATAGGCGGCCCGGGCGAGCTCTATGGCGCTTTGGGTAGGGTAATCCAAAGGCATTTGGATATCCCGGGTAAGCAGGCGGGTATCTTTTACTCCAAGCTGAAGGGAGGTGGCGCATGTCTCCGCTTCCCGCAGGCGATATGCTACACTTTCACAAAGCCCTAAGAAAACCGGCCATGTTTCCCGCTGGTTTAGCAGATCCCTGGGGCAGGTAATGCCATGGCCCATGCCTTTGGCAGGCGGGCTGTAGCCAAAAGGGGTGACCAGGCTGCTGCTTTGGCCGTTGGCTTCTTGCCAGAGGGCACAGCCGTGAACGCCCAACAGGCCCTGCAAAAAAGTGGGGTCAGCCTGGGCGAGCTGGCCGATGGTGTGAATACAAAACCGGTTTAGCTTATTTTGGGTAGAGCGCCCAACACCCAGCAGGCATTCTACCGGCAAGGGCCATATGATCTGGCGGTAGCTCTCCTTACCAATGCAGCTGATAGCATTGGGCTTCTTCAAATCAGAGCCTAACTTGGCAAACGCTTTATTAAAAGAAACGCCTATGGAAACGGTAAGACCCAGCTCCTGCCGTACAGTTTTCAGAATATGCTGGGCAACGCTTTGTCCGTTCCCGCCAAAAAGATGGGCGCTGTGCGTCACGTCCAGCCAACATTCATCAATGCCGAAGGATTCAATTAAGTCCGTATAGCGGTAATAAATTTGCTGTACTTTACGGGAATATTCTATGTAATGACGAAAATGTGGTGGTATGGTAATCAATTCAGGGCAAAGGCGCCGCGCCTGCCATAGGGTCATGCCGGTTTGTATACCAAATTGCTTGGCCTGCTGGCTTTTCGCTAATACGATGCCGTGGCGCTGCGCTTCATCCCCACACACCGCTACGGCTTTTCCCTCAAGCTCCGGATGCAGAAGACATTCTACAGAGGCATAATAATTATTTAAGTCACTATGCAAAATAATGCGTTCCAATCCCATCATCCTCTCGTGCGAACAAAAGTTTGTTTATTTATATTATACAAAATAAAGGCCGTATTATTCAATATATAAGAACAAATGTTTTCAATTTACCGAAAGAATGAATTTTTTTATATTTGCTATTGACGATTGGGACAGAACATGGTATTCTAATACTTGCCGTTCTAGTGACGGCAACATCGCGGGGTGGAGCAGTCTGGTAGCTCATCGGGCTCATAACCCGAAGGTCGTGTGGTTCAAATCCCGCCCCCGCAACCAAATGGTGAGGTCGTTGAAGTTATGACCTCACCTTATATGGCGGCGTAACTCAGCTGGCTAGAGTAGTCGGTTCATACCCGGCCTGTCATCCGTTCGAGTCGGATCGCCGCTACCATGGACAAGTCCCGTAATCTATATGATTACGGGACTTTTTTATGAGGTGAGGCATGTACGGGAAGGGGAAGCAGAGAAAGCTTTGTATGACCCAGCAGCTTTTGAACAATGATGCATAAAACCCTTATTACAATATGATTACGACAGTAAAAGCAAGTTTGTTTTGTAGACCAGCCAGGGTTTACATCTAAGCGGTAATTAGGCGCTTATCATCAGAATACTTGTAAATAATACCGCTACGCATTACCATGGAAATCGCACCTACATCCTCAAAAACTCTAATATTATTCAGTGGATTTCGGTCAACGAGAATAAGGTCCGCAAGTTTTCCCGCTTCAACGGTACCGATATCGTTTAATAATCCCAACATCTCAGCGATATTGCGAGTTGCGCATACAATGGCTTCCATGGGTGAAAAGCCTGTAAGTGCATATTGCGCAAACTCTCGAGCATTGCAGCCATGCTTTTGTGCATTGAAACCTGAATCGGAACCAAACGCGATCTTAACACCACGCTCGTGAGCTCTACGCAAGCTTTCGCAGTTGAGATGGTAGAATTCTTCCGCTTTTTTGCTATAGGATTCGGGAAGGCCATAATCTTTTCCAAGGAATGCCGAGGCAGCTAATACACATATTGTAGGCACGAGCCAGGTACCGCGCTTGAGCATTTCATCAATGATTTCATCATTAAGTTGAGTGCCGTGCTCAACAGAATCTATACCAGCTTTTACGGCTGCAAGGGTTCCCTGAATGTATTGACAATGTGCAAAGACTTTTTTGCTCTTGCGGTGAGCTTCACTTACGATTACATTCATTTCCTCGTCGCTAAATTCCTGCACATTATGGGTATCGCTAATGCCACCGGTGGCAAAAAACTTAATCCAGTCTGCACCCGTCTGAATCTGATGGCGCACGGCCTTAAGT